>NZ_JBVHEP010000027.1:0-130985 GCF_055562795.1 Streptomyces sp. NPDC016851
CGACTGGCTGGACTGGTACAACTACCACCGACCCCACACCGGCATCGGCGGCCACACCCCAGCCAGCCGCGTCACCAACCTGTCCGGACAGCACAACTAGGGCTTGTCTGACTCAAGGGCGGTTCCTGAAGGGAGGAAGGCGACGACGGCGGCGGCGAGGCAGACCGCCAGGGGGACGGCGAAGGCGAAGTGCGCGCCCAGGGGGAGCAGGGCGGCGACGACGAAACCGGCCAAGCCGTACCCCGCGCCGTTGGCGGCGTAGAGGGCGGAGAACCCGGCGCTCCACGCCGACTCCGGCAGGTCCCGCTGCAGGGTCAGAGAGCGGGCGGTGAGCTGCGGCGCGGCGAACAGCCCCGCCGCCACGATGCTCACCGCGATGACCGGCAGGCTGGGCACCAGCGCCGCGGGCAGCAGGGCCAGGCACAGGGCCGCCAGCAGCGCCGCCGCCTGGCGGTGGATTCTGCCCGGCCAGCGCCGTAACCCGTAGATCAGCCCGCCCACGACGCTGGTGACGGAGTAGCCGGTGAACAGGACCCCGGCGAGCGAGGCGGGCGAACCGGAGGCGTCCAGCACGGGTGGCACCGCGGTGTCCAGGACGCCGCCGGCGAAGCCGCCGACCAGGGCCAGAGCGAGGGAGGGCAGGGCCGCGCGCAGCAGGACCGGGCCCAGCGCCAGTCCTGAACGCCGGGCGCCGTCGGCCCCGTCGCCGTCGGACGGTGCCGTCGGCAGGCGCAGCGAGGCCAGTGCCGCGGTGGCGGCCAGCACGGCCATGGTGGCCACCGCCAGCCGGGGGTCGCCGACGGCGACCAGCACGGACACGCCGACCGGGGCTATGGTCCAGGCCAGCTCCAGCAGCGTGGTGTCCAGACTCATCGCCGGGTGCAGCAGTGGCGGGTCCGTGGTGCGGGCGAGCAGCGCTCTGAGCTGTCCGGGCACTCCGGCCCCGATGCCGCCCGCAACGCCCGCCAGGATCACCAGGGCCGCGGCGGGCAGCACGGTGGCGGTGGCGGCCAGCAGGGTGTAGGCGGCGGCGCGGACGACCAGCGCCACCCGCACGTAGCGGTGGCCGCGCCACCGGTCGGCGAGCACGCCGAGCCACGGCGCCAGCGCGGCCTCGGTGATGGCGTGGGCGCCGGAGGCCAGTCCGCCGACGGTGAACGATCCCGTCTGATGGCCCAGCAGCACGAGCGCCAGCGGCGCCATCGCGTCGGGGATCCGGCTCAGCAGTGTGGTCAGCGCCCAGGGCCGCCACCCGGGCACCGACATCACCTGCCGGTACCCCGCCGGTCGTGCGGTCACTTCCGTGCCCAACTGGGCCCTCCCTTCCACGAAAGCGGCCCGGGCTCGCATCGGCCCCCGGGGGCGCGTCGAGTTCCCCCGTGGACGTCCGCCATGGGCGTCCGGTCACCGATGAAGACATGAATCAGTCTTCATGTGTTCCTGTACGGTGGGGAGGCATGCCCCCGCCCGAAGGACTCTTCTGATGACCTCCACCCTCACGCCGCAGCCCGTCGACCGGGCACAGCCCGCGCGCACCGGGACCGTGCCCCGGCGGCGTACCCGTGTCCTCGCGCTCCCCGAGGCGCGCTGGGCCGCGGCGGCCACCGTCCTGTTCCTGCTCGCGCTGCCCTTGCAGCTGACCGGCGCACCCTCCTGGACCTGGGGCCCGCTCTACGCCCTGTCGTACCTCACGGGCGGCTGGGAGCCGGGCTGGGAAGGGCTCAAAGCGCTCAAGGAGCGCACGCTCGACGTCGACCTGCTGATGGTCGTCGCCGCACTGGGCGCGGCGGCGATCGGGCAGGTCATGGACGGCGCCCTGCTCATCGTCATCTTCGCCACCTCGGGCGCGCTGGAGGCGCTGGCCACCGCCCGCACCGCCGACTCCGTCCGCGGCCTGCTCGATCTCGCCCCCGCCACGGCCACCCGGCTGACTCCGGACGGCGGCGAACAGACCGTGCCCGTCGAGGAGCTGGCGGTCGGCGACACCGTCCTCGTCCGCCCCGGTGAGCGCGTCGGCGCCGACGGCCGAGTACTGGACGGGGCGAGCGACGTGGACCAGGCGACCATCACCGGCGAGCCGCTCCCCGCGGCGAAGGAGCCGGGCGACGAGGTCTTCGCGGGCACCCTCAACGGCACCGGCGCCCTGCGGATCAGGGTCGAGCGCGACGCGTCCGACTCGGTGATCGCCCGGATCGTCCGGATGGTGGAAGAAGCGTCCGAGACGAAGGCGCCCACGCAGCTGTTCATCGAGAAGGTCGAACAGCGGTACTCGCTGGGCATGGTGGCCGCGACCCTGGCCGTCTTCCTGGTGCCCCTCGCCTTCGGCGAGCAGCTCACGGACGCGCTGCTGCGCGCCATGACGTTCATGATCGTGGCCTCGCCGTGCGCGGTCGTGCTGGCGACCATGCCGCCCCTGCTGTCGGCCATCGCCAACGCCGGACGGCACGGCGTGCTGGTGAAGTCGGCCGTGGTGATGGAGCGGATCGGCCAGGTCGACGCGGTCGCGCTGGACAAGACCGGCACGCTGACCGAGGGCAGCCCGCGCGTCACCGACGTCCGGCCGCTGCCCGGATCGGGCCTGGACGAAGCGGAGTTGCTGACGCTGGCGGCAGCCGCCGAGCGGCCCAGCGAGCATCCGCTGGGCCGGGCGGTCGTGGACGCTGCCCGCGAGCGCGGTCTCGACCTGCCCGATGCGCAGGACTTCACCTCCGCGCCCGGCGTGGGAGTGACCGCCGTCGTGAGCGGCCGTGCGATCGCCGTCGGCGCCCCGTCCCGTCTCCTGGACGGCACCGGCAGCACGGTCGCCGCCGTCGCCGGGGAACTGGAGGAGTCCGGCCGTACCGCCGTCCTGGTCCTCGTCGACGGCGCCCCCGCCGGGCTGCTCGGCATCGCCGACCGGCTGCGCCCGGACGCCGCCGCCACCGTCGCCGCGCTCACCACCCTCACCGGCACCGCCCCGACGCTCCTCACCGGCGACAACCCCCGGGCCGCCGCGCACCTCGCCGCCGAGGCCGGCATCGAGGACGTGCGTGCCGGGCTGCTGCCGCAGGACAAGCTGACGGCCGTTCAGGAGATGGAGCGCGCGGGCCGCAAGGTGCTGGTCGTCGGGGACGGCGTCAACGACGCGCCCGCCCTGGCCGCCGCCCACACCGGCATCGCCATGGGCCGGGCGGGCTCCGACCTCGCCCTGGAGACCGCCGACGCCGTGATCGTGCGCGACGAACTCGCGGCGGTCCCCGCCACCGTCGCCCTCTCGCGCCGCGCGCGCAGGCTGGTCGTGCAGAACCTCGTCATCGCCGGGGTGTTCATCACCGGTCTCGTCGTCTGGGACCTGGCCGGAAACCTGCCACTGCCGCTGGGCGTCGCGGGCCACGAGGGCTCCACGGTCCTGGTCGGTCTGAACGGCCTGCGGCTGCTGCGGGAGACGGCCTGGCAGCGGGCCGCCGCCGAAGGAAACGACTGACGAACCCGTCAGCCCACCGGCGGTGGCGGGCCGGTGCTGGCCCGCACCACGAGATCCACGGGGACGAGCGTGTCGACGCGAGGCTGCTCCCCGGGGCCGTCGATGCGGTCCAGCAGAAGCCGCAGGGAACGGGTGCCGATCTCGGCGAAGTCGGTGCGGACGGTGGTCAGCGGCGGCAGGAGATGCCCGGCCTCGGGGATGTCGTCGTAGCCGACGACGCTGACGTCCCCGGGGACGGACCGCCCGGACTCGTGCAGGGCGTGCAGCAGACCCAGCGCCATCTGGTCGTTCGAGGCGAACACCGCCGTCACCTCCGGGCGCCGGGCCAGCCGGCGGCCCAGGTCGTACCCGGAGTCGGCGCTCCAGTCCCCGGCGAGCGGGGCCGGGATGTCCGCACCGGCCGCCTGGAGCGTCGCCTGCCAGCTCTCCAGGCGGTGGTCGGCGGAGGTCCATCCCGCGGGGCCCGCGATGTGCCAGACCGTGGGGTGCCCGAGGCCGAGGAGGTGCTCGGTCGCCTTGCGGGCCCCGGTGCGGGAGTCGCCGGTGACCAGGGGCGTGCTGTCGTCGAGGGCGCTCTCCAGCACCACCAGGGGAGTCCCGAGGTCGGTCTCCGCCAGGGCCCGGCCCACCCACTGCTGCGGGGCGATCGCGATGACGCCGTCCGCGCCCTCGGCCGACAGCCGGTTCACGGCCTCCACGACGGTGTCGTGGTCGGCCGTGTCGAGCGCGATGGAGCTCACCAGGTAACCGGCCTCCTGGGCCGCGGTGTTGATGGCGGTCAAGATGGACGCGGGCCCATACCGGGCGGCGTCGAAGGAGATGACCCCGAGCATCCGGGTCCGGCCGCTGGCCAGCGACCGCGCGCTGCGGCTGGGCCGGTAGCCGAGGGTGCGCATGGCGTCCAGGACGGCCTCGCGCGTCTCGGGGCGGACGGCCGGATGGTCGTTGAGCACCCGGGAGACGGTCTGCTTGGAGACGCCGGCCAGCCGGGCCACGTCGGCCATCACCGGCCGCGCACCGGCGAAGTTGCGCCTGCTGCGGCCCTTGGGGACAGGGCTGTCGGTGGCGCTCGGTGTCATGGCGGGTGATTCCTCGACGTCGGTTACGGCGGTCCTGACCCCGCCCGGCAGGAGCCAGCGTAGGCCGGGCGGGGCCCGTGGGATTTCTCAGCCGGCCCGCACCGCCCACGCGCGCGTGACCACCCACTCGGCGTGCCGCACACCCGCCGCTCGCCATGCTTCGCCGACCTGTCCCGGCACGTGGACCCGGGCGTCCGCGGCCAACGGCAGCACCTTCAGCCGCAAGCCCTCCGTTCTCAGCGCCTCGACCGGCAGCCGGTCCAGGCCGATGTCCCAGACCCGGCCCGAGTAGAACTGATCGGCGACCAGGACGTCCCCCACATGGGCCCGGGCCAGATCACCCGTCCAGCGCAGTCGCAGCAGGACACCGGCAGGCGCCCGCAGCAGGTCCTCCGGTACGTCGACGCGGTACTCGGCGGCCACCGTCTCCACGTACTTGTCCGCCGGCACGCTCGCCCGCCCCTGCACGCCGGTCACCGGCTCGGGAGCCGGACCGGCGGGCCTGACCAGGGTGACGGGCACCGTACTGTCCGGGAGGGGCGCGGCCTCGATCGTGTAGCGGGTGAACACACCGTCCGCCGCCTCCCGCACCCGTGTCCCCGCCACCACCGGGGCGGAATCCGGAGCGGGAAGCACGGCGAACGACGGCTCGGCGGCCGGGCTGTGCAGCCGTACCTCGGCACCGTCGAAGACGACGCCGTCCCCGCACAGCACCAGCCGCTCGGCTCCCCAGGCGTCACCCCGGTAGACGGTGCGGGCCGTCGCCGCGTCCAGGACCAGCAGCCCGACGCGTGAACCGTCGGCGGCGTCCACCTCGACCAGGGCGTCGGTGCCGGGCCGCACTCCGCTGACCAGGATCCGGCCGCCGACCGGCGTGACTTCCCCGGACGGTATCGCGACAGACGCCACCGTGTCCGCGTCCAGGGCCAGTTCGGGCGTGATGCCGTCGGTCGCGGCCAGCACCAGGACCGTACGTCCGCCCGCCTCGACGGTGCACACCGGCTGCGCGGTCGCCCATTCCAGCCGCAGCCCGGCCACGTCCAGCCGCAGGGGCCAGCAGAAGCAGGCGCCGGAGGGCACGGTGACGGGAGCGCTCGGCAGCGTCAGCGCGGGCGCGTCGGGGAAGTCGACCGTGAAGGCCGTGTCGGGGTGGTCGGGCAGCGGCTCGTGCGGCTGGTGGTTGGTCACGAACAGGAAGCCCGAGGAGCCGTCGGTACGGACGGCCCAGCGCAGCGTCTCCCGGTCGTGCTGCCCCGTCGGCAGCCGCTCGGGCAGCACGGACTCCATGGGAGCGATCCGGTGCCCGAAGTCGGCCAGCAGCAGGTGCTGGAGCCGCAGTTCGTGGTACGAGGAGCGCACCTGGCCGTATTCGCCGAGCGGGGCCTGGAAGTCGTAGGTCAGGACCGGCAGGTCGTTGGGATAGCCGGTGGTGTGCGACTCCTGAAGGGTCGTCAGCTCGCCGGGTGGGTTCGTGCCGCCGTGGAACATGTAGTAGCCCTGCCACACCGAACCGCAGCCGACCTTGGTGAGCCCCAGCGCGGCCACGTCGGCGGCCTCCACCCGGGGCCGCCGGTGGTAGGCCACCGCCATGCCGCCGCCCAACTCGCAGGTGGCCCAGGGGAATCGGTCCGCCGGTTCCGGGCCGGCGCCGCGTACGGTCGTGGGCCGCAGATCGGCGCCGATGCCCTCGTCGTCGCGCTCGTGGGTGAAGAAGAAGTGCTTGCGGCAGGTGTCGGGCCAGCCGCCGTCCGCCTCCGTCCAGAACGCCTCCGGATAGCCTCCGTACAGCGGGAGCAGTTCGTCGCCCGGGAGCTGGACCCCGCCCCAGGCGGTCGACGTCCACAGCGGCGCGCTCAGCCCGGCCTCCTGGGCCAGCCGCTTCAGGGTGCGCAGATGGCCGGGTTGGTCGTAGAGCTCGTTCTCGATCTGGATCGCGACGATCGGGCCGCCGTGCGCCCGGTCCAGACCGCGCAGTTGCTCCGCGACCGCCGCGAACCAGGCGCGTACGGGCTCCAGATAGGCCGGATCGTCGGTGCGCGGCGCCCGGACGCGGGCGAGCAGCCAGTCGGGCAGGCCGCCGTTGCGTACCTCCGCGTGGCACCACGGGCCGATCCGCGGGATGAAGTCCAGGCCGTGGCGGGCGCACAGCTCGGCGAAGCGGCGCAGGTCCCGGTCGCCGTCGAAGCGGATCCGCCCCTCGGTCTCCTCGTGGTGGATCCAGATGACGTACGAGGCGACGGCGGTCACGCCGCCCGCCTTCATCTTCAGCAGTTCCTCCTCCCACTCCCGGGCCGGGTAGCGGGAGTAGTGGAACTCGCCGGAGACCGGGAACCAGGGACGGCCGCCGCGGGTGAGCCAGCGGCCGGTGACCTCGATCGGATCGGGCACGCCCGGCGCGTCCGCGAAGGGCAGGTGGCCGGTCGGCGGGGGAGCGGAGGGCGCGGGCACGCGCAGCCGGTGCGGGGTCACCAGGTGTTCTCCGGGCCGAGGTCGGGCGTGTCGGTCAGCTGCGCGCGGGTGGCGGTGGTGCCGTGCAGTTCCAGCAGGACCAGCTCGTTGCCGCCCGGCCGCAGCACCGGCGCGGGGACGTACAGCGTGTGCTGCGGGCCGCGGTTCCAGTAGCGGCCCAGGTGGAAGCCGTTGACCCAGGCCTGCCCCTTCGTCCAGCCGGGCAGGGCGAGGAAGGCGTCGGCGGGCGTGTCCACCTCGAACGTGCCGCGGTGGAAGGCAGGCACGGTGACCGCCGTCCCGTCGCCCGGGGTGAACGGCACCGCCTCCAGGTCGTCCAGCGGCAGCGCGTGGCAGTCCCAGCCGCGCAGGGCCGTGCCGTTGAAGGAGACGGGCCCGAGCAGGCCCTTCGGGGCTCCGATGCGGGGCCCGTAGTTGACGCCGCCCATGTTCTCGACGAGCACCTCCAGCCTGGCTCCCGGGTGCGGGATGCGCACCGGCAGCGTCTCGTCGTGGCGTTCGCGCTCCAGCACACCGACGGGTGCGCCGTCGACGAAGACCTGGGCACGGTCGCCGACCCCGCCGGCGAAGTGCAGCAGGCCGTCACCGGAGGCGGGCAGGACGGTGCGGTAGAGCGCGTAGCCGGCGTGCTGCCCGAGCTCGCCCATGGTCACGGGGTCGTCGGTACGGACGGGAGCGGCGAGCGCGCCGACGAGAGGCAGCAGGGGTGCCCGGCCGTCCAACTCGACACCGGTCGGCGGCAGTTTGGGGCCGGGCGCCAGGACGGGCTCGTCGGGGACGCCGGTATGGCGGGCGATGACCTCCCGGAAGGCGTGGTACTTCGGGCCCGGGTCACCGCACTCGGTGAGCGCGGCGTCGTAGTCGTACGACGTGACGGTGGGCTCGTAGGCGTGCTTGTGGTTGGCGCCGTTGGTGAAGCCGAAGTTGGTGCCGCCGTGGAACATGTAGATGTTGACGGACGCCCCGGCGGACAGCAGGCGGTCCAGATCGGCGGCGGCGTCGGCCGCGTTCCGTACGTGGTGCGGGCCGCCCCAGTGGTCGAACCAGCCGATCCAGAACTCCGCGCAGAACAGCGGGCCTTCGGGTCGGTGCTCGCGCAGCCGCCCGAGGTTCTGCTCGACCCGGCTGCCGAAGGTGCCGGCGGTCAGCACGCCCGGCAGGCTCCCGGCGGCCAGGTGCTCGGGGTCGCCCTGGTCGCAGGTGAACAGTAGCTCCTCGACGCCCCGGGAGCGGAACGCGTCGGCCAGGTGCTTCAGATACGCGCTGTCGTCGCCGTAGGCCCCGTACTCGTTCTCCACCTGCACGGCGATGACGGGACCGCCCGCCGCGGCCAGGTGCGGCCGGAGCGCGGGCAGCAGCAGGTCCAGGTAGCGGTCGACGGCCCCGGTGAAACGCGGATCGCTGGACCGCAGCCGGATGTCCGGGTCCGACGTCAGCCAGTCGGGCAGGCCGCCGCCGTCCCACTCGGCACAGATGAACGGGCCGGGACGCAGCAGCACGTGCAGCCCCTCGTCCCGGGCGAGTCGGAGGAACCGGGGCAGGTCGAGGAGGCCGTCGAGCACGAGGGGGCCCTCGGGGTCGGGCTGGTGGTGGTTCCACGGGATGTACGTCTCCACCGTGTTGAGGCCCATCAGCCGCGCCTTGCGCAGCCGGTCGGACCACAGGCCGGGGTGGACACGGAAGTAGTGCAGCGCACCGGAGATGATCCGGAACGGCTCGCCGTGCAGCAGGAATCCGTCGGACGTCGTCGTCAGGGCGGGCATGAGCAGGCTTCCCTTCGGGATGCGGGCGGAAGTCAAGGACGTCGATGGACGTCAATGGATGTCGGTGGGCGTCGGTGGACGTTTCAGTGGGAGCGGGTGACGCGGATCAGCCAGAGCGTCGCGGCCAGGCACAGCGCCGAGACACCGCACAACAGCAGCGGCACCGCGCGGACGTCCGACCACTCGATGGCCTTGCCCAGCGCCGGACCCGCCACGACACCACCGACCATGGACGCGGCGATGACGAGGGCACCGGCTCTGCGGGCCCGCGGGGCGGCCCGGTTCAGCCACGGCAGCCCGGTGGGGAAGATCGGCGCGATGAACAGACCGACACCGGCGTACGCGTACGGCGCCAGCGCCGGCACGGACGCGGCCAGCAGACACACCGTCATGCCCGCGCAGGAGACGGTGATGATCGCCTGGGCGGAGAAGCGCAGCGCGAGCGGCGCGACCAGGAAGCGGCCGACGGTCATCATCAGCCAGTACACGGAGGTGGCGGTGGCGGCCACGCCCGCGCCGTAGCCGACGGTCTCCAGGTGCGTGGGCTCCCAGCCGCCGACACCGGCCTCGATGCCCACGTGCAGGACGTAGAGCGCGACGAAGACGCCGAGCACCGAGGCGAGGCTCCGCCGGAGGACCCCGCCACGGCTCGCCTCGTCGGCGGCCGGGACGGGCGCGTCGTTCCGTACCCCCCTCAGGCACAGCAGCAACGGCAGGTTGGCGAGGGCGAAACCGAGGAAGACGGCCGGGTAGTGCTCGGAGCCGACCACGCCGATCAGGGCCGGACTGAGGATGGCGCCGATGCCGAAGTGGGCGTGGAGGATGTTCAGCATCGCGGTGGAACGGTGGCCGAAACCCACGGCGAACAGCTGGTTGAGGCCGTAGTCGATGCCGCCGAAACCGAGCCCGGCGAGCAGGGCCGCCGCCAGGGCGACGGGCCAGCCGGGCGCCAGCGCGAAACCTGCCGCGCCGACCGCCATCAGCAGGTAGGAGCTGCCGAGGAGGTGCCGGTTGCCGACCCGCCCGTAGAGCCGGTCGAACAGCAGTACACCGGCCACGCCGCCGACGAAGTGGGCACTGAGCCCCAGCCCGGCGGCGGACGGCGAGAGCCCGAACTCCGCGCGGAAGCCGGGGATCGCGGGCCCGTACAGGGCCTGCAGCGCACCCATGAGCACGAAGCCCGCACAGGAGGCGACCGTGGCGGACCGGCTGAAGACCGGGGCCGGCGCGTCGGGGGAGAGGCTGACCGCGCGCTGCGCGGTGGGCTGGTCGGTCACGCGGACTCCGGGGGACGGCCGGCCGGGTGCGGCGGGCGGAGGACATGGCGCGTACGGCTCGAAGCGAGGGCGGGCGAGGGAGGGCGAGGGTGATGTTACCGGTAACATCCGGCGCGCCGACACCCCTTGACGGCCCGAATGAGAACCCCGTGCGACCTCCGGGCTGGCTCGCCCTCACCGGTAATCGCGTGGTCAAGCCGGTATGACGGCTGATCTAATGCGCGCGTGGGCCACCACCTGCGCCCTCGAGCCGGCGCAACGGACGGAAGGAAACCCTGGGCATGGCCGTCATCCACCGCACCACGGTCGCACCGACCAAGCTGGAACTGCTCACCTCCTGGCTGCCGTCCCGTCCGTGGTACCGCGGGGGTGCTGCCGGACCGCAGCTGGCCAAGGCCGGCGGGTTCCGGCTGGACGACCCGGAGGGCGAGGTCGGGATCGAGTTCATGGTCGTCACCGACACCTCGGGGCCTCAGCCCGTCACCTACCAGGTCCCGCTCACTTATCGCGGTGCCGCCCTCGACGGGGCGGAGCACGCCCTGGTGGGCACCATGGAGCACGGCGTGCTCGGGCGGCGCTGGGCCTACGACGGCTGCCACGACCCCGTCCTGGTCGCCCAGTTGGCCGCCTTGATCGACGGCCGGGCGCAGGCCCAGGCCCAGAGCGTCAGCCACGAGGCCGACCGGGAGGTCGCCGCCTCCCACACCGGCGAAGGCCCCCTCCCCACGGACTTCGTCGCCACCGACGGCCAGGACGGCACCCGGCTGACCGCCCCGCACGGCACGACCCTCCACCTGCACCGGGTCCTGAGCCCTGCCCCCGACGGCCCGCTTCCCCCCTCCCCGGGAGCGACCGGCCAGGTCACCGGCGCCTGGCAGCTTCCGGACGGCACCCGGGCCCGCGGGGTATTCGCCGTTCTGCACACCGGCCCGCGCACCTAATGGTCAAGAGAGAGGGGCCGGGCGACGATGAAGACGTCTGAGACCCGCCGGGCGGTGGCCGCGGCCCTGTCGACCGCCTCTTCACTCGGCCTGACAGCCGACGACGCGCGCGTTCTTCATGACTCCAACAAGCTCACTCTGCGTCTGCTGCCGTGCGATGTCCTGGCCCGGGTGGCACCTGCGGCGCATGAGGTCGCACAGTTCGAACTCGACCTCGCGCAGCGGCTCGCCGGAGCCGGATGCCCCGTGGCTGCTCTCGAGCCTCGAGTGGAGCCACGCGTCCATGAGCGTGACGGCTTCGAGATCACGCTGTGGACCTACTACGAACCCGCTATGCCCCGAGAGATCTCACCGGCCGACTACGCCACCGCGCTCAAGCTGCTGCATACCGGCATGCGCGAACTAGCTGTGCCTGCCCCGCACTTCACGGACCGAGTCGAGCAGGCTCAACAACTCGTGGCGAACCACGGCCGCACGCCGGCGCTCGCTGGCACGGACCGGGAACTGCTCGGGGACACGTTGCGGAGCCTCAGACGAGCGATCGGCGAGCGCGGTGCCGCCGAGCAGCTGCTGCACGGCGAGCCCCACCCGGGCAACCTCCTCACCACGAGGAACGGGCTGCTGTTCATCGACCTCGAGACGTGCTGCCGCGGGCCCGTCGAATTCGACCTCGCCCATGCGCCCGAAGAAGCCGACGAGCACTATCCGGGCGTCGATCAGGAATTGCTGCGCGAGTGCCGGATCCTCGTGCTGGCGATGATCACAACATGGCGCTGGGACCGAGACGACCAGCTCCCCGACGGGCGCAGACTGGCCGGGGAGTGGCTGAGCCGGATCCGGGCGGCAGTCGATCGGAACGGCTTGGGTTCCTACGGCTGATCGCGGGTGGCGGACGGGTTGCTCTGCCCTCTCCTGCATCGCGTCCCACCCATCCCCTGAACCTCAAAGATCAACCAGGATTGTCCCGGGCACGATCGGGTACGCGAGCAGCACCGCGTCCGGGGCGGATCATGCCCCGGGCGGGCCGCACGACCGCCGCTACCAGGGAATCTGCCATGGAGACACCCGCAAACGACCCCACGCCCACGCCCGCCCAGCGGGCTCTGGACGTCCTCACCGAGAACACCGAGGACGCGGCGGCTCTGGACGCGCTCGCCAACAGCGACGTGCTCATCCCCGTGCCCGACGACGCGAACGACGCCGACGCCGCCAACCCCTCGGCGGTGGCGCTGCCGGTGCTGGAGCAGCCCGGTGGCGAGCCGGTGGTGCCCGTGTTCACCTCCGAGGTGGAGATGGCCGGGCTGCTGCCGTTCGTCTCCCGCTACCGCCTGGTGCCGCTCGGCGCCCTGGCCGCCCAGTGGCCGGCCGACGACCTGTCGCTCACCATAGACGGCAGCTCGGAGCACCGCCTGACCCTCACCTCGGAGGGAGTACGCACCCTGCTGGCACGTCCGTAGGACCGAGCGGGCCGGAGCCCGGGCCCGGGCGGTTTACGCGCCCAGGGCCCGGGCCAGCGCGGCCCGCTGCAGTGGCAGTACCTCCGCGTGCAGGTCACGGCCCTTGGAGGTCAGGGCCACCCACACGCCGCGCCGGTCCTCCGCGCACACCGAGCGCGTCACCAGCCCGTCCTTCTCCAGCCGGGCGATGAGCCGGGACAGCGCGCTCTGGCTGAGGTGGACCCGCCCGACCAGGTTCTGCACCCGGCACTGGTCGCCCTCCTCGGGCGCCGCCGTGGCGAGGATGTCCAGGACCTCGAAGTCGGACGCGCCGAGGCCGTGCGGATGCAGCACCCGGTCGATCTCGCACATCGTGCGCGCGTGCGCCGACAGGATGTCCCGCCACCGTTCCTCGAGCCGCGCACCAGCCGTTTTCGACGCCATATGTGAACGGTAACACCGGCGTGACATTCAATGTCCGTGCATGCAGTGCATGCCTCTCACCGGGCACCGGATCCTAGGTCGACTCCCGCTTGACCAGTTCCGTCGGCAGGATCACCGCCGCCGGATCCTCGCCCCCGATCTGCGCGAGCAGCACCCGCACCATCTCGGCGCTGATCCGGTCCCACGGCTGCCGGATGGTCGTGAGCTCAGGGCTGGAGGCCACGGCGGCCGGGGAGTCGTCGAAGCCGCCCACCGCGACGTCCTGCGGCACGCGCCGCCCCGCCCGCTGGAGGGCGGCCAGCACGCCCTGCGCCATGAGGTCCGAGGCGACGAACACCGCGTCCAGGTCCGGGACCTGAGCCAGCAACTGCTCGGCGCCCGCCTCGCCGCTGGCCCGGCCCCAGTCGCCCGTGACGATGAGCCGCTCGTCGATCTCGAGGCCCGCTTCCGTGAGCACCTCCTTGTAGCCGGCGAGGCGATCGACACCGCCCGGGGTGTCCACCGGGCCGTTCACCATGCCGATACGGCGGCGGCCCAGCGACAGCAGGTGGCGCATCATGTCGCGGGCGCCGTCCCGGTCGTCCGCCGCCACGTAGCTCACCTTGGTGCCACGCCCCATGGGCTTGCCGCACTGCACGAGGGGCACCCCCGCCTCGTGCAGCTGCTCGGCGACCGGGTCGGCGGAGTGGCTGGAGACGAGCAGCACGCCGTCGACGTGGCCCGCGGTGATGTACCGCGTGATCCGCCGCCGCTCGTCCCGCGTCCCGGCCAGCATCAGCAGCAGGGGGATGTCGTGCGCGGCCAGCGCCTGGGTGCAGCAGCGCAGCAGGACGTTGAAGTTGGGGTCCTCGAACAGCTTCTCCTGCGGTTCGGTCAGCAGGAAGCCGATCGAGTCGGACCGCCCGGTGATCAGGGAGCGGGCGTGCCGGTTGACGACGTAACCCGTCCTGCGGATGGCCGCGTTCACCGCCTCCTGGGCGGCCGGGCTGACGTAGTGGCCGCCGTTGAGCACACGCGAGACCGTGCCGCGCGAGACCCCCGCCTCGCGCGCCACGTCGTGGATCGTGGGCGGCCTGCGCCTGCCCCCCGCAGCGTTCATGGTCATGACTTTACGGCTCCGGAGAGCAGATCCAGACTCCAGAACCGCTGGATGACCAGGAAGAGAGCGACCAGCGGCAGCACCGCGAGAAGCGCGCCCGTGATCACCAGGGTGTACAGCGCCGGGGTGTTGGCGCCCTGCTCCAGCAACGTGAACAGGCCGAGGGTGATCGGGAACTTCTCGTCGTCGCTGATCATGATGTACGGCAGCAGGAAGTTGTTCCAGATCGCCACGAACTGGAACAGGAACACCGTCACCATGCCCGGGATCATCATCGGCAGCGCGATCCGCGTGAAGATCCGCCACTCGCTCGCCCCGTCCATCCGGCCGGCCTCGACCACGTCGGCCGGCACCGCGGCGGCGGCATAGATCCGGGCGAGGTAGACGCCGTACGGCGACAGGATCTGCGGCAGCAGCACGGACAGGTAGGAGTCCGTGAGGTCGGCCTTCGCCAGCAGCAGGTACTGCGGGATGGCCAGGATCACCGGCGGCATCAGCACACCCGCGAGCAGCACGTTGAAGATCGTCTCGCGACCCCGGAAACGGTAGATCGCCAGCGCGAAGCCGCTGAACGCCGACACGCACGTCGACAGCAGGGCACCGAGCCCTGCGTACAGGGCGGAGTTGCCCATCCACGACCAGTAGACGCCGTCGCGGTAGGCGCTCAGATCCCGGAAGTTGTCGGCGAAGCCCGTGCCCGGCAGGAACGTGAACGTGGAGAACAGCTCACTGCCGGACTTCGTGGCCGCGATGACCACCCAGGCCACCGGCAGCAGGCAGTAGACCGCCCCCAGGAACAGCGTGACCGTGGGGATCAGGGCGATCCGGCGGCGCAGCGGCGGGCGGCCCTGGGCGGCACCCGGCGCGGTGCTCGCCACCGGCTCGGCCTGGGAAACGGCAAGGGAGCTCATCGGGCTGCCTCCTGCTTCTGACGACGGTTCGCGGCCCGCAGGAAGCCGAAGGACAGCAGGAGCGTGACGAACGCGATGATCACGGCCTGCGCCGCGGCGGAGTAGATGTCACCCTCGCCGAACGCGTCCCGGTGCACCTTCATCAGCGGACTCCACGTGGTGGACACCGAGTTGGTGAGCGGCTTGAGGGTGGTCGGTTCGCTGAACACCTGGAGCGTCGCGATGATCGAGAAGAAGAAGGTCAGCACCAGCGACGGCGCCACCATCGGGATCTTGATCCGCAGCGCGATCTGCGCCGGGGTGGCGCCGTCCAGCTTCGCCGCCTCGTACACCTCCGCCGGGATCGACTGGAGCGAGGTGTAGATGACGATCATGTTGAAGCCGGTGCCGCCCCAGACCGCGATGTTCGACAGCGCCAGGTACAGCGGCCCGCCGTCCAGCAGGTCCGGCTGCGGCAGGCCCAGCTTGTCGAGCACGAAGTAGAAGGGGCTGACGTCCGGCAGGTACAGGAAGCCCCACAGCAACGCCGCCACCACACCGGGGACGGCGTACGGCAGGAAGATCGCGAGCCGGGTGAAGGGGGCCAGCCGCACTTTCTCGGAGTCCAGCATCAGCGCGAAGAGCAGGGCGAGGCCGAGCATGACGGGGACGACGATGCAGCCGTAGCCCAGCACGCGCAGCGCCCCGTTCACCAGCTCGCTGTCGGTGAGGGCGTCGGTGTAGTTCTCCAGACCGGCCCAGACCTCCTTGCGGGCGCCGGAGCCCAGGCCGAGGCCGGAGACCTTCACCTTGCGGAGGCTGAGCCAGAGCGCGTAGCCGATGGGCAGTGCGAAGAACAGTGCGAACAGGATCGTCGCCGGGATGAGGAAAAAATAGGGGGCGCTTCGCGCTCGTTTGAGGGTGGTGGTGGGAGACGGGTGGGCGTACGGGGCCCCCTTGACCCCGTACGACCGCCGACGTGCCGTGCTTTTCACTCCGCGACCTCGAAGCCCTGCTTCTTCATGTCGGCGACGGTGTCGTCCTGCATCTCCTTCAGCGCGGCGCCGAAGTCCGACTTGTTCTTCGCGGCGGCGCCGAAGGCGTCCTTGAAGGTGGTGTAGGCGACGTTCACGTTGGGGCCCCAGGCGGACGGCGCCGTGGTCTCCGCGATGTCGGCGGCCTTGCTGTAGAAGTCGGCCTGGTTGGAGAAGTAGGCCGGCGGCTTGAGGAAGGCGCCACTGGTCTGGGCGTTCTTGGCGGCCGGGTAGATGCCGCTCTCCTTGGCCAGGGCGTTGAGGGCGTCGGAGTCGGTGTTCAGCCAGGTGGCGAACTTGGCGGCTGCCTGCTGGTGCTCGGAGTCCGTGGTGACGGCGGTGGAGGAACCGCCCCAGCTGCCCGTGCTGTTCTCGTTCGCGGACCACTGGGGGAGCGGGGCCATGGCCCACTTGCCCTTGGTGGCGGGGGCGGCCGTGGTGAGCGTGCCCGGTGCCCACACGGCGCTGACCCAGGCGATCTGCTTGCCGGTGTTGAGCGCCTTGTTCCAGGCCGGGGTGTACATCGGCTGGTTGTCGATGGCGCCCTCCTTGACCAGGCCGCCCCAGAACTTCGCGACCTTCCGCGTCGCCGCGTCGTCGATGGCGACCTTCCACTGGTCACCGGAGGTCGTCCACCACTTGGCGCCCGCCTGCTGGGCGAGGCCCGCGAAGAGGCCGGAGTCGTTGGCCGAGAAGGTGGTGAGGTCCTTGTCGGGGGCGGCCTGCTTCAGCTTGCGCGCGGTCTTCGCGAACTCGTCCCAGGTCGTCGGCACCGTCAGGCCGTACTCCTTGAACAGGTCCTCGCGGTAGTAGAACATCATCGGCCCGATGTCCTGCGGGACCGCGTAGACGGCGTCGGTGCCCAGCGTCGTCTGCTGCCAGACACCGTCGGCGTACCTGTCCTTCGCGTCGCCCACGTTCTTCGATATGTCCGCCAGGGCGTCGTTGCTGACCAGCGTGGGCAGCGCCTGGTACTCCGCCTGCACCAGGTCGGGCGCCTTGCCCGCCTTGTGCGCGGTGAGGATCTTGGTGATGAGCGTGTCGCCGGACGCCTGCTTCTTCACCGTGACGGTGATCTGGTCCTTCTTGCCCGGCCCCTTGTTCCACAGGTCCACGACCTTGTCCATGCCGGGCGTCCAGGTCCAGTACGTCAGCGAGGCCGGCCCCGACTCGGTCTCGCTGTCCCCGGATTCCGAGCCGCAGGCGGCGAGGGCGGTGGCGCCGAGCGTGAGGGCGACGGCGGATGTCACGAGGCGGCGGCGCTTCGTGTGCGGCATGGATCTCTCCCCTGACCTGGGGTCCTCGCCTGCTGCGAGAACCTGCCATGCTTCTGTGAGCGTTCACAGTAGAGAAACATCCCGGA
Organism: Streptomyces sp. NPDC016851; assembly: GCF_055562795.1. Lineage (NCBI taxonomy): Bacteria > Bacillati > Actinomycetota > Actinomycetes > Kitasatosporales > Streptomycetaceae > Streptomyces > Streptomyces sp. NPDC016851. The sequence goes on from NZ_JBVHEP010000027.1 coordinate 17,259, forward strand.
CACTTGTCAATGGTTGTTGCTGTGCGGTTATGTTGGGCTCCGCACTGCGCCGCTGTGTGTGCACGTTCCCATTTGATCGACCGACCGGGAGACCATCCATGCCGGAGACCACCCCCAGGGGCCTCACCAGGCTCGCCTTCGGTGGGGACTACAACCCCGAGCAGTGGCCGGAGAGCGTCTGGCAGGAGGACGTCCGGCTGATGCGCGAGGCCGGCGTCACCATGGTGAGTGTCGGGATCTTCTCCTGGGCGCTGCTGGAGCCCTCACCCGGCCGTCACGACTTCGGCTGGCTCGACCGGCTCCTGGACCTGCTGCACGAGCACGGCGTCCGCGTCGACCTCGGCACTCCCACCGTCGTACCGCCCGCCTGGTTCTACCGGGCCCACCCCGACGCCCTGCCCGTGACCGCCGAGGGCGTGCGCTACGAGTTCGGCTCCCGCGCCGCGATCTGCCACAGCAACGCGGACTACCGCGCGGCCGCCGCCGCCATCACCACGAAGCTCGCCGAACGCTACGGCGACCACCCGGCCCTGGCGATGTGGCACGTGCACAACGAGTACGGCGTCCCCGTCTCGGCGTGCTACTGCGACTCGTGCGCCGCCCACTTCCGCCGCTGGCTGGCGACGACGTACGGCACGGTCGACGCGGTCAACGAGGCCTGGGGCACGGCCTTCTGGGGCCAGCGCTACGCGGACCTCGACCAGATCAACCCGCCCCGGCTCACCCCCGCGGCCGTCAACCCGGGCCAGGCGCTGGACTACAAGCGGTTCGCCGACGCCACCATGCGCGAGAACTTCGTGACGGAGCGGGACATCCTGCACCGCCTGTCCCCGGGCGTCCCGGTCACCACCAACTTCATGACGGCGCTGAGCCAGTGCGACTCCGTCGACTACTGGGCCTGGGGCCGTGAGGTCGACATCGTCACCAACGACCACTACCTGATCACCGACGGCCGTCGCACCCACGTCAACCTGGCGATGGCCGCCGATCTCACCCGCTCCGTCGCGGGCGGCGCCCCCTGGCTGCTGCTGGAACACTCCACCTCGGGCGTCAACTGGCAGCCCCGCAACCCGGCCAAGGCCCCCGGTCAGATGGCCCGCAACTCCCTCACCCACGTGGCGCGCGGCTCCGACGGCGCCATGTTCTTCCAGTGGCGCCAGTCCCGGCGAGGCGCCGAGAAGTTCCACTCGGCGATGGTCCCGCACGGCGGCACCGACACCCGTGTGTGGCGCGAGGTCGTCGAACTCGGTTCGGCCGTCGACGCGTTGAGCGAGATCCGCGGCACCCGCACCGAGGCCGACGTGGCGGTACTGTGGGACTGGCACTCCTGGTGGGCGCAGAACCTCGACTGGCGCCCCAGCGTCGACCACGACGCCCGCGAACGCGCCGACTCCTTCTACGAGGCCCTCTACGACCGCCACCTCACCGTCGACTTCGCCCACCCGGAAGCCGACTTGTCGAGGTATCCCCTTGTCGTCGTACCGGCCCTGTACCTGATGACGGAAGCGGCCGGGCGCAACCTGAAGACCTACGTCGACAACGGCGGCACACTGGTCGTCTCCTACTTCTCCGGCATCGTCGACGAGCACGACGCCGTCCACGAGGGCGCCTACCCGGGCCCCCTGCGGGACGTCCTCGGCCTCACCGTCGAGGAGTTCTCACCGCTGCTGCCCGGCGAGCGGGTGAGCGTCACCGGCCCCGACGGATCCGAGCTGGCCGCCGACGTGTGGACGGAGTTCGTGGTGCCGCGCGGCGCCGAGACCGTCCTGACGTACGCCGACGGCCTCACCGCCGGGCGGCCCGCCGTCACCCGGCACCGCCTCGGCGAGGGCATCGCCTGGTACGTCTCCACCCGGCTCGGCGCCGACGGACTCGACGCCCTGCTCGGCTGGGCGGTCGAGGACGCGCGGCTCGCCCCGCGCGCCGACCTGCCCCGGGACGTCGAAGTGGTGCGCCGCACCGGCGAGTCGGGCACCTACCTGTTCGCCGTGAACCACACCGCCTCGGACGCCAAGGTGCCGCTGGAGGCCGACGGCACCGAACTGCTGACCGGTGAACGCGCCGCGGGCCGCCTGGCGGTCCCGGCCGGAGCCGTCCGGGTCGTCCGGCTCGACGGCTGAACCGACTCCCCTCCGCCCGTGCGAGCCGCAGGAGCCGCGGGCGGAGGGGCTCTCTCGCCTCACCTCCGGGCGAGAGGCACCCCCAACCCCCACGTCGAAGGGACGACGGACGACGATGTTCCATCCCAGACGCACGCTCAGAACCCTGCTGCTCCCCCTCGCGGCGGGGCTCGCCCTCACCGCCCTGCCCGCCACCTCCGCCCACGCCGCGAGCACGCTGACCAACGGCGGCTTCGAGGCCGACGGCGCGGGCGCGGCCACACCCGGCGGTTGGTCCGAGTACGGCGACACCGGCGCCTCGTTCACCGAGTCCGGCGGCCACGGCGGCAGCTACCGCCTGAGCCACTGGGCCTCCACCGCCTACAAGGTGGAGACGTACCAGTACCTGTCCGGACTCACCAACGGCGCGTACAAGCTCACCGCCTGGGTGCGCTCCGGCGGCGGGCAGAAGTCCGCGTACATAGCGCTGAAGAACTGCGGTGGTGCCGAGCAGCGCACCGACCTGCCGGTCTCGGCCAGTGGGTGGATCCGGATCGTCGTGCCGGTCAATGTGACCAGCAATCAGTGCACGATCAGCGTCAACAGTGACGCCAACGCGGGCAACTGGATCAACGTTGACGACCTGACCTTCACGTCGGGCACCTCCAGTACGTCGATCAAGGGTGCCGACATCTCGTCCCTGGCCAAGAGCGAGGCCAGGGGCGGCGTCTACCGGAACAGCTCCGGCACGGCCGGAGACCCGCTGGCGATCCTCAAGTCGTCCGGCATGAACTACGCGCGCCTCAAGGTCTGGGTGAACCCGGCCGACGGCTACAACAACAAGGCGCGCGTCCTCGCCACGGCCAAGCGCGTCAAGGCGCAGGGCATGAAGCTGCTGGTCGACTTCCACTACTCGGACTTCTGGGCCGACCCGGGCCGCCAGGACAAGCCCGCCGCCTGGTCCGGACACTCGTACAGTCAACTCAAGACAGACGTGTACAACCACACGTACGACGTGTTGAACGCCTTGAAGGCGCAGGGCACCACCGCCGACATGGTCCAGGTCGGCAACGAGATCAACGGCGGCATGCTGTGGAACGAGGGATCGACCTCCAACTGGCCGCAGCTGGCCGGTCTGCTCAACTCCGGCTACGACGCTGTCAAGGCGGTCAACTCCGGCACGACCGTCGCCCTGCACCTCGCCGAGGGCGGTGACCTGGCCGGCACCCGCTGGTGGTTCGACAGCGCCCGCTCCAACGGCGTGAAGTTCGACGCGATCGGCCTGTCGTACTACGGCTACTGGCACGGCACGCTGGCCGACTTCCAGACCACCCTCGACGACGCGGCCTCCCGCTACGGCAAGCCCGTCTTCGTCGCCGAGACGGCCTACCCGTTCCGCCTGGACAGCGAGGACGCGCACGAGAACATCATCGACACCAGCGCCGAACTGGTCCCCGGCTACCCGGCGAGCGTGTCCGGCCAGACCCGGTGGATGAACGACGTGGCGAGCATCGTGGAGGCCGTCCCGAACGGCCGTGGCCTCGGCATCTTCTACTGGGAGGCGACCTGGACCGCGGTGAACGGCAACGGCTGGGACCCGACCGACGCGTCCTCCGGCAACGCCTGGGAGAACCAGGCGCTGTTCGGCTACGACGACCGGGCGCTGTCGTCGATGTCCTGGTTCCGCCACCGCTGACCCACGGAGAGATGGGGCCCGGCCGCATGCACGCGGCCGGGCCCTCTCTCGTTTCCGAACTCGCTTGCGTGATACGGCTGTTCGGTATCGGTCAAGGATGCCGAGTCCCGAGCGAGGCTGCTTCGACTGCGAGACAGTGGGAAGACGCGGTAAGAGGACAGAGCCGCGAGGCAGGGGCAGGACATGCTGAGGACTCCCACCGACGACACGCGCCTGCGCATCCTGGCCTGGCTGAAGGAACCCGGACCCGCCGCGCACGGTGTCACCGCGGACGCCGTGGCCGAGAGGTTCTCGATGCCCCGCCCGGTCGCCGTCACCCACCTCCGGCTGCTCCAGGCCACCGGCATGCTGCGCACCAGCCGGTCCGAGGGCCGCGTGCACTACCACCGCGACGACATGCGTATCGCCGAGGTCGCCCGGATGTTTGAAAAGGGCTGGTAGGCGACCCGGTAGGACCCAGCCCCCGGAATCTCCCCCCACGGTGAAGGACACGCGCGCGATGGACCGTCCCACGGCACTCGTCCCACGCCACTACGTCGCGGTGGGCCACGGCCCCGAGGACGTGGTCGCCGACCCGCGCGGCCGCGTGCTGACCGGCCTGGCGGACGGCCGCATCCTGCGCCTGGACGGCCTGGGGGACCCGGTGACGGCCCGCTCCGAGGTGATCGCCGACACCGGCGGCAGGCCGCTCGGGCTCGAACTCCTCCCGGACGGCGACCTGCTGGTGTGCGACGCCGAACGCGGACTGCTGCGCGTCGGCACCGGCGACGGCACGGTCCGCGTCCTCGCCGACGCGGTGGCGGGGGAGCCCCTGCGGTTCGCCAGCAACGTCGTGTCCCTCTCCGACGGCAGCGTGTACTTCACCGTCTCCAGCCGCCGCCACCCCCTGGACGACTGGATCGGCGACATCGTCGAACACACCGGAACAGGGCGCCTGCTGCGCCTGGCCCCCGGCGCGGACACCCCCGAGGTGGTGCTGGACGGCCTCCAGTTCGCCAACGGGCTCGCCGCCGCGGCCGACGAGTCGTTCCTCGTCGTCGCCGAGACCGGCGCCCGCCGGCTCATCCGCTACCGGCTCACCGGACCCGGCGCCGGCCGGAGCGAGCCCTTCGCCGAGAACCTCCCGGGCATGCCCGACAACCTCTGGCGCGGCGCCCCGGACGGACCGGTGTGGGTCGCGCTGGCCGGGCCCCGCGTCCCCGCCCTCGACCTGTTCCACCGCAGCGCGCCCGCGGTCCGCCGCGCCGCCGCCCGCGTGGCCGTACGCGCTCCCTTCCGTCCCACCGGCACGATCGCCGTCCTGGCCTTCGACGACGAGGGCCGCGTCGTCCACCACCTCGCCCGCCGCCACTCCGGCTACCGGATGGTCACCAGCGTGTGCGAAGCGGGCGGACACCTCGTGCTGGGCAGCCTCTGGGAGCCGGGCGTGGCGATCTGCGAGCCACCCGGCCCGAAATGACGCCGGTTCGCCGCCGGGGTTAACCTGAACCCCGGCCGCGACACCTCTCGCGGCGCGGCGGTGGGGCCCGCCGTACCCGAACCGCGGCACGGACGCCGCCAACGGTCCCTACTTGCGACGGCACGCGCCCGCACGATCCCGGGCCCCGGCGAGTAGGAGACGTACGACCATGACGGCCCCCGAGACGGAAAGCCTCCGCATCCGGCCCGCTGCCATGCACCCGCCCGCCTGGCGCGCCCAGGCGCCCGTCGTCGCGGCGGTGGCGCTCGGCGGGGGAGCGGGGGCCGCCGCCCGCTACGCGGCGTCCCTGTGGTGGCCGTCGCACACCGGCGGCTTCCCCTGGACGATCTTCTGGGTCAACGTCGCCGGCTGCGCCGTGATCGGCGTGTTCATGGTGGTCATCACCGAGTTCCGGCCCGCCCACCGTCTGGTCCGTCCCTTCTTCGGCACAGGCGTCCTCGGGGGCTTCACGACCTTCTCGACCTACGCCGTCGACATCCAGAAGCTGGCCGACGGCGGCCACCTCCGCGCCGGCCTGGCCTACCTCGCCGCGACCCCGATCGCGGCGCTCACGGCGGTGTGGCTCGCGGCCTGGTCGACCCGCCGTGTCCTGAAACGGAGGCAGCCATGACACGGTTGACCGGCAGGGCCCTGCGCCTGACCGTCTTCGTCGGCGAGAACGACACCTGGCACCACAAGCCGCTCTACTCGGAGATCGTCCACCGGGCCCACGCGGCGGGCCTCGCGGGCGCCAGCGTCTTCCGGGGCGTCGAGGGTTTCGGCGCCTCCTCGCTGATCCACACCTCGCGGCTGCTGTCCCTGAGCGAGGACCTGCCGGTCGCCGTCGTGATCGTCGACACCGAGCCACGCGTGCGGGCCTTCCTGCCCCAGCTCGACGAACTCGTCACCGAGGGCCTGGTGACCCTCGACGACTGCGAGGTCATCCGGTACACCTCCCGAGAGGGCACTCCGGGCGAAACGGACACGAAGGGTAAGAGGTCGTTGTGAACTGGCTGCTGGTCGTCGGGGGCGCGATGGTCGGCGCCCCGCTGCGCTACCTCACCGACCGCGCGGTGCAGTCCCGGCACGACTCCGTCTTCCCCTGGGGCACCTTCGCGGTGAACGTCACCGGCTGCCTCGTCCTCGGGCTGCTCACCGGCGTGGCGGGACACGTCCAGCTGCTGCTCGGCACGGGTCTGTGCGGGGCCCTGACGACGTACTCGACGTTCTCCTACGAGACGCTGCGGCTGGCGGAGACGGGGGCCCGCGGCTACGCCGTCCTCAATGTGACGGCGAGCCTTGCGGCCGGTCTCGGGGCGGCGTTCGCGGGGGTGGCGCTCGCGCGTCTGTGAGACCCGTTCTCGCCCGCGTGTAGTAGGACGGTCCTCTCCACGCCCGTCCCACCCCGCACAGAACTGGATCCCATGAGCGTCATCAGCGTCGGTCAGGCCGTCGTCCTCGGAGCCGTCGAGGGGGTGACCGAGTTCCTGCCCGTCTCCTCCACCGGCCATCTGAAGATCGTCGAAGGGCTCATGGGCATCCCCGTCGACGATCACGCCGTGGTCGGGTTCTCGGCCGTCATCCAGGTCGGCGCGATCGCCGCGGTGCTCGTGTACTTCTTCAAGGACATCGTGCGGATCGTCTCCGCGTGGGGGAGGGGCCTGCGCGACCGTGAGGAGCGCTACCACCACGACTACAAGTTCGCGTGGTGGGTCATCTGCGCCACGATCCCGATCGTCGCCGTCGGACTCGCCGCCAAGCCGCTCATCCAGGGCCCGCTCGCCTCGCTGTGGGTGGTGGCGGGCTCGCTGATCGCCGGCAGCGGGGTGATGTGGGCGGCGGACCAGATGGGCCGGCACAAGCGCGGCGAGGACGACACCTCCTTCAAGGACGCCATGCTCGTCGGCAGTTCCCAGATCCTCGCCCTGCTCTTCCCCGGCTTCTCCCGCTCCGGCGCGACCATGTCCACGGCGCTGATCCTCGACCTGGACCGGGTCGCCGCCACCCGGCTCTCCTTCTTCCTCGGCATCCCCGCCCTGACCGGCGCCGGCCTCTACGAACTCAAGGACGCCCTGGGCACCGGCGTGGGCGCGGCCCCGCTCGCCGTCGGCACGATCGTGTCCTTCGTGGTGGCCTACGGCTCCATCGCCTGGCTGCTGAAGTTCGTCGCCAAGCACTCCTTCAACGCCTTCGTGATCTACCGGATCGTCGTGGGCCTGTTGCTGTTCGGCCTGCTCGGGGCGGGTGTGCTCACCGGCTGACCGGTCGCGACGGCGAGGGGCCGGGCGCGTGAACGCGGGCTTTCGGCGCCCTTGACGTTTCGTTGCGACCCCTTGACAGGCGCATCCCGCGACCCCCAGGATCACCACCGTGAACCTGTCAGACAGCCGGACAGCCGGACAGCCCGTACGTCGCATCAGCGCCATGGAAGCGGTACTGGCGTATCTGCGCGACGCCATCGAGCGCGGCGACTACGCGATCGGCGACAAGCTCCCCTCCGAGGCGGAGCTCTGCCGCACCCTGGAGGTCTCCCGGCCCGTGCTGCGCGAGGCGCTGCGGGCGCTTCAGACCATGGGCCTGACCGTCTCCAGGACCGGCAAGGGCACCTTCGTCGTCGCCAGCACCGTCGAGGACCCCACCTTCGGCGACTACTCGGCCAGCGACCTGCTGGAGGTGCGCCGCCACGTCGAGATCCCGGTCGCCGGGTACGCGGCGCGGCGCCGCACCCCGGAGAACCTCGACCACCTGGCCCACCTCCTGGACCGGATGGAACGGGAGACGGACACCACCGCCTGGGTCGCGATGGACACGCTGTTCCACCTCGCCGTGGCCGAGGCCGCGCAGAACCCGGTCTTCCGCCGGGTCATCGAGGAGATCCGGGACGCGCTGGCCCGCCAGTCCGCCTTCCTCAACGAGCTGGGCGGCCGCCGCGAGCAGTCCAACCGTGAGCACCGGGCGATCGTCGAGGCGCTGATGGACGGTTCCGAGAACGACGCGGTGGAGGCCATGGCCCACCACCTCGACCGGGTCGAGACGACCCTCACCGACATCGTGCGCCCCGCGCGCACGGACACCCCCACGGAAGGCGGACCCGAGGCGTGAGCGAGCAGTCCCTGCACGAAGGCGTGCAGAAACGTTCCGGCCATGTCGATGCCGGAGACGCCGGTTACAGCAAGTCCCTGAAGTCCCGGCACGTCAACATGATCGCCATCGGCGGCGCCATCGGCACCGGCCTCTTCCTCGGCGCCGGCGGCCGCCTCGCCGACGCGGGCCCTTCCCTCTTCCTCGCCTACGCGGTCTGCGGCCTCTTCGCCTTCCTCGTCGTCCGCGCCCTCGGCGAACTCGTGCTGTACCGGCCCTCCTCCGGCGCGTTCGTGTCGTACGCCCGCGAGTTCATGGGGGAGAAGGGCGCCTACACCGCGGGCTGGATGTACTTCCTCAACTGGGCGACCACCGGCATCGCCGACATCACCGCCGTCGCGACCTACACCCACTACTGGGGCATGTTCTCCGACATCCCGCAGTGGGTGATCGCGCTCATCGCGCTGGCGGTCGTGCTCACCGTGAACCTGATCTCGGTGAAGATCTTCGGCGAGCTGGAGTTCTGGTTCGCGATCGTCAAGGTCGGCGCGCTCGTCGTCTTCATGTGCATAGGCATCTTCCTGCTGGTCACCCAGCACCCCGTCGACGGTCACAGTCCCGGCCCGTCCCTCATCAGCGACAGCGGCGGCGTCTTCCCGCACGGCCTGCTCCCCATGCTGCTGATCATCCAGGGCGTCGTCTTCGCCTACGCCTCCGTCGAGCTCGTCGGCGTCGCGGCCGGTGAGACCCAGAACCCCGAGAAGATCATGCCCAAGGCGATCAACTCGATCATGTGGCGCGTGGGCGTGTTCTACGTCGGCTCCGTCGTCCTGCTGTCGATGCTGCTGCCCTGGAACAAGTACACGGCGGGGGAGAGCCCCTTCGTCACGGTGCTGTCCAACATCGGCGTCCCGGCGGCCGGCGGCGTGATGAACCTCGTGGTCCTCACCGCTGCGATGTCCTCCCTCAACTCCGGCCTGTACTCCACCGGCCGCATCCTGCGCTCCATGGCGATGGCCGGGTCCGCGCCGAAGTTCACGTCCGTGATGAGCCGCAGCCAGGTCCCCTACGGCGGCATCCTGCTCACCAGCGGCATCTGCGTGCTGGGCGTCGGCCTCAACTTCGTCGTGCCCGCCGAGGCGTTCGAGATCGTGCTGAACTTCGCCGCGATCGGTATCCTCGCCACCTGGGGCATGATCATGATCTGTCACCTCCTCTTCTGGCAGAAGACCCAGAAGGGCGAGCTGACCCGCCCGGGCTACCGGCTGCCGGGCTCCCCCTGGACCGAGCTCGTGACGCTGGCGTTCCTCGCCTCCGTCCTGGTCCTCATGTACGCCGACGGCGGCGCGGGACGCACCACCGTGCTGTGCCTGCCGCTGATCGTCGGGGCACTGGTCGCCGGATGGTTCGCCGTCCGCGGCCGTGTCGCGCGCACGTCCACCACCGGAGCCGACGCGTGAGGAACGCGCCGCTCCATGAGAAGCAGGCAGTGATGTACAGCAGTTCCCTCGCGGACGCACCCCTTGTCCGTGAACCCGTCCACGCCCCCGTCGCCCACCTCATACGCGGCGGAATCGTCGAAGGCATCCACTACGGCTCCGTCGTCGTCCTCGGCGCCGACGGAGAGGTCCAGCTCCAGATCGGAGACATCGAGGCCGCCTTCTACCCCCGCTCCGCGATCAAGCCCGTCCAAGCCGTGGCCATGGCCCGGGCCGGGCTGCCGCTCGACGGCGAGTTGCTGTCGCTGACCGCGGCCAGCCACTCCGGCGAGGAACGCCACCTCGCCGGTACCCGGCGCATCCTCGAACTCGCCGGGCTCACCGAGGACCACCTGCGCAACGTCCCGGACCTGCCGTTCGACCCGGTCGTCCGGGACGCCTGGGTGCGCGAGGGCCGGCTGCCCTCGCGGCTCGCGCAGAACTGCTCCGGCAAGCACGCGGCCATGCTCTACACCTGCGCCCTCAACGACTGGCCGCTGGAGAACTACCACGATCCCGGCCACCCCCTCCAGCAGGCCATCGCCGAGATCGTCGAGGACCTCACCGGGCAGCGCATCGCCCGGGTCACCGTCGACGGCTGCGGGGCGCCCCTGTTCTCCATCTCCCTGCACGGCCTCGCCCGGGCCACCGCCCGGATCGTCACCGCCGCGCCGGGCACGCCCGAGGCCCGCGTCGCCGACGCGATGCGCGAGCACGCCGAGATGGCCTCCGGCTCCGGCCGGGACGTCGCCGCGATGATGCGGGCGGTGCCGGGGCTGTTGTCCAAGGACGGCTTCGAAGGGGTGCAGGTCGCTGCGCTGGCCGATGGGCGGGCCGTTGCTGTGAAGATCGCGGATGGTGCGAATCGGGCGCGGGTGCCGGTGGCTGCCGCCGCGTTGGCCCGGGCGGGTGTCGATCCCGAGCTGCTTGCCGAGTTCGCCGGTGAGCCGCTGCTTGGGGGCGGGGAGCCGGTCGGGTGTGTGCGGCCCGTTCGCTCGCTGGAGCCCGTTGTCGGATCGGCTCACGCCTAAGGGTGTGCCGGATCTCCCCCGTCGGCGACTGCGGGCCCCCTGTGGCTGGTCGCGCAGTTCCCCGCGCCCCTTAAGGGCGTGAATCCGCTCTCACTCCTCAGAAAAGGGACCCCTCACCCTCATGACCGCCGCCACCCGTTCCGAACACGATCTGCTCGGGGACCGTGACGTTCCCGCCGAGGCCTACTGGGGTGTGCACACCCTGCGGGCCACGGAGAACTTCCCCATCACCGGCATGACCATCTCCGCCTACCCGCACCTGATCGACGCGCTGGCCGCCGTCAAGGAGGCCGCCGCCCTCGCCAACGAGGAACTCGGGCTGCTGGACCCGAAGAAGGCCGCCGCGATCGTCGCCGCCTGCCGGGAGATCCGCGACGGCAAGCTGCACGACCAGTTCGTCGTCGACGTCGTCCAGGGCGGCGCCGGCACCTCCACCAACATGAACGCCAACGAGGTCGTGGCGAACCGGGCCCTGGAACTGCTGGGTCACGCCAAGGGCGAGTACCGGTACCTGCATCCCAACGAGGACGTCAACCTCGGCCAGTCCACCAACGACGTCTACCCGACCGCCGTCAAGATCGCGACGGTGTTCGCGGTGCGCGGGCTGCTAGACGCGATGGCGGTCCTCCAGGACGCCTTCGCCCGCAAGGCCGTCGAGTTCCGCGACGTGCTCAAGATGGGCCGTACACAGTTGCAGGACGCGGTGCCGATGACGCTCGGCCAGGAGTTCTCCGCGTACGCCGTCATGATGGACGAGGACCGGTCCCGTCTTGCCGAGGCCGTCGAGTTGATCCATGAGATCAACCTCGGCGCCACGGCGATCGGCACCGGCCTCAACGCCCCCGCCGGATACGCCGAGTCGGCCCGCCGCCACCTCGCGGCCATCACCGGCCTGCCGTTGGTGACGGCGGCCAACCTGGTGGAGGCCACCCAGGACTGCGGCGCGTTCGTCCAGATGTCCGGTGTGCTCAAGCGCATCGCGGTCAAGCTCTCCAAGAGCTGCAACGACCTGCGCCTGCTGTCCTCCGGTCCGCGCGCCGGCCTCAACGAGATCAACCTGCCGCCGGTGCAGGCCGGTTCGTCCATCATGCCCGGCAAGGTCAACCCGGTGATCCCCGAGGTCGTCAATCAGGTCGCCTTCGAGGTGATCGGCAACGACGTCACCATCACCATGGCCGCCGAGGCCGGACAGCTCCAGCTCAACGCCTTCGAGCCGATCATCCTGCACTCCCTGTCGGAGTCCATCACCCACCTGCGCGCGGCCTGCCTCACCCTCGCCGAACGCTGCGTGGCGGGCATCACCGCCAACACCGAGGCGCTGCGCGCGACCGTCGAGAACTCCATCGGCCTCGTCACCGCGCTCAACCCGCACATCGGCTACACGGCCGCCACCGACATCGCCAAGGAGGCCCTCGCCACCGGCCGGGGCGTGGCCGAACTCGTCCTGGAGAAGGGCCTGCTGCCCGCCGAGACGCTCGCCGGGCTGCTGCGCCCGGAGGTCCTGGCGGGCAGCGGTCCGGCTCCGGTGGCCTGACGGACGCGAGCGCACCGGGACCGGCAGGAGCGACAATCGGATCATGACGTCGTCGACGACCTTCCAGCCGGTCCTGGAGCGCATCGCCGAGGAGATCGAGCGGACACCCGGCCGCGGCCGGGCCGCCGACTACATCCCGGCGCTCGCCGCCCGCGACCCGCGCAGCTTCGGCATGGCCGTCGCCGAGCCGGACGGCACGGTGTACGGCGTGGGGGACTGGCGGCGTCCCTTCTCCGCGCAGTCCATCACCAAGGTCTTCACCCTCGCCCTCGTCCTGGCCCGCGAGGGCGACGCCCTGTGGGAACACGTCGGCCGCGAGCCCTCCGGCAACCCCTTCAACTCCCTGGTCCAGCTGGAGTACGAGAACGGCATCCCGCGCAACCCGTTCATCAACGCGGGCGCCCTCGTCGTCACCGACCGGCTGCACACCCGTACCGGCGACGCATCGGGCGAGCTGCTGGCGTTCCTGCGGGCGGAGAGCGGTAACACGGACCTGACCTTCGATCAGGAGGTCGCCGCGTCCGAGTCGGCGCACGGCGACCGCAACGCCGCGCTCGGCCACTTCATGGCGTCCTACGGCAACATCGACAACCCGGTGCCCGTCCTGCTCGACGAGTACTTCCGGCAGTGCTCGATCGCGGCGTCCTGCGCCGATCTCGCCCTCGCCACCGCCTTCCTCGCCCGGCACGGCATACGCGCCGACGGCACCCGCCTGCTCACCCTCAGCCAGGCCAAGCAGATCAACGCGATCATGCTGACCTGCGGCACGTACGACGCGGCGGGCGACTTCGCCTACCGCGTGGGCCTGCCCGGCAAGAGCGGTGTCGGCGGCGGCATCATCGCGGTCGTCCCGGGCCGCTGCACGCTCTGCGTGTGGAGCCCCGGCCTGGACGAACGGGGCAACTCGGTGGCCGGTGTGGCGGCCCTGGACAGATTCACGACCCTGACGGGCCTGTCGGTGTTCTGACAGAACATCTCGGCGGGCGTCGGGAGCACGCCTTCACATCTCGGTCGGCGTCGGCGTCATGCCTTCAGGGGCGCGGGGAACTGCGCGACAAGCCACGACGAGCCCGCACTCCGCACACCACCGCACCCGGCAGATACTCGCCGGTCCCCGTCCCCCCCCCCGCACCTGATCACCGGCCGGTCACACTCCCGCTCCCCTCCAGAGGGCTCCACGTCGCCGTGAGGCCACCCCACGTTGACACGCTGCCCGAGTGTTGGCCATGGCTTTCCCCGTCGATCTCCGCCGCTGCCAGATACTCGGTCTGGCCGGCACCGCCTTCCTCGCGGCAGGAGGTGAGACGGCCGGAGCCCTGCCCGTACGCGACCTCCTGCACCCGGCCTCCGCGCGCGCGGCCCTCGGCCTGGTGGCGGTGTACTTCGGACTGGTCCTGCTGATCGCGGCCTGGGCGCTGCTGGGCCGGCTGGTCCGAGGGCCGAGACCGCCCGCTCCCCGCGCCCTGCTGCTCGTCCTCGCCGTCTGGGCCGCCCCGCTGCTGCTCGCCCCACCGCTGTTCAGCCGTGACGTGTACAGCTACCTCGCCCAAGGGGCGATGGTCGATGCGCACATGGACGTCTACGCGTACGGGCCGTCGCAGCTCGGCGGCCCCCTCGCCGGCGAGGTCGCCCCGCTCTGGCGCCACACCGGCGCCCCGTACGGCCCGGTGTTCCTCGCCGTCGCGGCGGTCCTGTCGGCGCTGACGCGCGGGGAACTGCCCGCCGGACTGTTCGGGATGAGGCTCGTCGCACTCGCCGGCGTGGCCCTGATGGCCGCCGCGCTGCCCCGACTCGCCCGCCACAGCGGCGCCGACCCGGCCGCCGCGCTGTGGCTGGGCGCCCTCAACCCGCTCGTCCTGCTGCACCTGGTCGCGGGTGCCCACAACGACGCCGTCATGCTGGGCCTGCTCGGCGCCGGCCTGGTGGCGGCGCTCGGCCGGTGGCCGTTCCTCGGCGCCGTCCTCGTCACGCTCGCCGCACTGGTCAAGGCGCCCGCCGCCCTCGGTCTCGCCGCCGTCGTCGTCCTCCAGGCGCGAGCGGGCCGCGGTACGGCGAAGGCCCTCGTGACGACCGCCGTCGCGGCCGCGGGGACGACCGTCGCGGCCACGGCCGCGGCGGGCACCGGATACGGCTGGATCGGCGCCCTGAACACCCCCGTCTCGCCGCAGAACTGGGCCCTGACCACCCTGCTCGGCCGCGCCACCCGCGCCCTGCTGGAACACCTCGGCAGCGATCTCGCGCCCCTGGCGATCCCCACCTGGCACGCGTTGGGCGTCGTGGCGGCCGGGGCCGCGATCGTCCTGATCTGGCTCCGGCTGCGGCCACGACCGGTGTACGCCCTGGGACTGAGCCTGGCGGCGGTGGCCGCACTCGGCCCGGCGATCCGCCCCTGGTACGCCCTGTGGGGCCTGTTCCTCATCGCCGCCGCCGCACCCAGCACCTCCGTACGCCACCGCACGGCGGCGGTGACCGGCGTGCTGGCGCTCTGCGTCCTGCCCGGCGGCGGCCCGGCCGACACCGGGCAACTCGTGCTGGCCGTCTCCGGCGGGGCACTCGCGGTCGTCGTGCTGTGGCAGGCCCACCAGGCCCAGCTGGCACCGGCGCTGGGACACACGGCATGACCCCGGGCCTGCCGCGCACCGACCGCGGACGACTGCTGCTCGTGCTCGCCCTCGCCGCGGTGGTGACGGTCTTCACCGCGACCGTGCCTCTGCTGCGCGACTGGTTCGACCTGCGCGTCTACTACGGAACCATCGACCACTGGGTCCACCACGGCGGCCGGATCTACGACTACCGGGTCCCCGGCACGGTGTACGGCTTCACCTACCCGCCGTTCGCAGCCGTCGTCATGCTGCCGATGGCCCTGCTGGACCTGCGCACCGCGATCGCCGCCGCCCTGCTGCTCAACGCGGCGGCCCTGGCCCTGATCCTGCGGCTGCTCGCCGGCCCTGACCGGCGGCGCCACGGCTGGTACGGCTGGGCCGTGACCGCCTGCCTCCTCGCGCTGTTCGAGCCGCTGCGCGACACCTTCAGCTTCGGCCAGGTGAATCTGCTGCTGCTGGCGCTCGTGCTCACCGACGCGGCGCTGCTCGCCGGTGGACGCACACGCTGGGCGGGCATCGGCATCGGGCTGGCGGCCGCGATCAAGCTCACGCCGGCGTTGTTCATCGGACTGCTGCTGGTGGCCCGCAGGTGGCGCGCGGCGGCGGTCGCCACGGCCGTCGCCCTCGGTGCCACCGCCCTCGCGGCGTCGGTGGACCCCGACGCCTCGCGCTTCTACTGGACCGAGGCGCTGTGGGACACCAACCGGGTGGGCCGCCTCGGTTACGTCTCGAACCAGTCGGTGCAGGGCATCCTGGCCCGGCTGGGCGAGACGGATCGGGCCGTGTGGGCGGCGGCGGTCCTGCTGGTCCTCGGTGTGTGGGCGCTGCGGGCGCGCCGGGCGGTCGCCGCGGGGGACTGGGCGGCGGCGTTCGCCCTGACCGGCCTCGCCGCCTGTCTCGTCAGCCCGGTCACCTGGGTGCACCACCTCGTGTGGCTGCTGCCGTCCTTCGCCGTGCTGATCCGTACCGGGCACACCCGGATCGCGGGGGCCCTGTACGCGGTGCTGTGTACGAGCGTGGTGTGGCTGTGGTTCGACGACGCGTCCGGCGTCGACGGCTTCCTGGGCAGCAACACCTACGCCTGGATCACCCTGGGCCTGCTGCTGTGGCTGCCGGCCGGTCAGCAGTCTCCGGAACGGCGGACCGGCAGCCGCAGCACCAGCACCACGACCACCGCGCCCAGCCCGGCGGCACCAGCGATCAGCCCCGCTTCCGTCCACCCGGAGCCGGCCTCTTTCGGCACGGCGGCCGCGACGGTGGGCGGAGTCGCCGCGGCCGGTCCGTCCGCAGGCTTCGACGTGTCGAGCGAACCCACCGGTTCGACCCGGCTGCCCGCCTCGAAGCCCCAGTCGAGCAGCGAGCGGGCCTCCTCGTACACCGCGGAGCCGCCGCCCTCCTGAGGGTTCATCACCGTCACGACGAGGGTGCGCCCGTCGCGCCGCGCCGCCGCGACGAGGGTGTTGCCCGCCTTGCTGGTGTAGCCGTTCTTGATGCCGATCAGCCCCCGGTACGGCTGCACACCACGGGCGCCGCTCAGCAGCCGGTTGGTGTTGCGGATCGGGTACGACCAGCCTCCGCCGCCCGGGAACCTGGCCTCGACGGTGGCGCAGTACCGCGCAAAGTCGGGGTTGCGCAGCCCGACGCTGCCGAAGACCGCCAGATCGAACGCCGACGACACCTGGCCCGGCGCGTCGTAGCCGTCCGGGGAGACCACGTGGGTGTCGCGGGCGCCGAGGGACCGGGCCTTGGCCTGCATGCGCTGCGCCGTGGCCCGCCAGCCGCCGTTGAGTTCGGCCAGGACGCGCACGGCGTCGTTGCCGGAGTTGAGGAAGACGCCCCGCCACAGGTCGGCGACCCGGTAGGTACGGCCCTCGGTGACCCCGACCATGCTGCTGCCGGCACCGATGCCCCGGAGCTCCCGCGCGCGGACCGTGTGCCGGATGCCGGCCGGCAGCGTGGGCAGCACCGTGAGGGCGAACAGGGTCTTCAGGGTGCTGGCCGGGGGCAGCCTGCGGTGCGCGTTGTGGGCGGCGAGCACCTCGCCGGTGCGGGCGTCGGCCACCAGCCAGGACAGCGCGGAGGTCTCCGGGAGACGGGGCGCCCCGGCGCGCGGGCGGACCTGGGTACCGGGGCGGTACAGCAGCGAGGGGTGCGGGGCCGCCGCCCTCGGCCCGGCCGGCGGACTGGGTTCCGCCCCGCCGGAACGGGCCGCCGCGGCGGGCATCACGGCCAGCAGCCCGGCCGTACAGAGCGCACAGGTCGACGCGGCCACCCGGGAAAAGAATCCGTAGATCATATGATCAACGTAGAAACGGATGTCCTCCGCGCCGCGACGACCGGGCCGGACATCACGCGCGAGCACCCGGATGCCGCACGTGCGGCGCCGGAGCCCCATCGGGCACGGGGAGGGAATTCCAGGGAATTCCCCCACGCGGGGCGATCTTGGTTGATATACGCTGCGTCAGACTTGTTCGAACAGTTCGGCGAATCCGTGTCAACTGATTCGTCCTGCCCGGGGGGGCGTTCCCATGACTTCGCAGTCCCGCGCGGTGCTCGGCATCGCGCTCACTCCCGTCTTCGCTCTGGCGGCCGCCGACCCGGCCGCCGCCCACACCACCGCCACGGCCGACACCACCGCCACCGGCACGGCCACCACGGCCCCGGCCGCCGGCACCGCTGCGGCCGCCGTCGAGACGCGTGCGCCGGGCCCGTGGGGCGCCCGCGCCCTCCACGCCCCGGCCCCCAGACCAGGTGAAGCCTCGGGCGGGCTGAGCGCCCTGGTGTCGGCCGGGGACGGCGCCCTGGTCTCCCTCACCCACGACGGGCGCTCCACCCGGATCCGGCCCGCCGGCAGCACCCGCTGGCTCACCCCGCAGAGCTGGCCGGACGCCGGCTCGTACAGCACCGAGTTGGTTGCGCTCGGCGACGGCTCCGTGCGCCTGGCCTGGCGGGCCAAACGCGCCGACGACCACGGCAACCACTGGCTGAAGGTCGCCACCCTCACACCCGGAGCGACCGCCTTCTCCGAGCCCGAGTACGTCGCCGCGGTCCCCGAGAAGGGCTACCACCACCTGGGGGCGGCCCCGGACGGCCGGTTGGTCGCCGTGTGGTCGGTCTCCGGTGTCGTGAGGGCCGCCGAGAAGGCCGGTCCGCAGGCCGCGTGGACCGCTCCGGCCGACCTCAACGCGCAGCCGCCGTCCGGCAGTCGCGACATCGCCAACATGGACCTCGCGGTCGCCGAGGACGGCACCGCCCTGCTGGTGTGGCAGTGGCAGGCGAGCAAGGCCGTCGTCGCCCTGGAGAAGGCCCCGGGCGCGTCCGCCTGGACCGCGGTCCAGGGCTTCCCGGTCCCGGGCAAGGATCTCGCGCGCCCGAAGGTGTTCGCCGTTCCGCAGGGCGGCTTCGACGTCTTCTACGACGACGCGTCCCTCATGCACTCCCGCCGGCCCGCCGGCGCCACGCAGTGGAGCACCCCGCGGCCCGCCGACAGCCGTGGCAGCACGTACAGGATGACGGCGCCCGTCCACCTGCCCAACGGCGATCTCTTCGTGGCCGGTGGGCCCACCACCCCCTGGTACGCGGTGCGTTCGGCGGCCACCGGCCTCTGGCG
Organism: Streptomyces sp. NPDC016851; assembly: GCF_055562795.1. NCBI lineage: Bacteria > Bacillati > Actinomycetota > Actinomycetes > Kitasatosporales > Streptomycetaceae > Streptomyces > Streptomyces sp. NPDC016851. The sequence goes on from NZ_JBVHEP010000027.1 coordinate 35,850, forward strand.
GTCGTACGCGCAGCGCTTCTCCACCCACAAGAAGGTGCGCAATGTCGCCGCGGCCGCCACCTCCGGCGGCACGGTCACGGTGACGTGGCGGGAGGGCTACTCGTACGAGGAGTACACGATGGCCGCCGTCTTCAAGGGCGGCACCTGGTCCACGCCGCGGCGGCTGAGTGCGAAGAGCGCCCAGTTCGCCGGGCCGTCGCAGGTGGCCGCCGACGCGCTCGGCCGGCCCGTCGTGCTGTGGGACGAGTACCTGGTGGGCGAGACGAACAACACCGTCCTGGACGGCGTGTACCAGGCGACCACCACCGGCCGCGCGCTGCCCAAGTGGCGTGACCACACGGACGACGGCAAGGCCGACCTGTTCGGCCGGGGCAGCGCCGGGCTCAAGGTGTACGCGGGTGACGCGACGAAGCTGACCGCGGGGCAGCGTGCGAGCAGCTGGCCGACGGGCACGCTCGTCCTGCCCTTCGGCGACGTCGACGGTGACCGCTGCAACGACGTGTTCGTCCGCTCCCCGAAGGGCGAGGCCCGCGTCCACCCGACGATCTGCGGCGGCGGGCTGCCCGACCAGCAGTCGTTCTCCGTGAAGGTCTCCTCGGACTGGAGCGCGTACGACGCGGTCGTCTCGCCCGGTGACGTGACCGGCGACGGCAGGGCCGACCTGCTGACCCGGTCCGACTCGACCGGGAAGCTGTACGTGTACGCGAACAACGGCGCGGGCGGCTTCAAGGCCCGAGCGCTCGCCGGGTCCGGCTTCGGCGGCTACAAGAGGCTGATCGCCGCGGGAGACCTGGACGGCGACGGCAAGAACGACCTGCTGGCCATCGACGCGTCGAACGAGCTGTGGCGGTTCGACGGGACCGGCGCCGGCACCTTCAAGCCCCGGTCGCTGGTCTTCAAGGACTGGGGCACCTCCTACAAGGACGTGGTCGGCGGACTCGACCTGTCCGGCGACGGCCGATCCGACCTGGTCTCACTCGACAAGGACGGCCGGGCCTGGCTGAACCGCGGCAACGGCAAGGGCGGCTTCGACAACCGGTCCCAGGCCGGCAAGACCACGGACTGGTCGGACATCCGCATCTCCTGACGGCACGGACCGCAACTCCTGACGGCACATATCCGGGGGCGGTCCGGGGCGGTGGGGCGCTCCCTGGGGCAGCCCTAGGGCAGCGTCGGCTGGATGCGCCGCAGGAACGTCGCGTTGTCCGGGGTCTCGCGCATGCGTTCCAGGAGAGTCTCCAGAGCGTCCTGACCGTCCCGGTTCTGCAGCACGCGCCGCAGGCCGTGGACGGCCGCCAACTCGGCCGGGGGCAGCAGGAGTTCCTCGCGGCGGGTGCCGGAGGGGATGATGTCGACGGCCGGGAACACGCGGCGGGACGGCGGTTCGCGGCTCAGGCGGAGTTCCATGTTGCCCGTGCTCTTCAACTCCTCGAAGTAGAAGTCGTCGGCCCGGGAACCGGTCTCCACCAGCGCCGTGGCGAGGATCGTGAGGGAACCGCCCTCCTCGGCCGACCGGGCGGCGCCGAAGAACCGCTTGGGGCCGGTCAGCGCGGACGCGTCGACGCCCCCGGTGAGGATGCGGCCTCCGGACGCGGCCGCGTTGTTGTGCGCCCGGCACAGCCGGGTGAGGGAGTCGAGGAGGATCACGACGTCCTCACCGGCCTCGACGAGTCGCTTGGCCCGCTCGATCACGAGCTCGGCGAGAGCGATGTGCTGCCGGGCGTTCCGGTCGAAGGTCGAGGCGTACACCTCGCCGCGCACGCTGCGCCGCATGTCGGTGACCTCCTCGGGCCGCTCGTCGAGCAGCAGCATCATCAGCCGGCACTCGGGATGGTTGCCGGTGACGGCGGCCGCGAGCTGCTGCAGGATGACGGTCTTGCCGGTCTTCGGCGGGGCCACGAGAAGCCCGCGCTGGCCCTTGCCGACCGGTGCGATCAGGTCGACGACCCGGCCGGCCATTCCGGCGGCCGGGTGTTCGAGACGCAGGCGCTCGTGCGGATGCAAGGGCGTCAGGTCCCGGAAGTGCCGGCGGCCGCGCAGTTCCGCGGACGTACGGCCGTCGGCCCGTGCGACGTCGGTGAGAGCGCTCCGGTCGCCCAGGGTGCCCTCGACGAGGTCGCCCTTGCGCAGGCCGTGGCGGCGGATCAGGGCGGGGGAGACGGCGGGATCGGTGGGCGCGGGCTGGTAGTCCTCGCCGCGCAGATGCCCCTTCCCGCTCGCGTCGATGTCGAGGACACCGAGGGCGGTCCGGGGCTCGGGCTGCCGCTGGGCAGCCGGGGTGTCGAGTGTGGTGGTCATGGTGAGGTGTCCTTTCACGGACGGCAGGCATGGGACATGCGAAGGGAAGGGAGAGAGCCGCGAACGGAGGGCCTGGGGCACGCCTCCGGCGGCGGGGGAACAGCACCTCGGGTACGACAGAGTTCGTCGAGATGCCGGAAATGATGGAGAGGAGAGGAAGAACCGCACCGGCGCCCACACAGAGAGGGGCGTGCACGAGTGCTGTCTGCAGGCTACCACCCGACGGGGCGCCGGGGGAGTGGGATATGCGTCAGCGGGTGGCCAGCAGCCCGTACAGCAGGGGGATGCGCGGCTCGGGCAGCCGCCACCAGCCGGACTCCGTACGGGCCATCTGCGGCCAGCGCGGCCAGGGCAGTTCGTCGCTTTCCCGCAGCTGCCGGACGGCCAGTCCCGCTTCCGTCAACGCGTTGACGACCTCGCCCATTCCGTGCATCCACTCGTAACTGTCCGTGGCGCCCTCGACGGCCGGGCCGTCCGTGTACGTGTGGGTCGCGTCCCGGTGCACGGGACCCCCGCCGCCCAGGTAGTCGTGGCGCAGGAGCAGCTCGGGGCCCTCACCCGGAGCGGGTTTCGGGCCGAGCGAGTTGAGCAGGGGGTGGAACTCGACGACGTACAAGCGGCCGCCCGGACGCAGGAGACGGCCGACGACCTGCGCCCACCGGTCCAGGTCCGGCAGGTAGCACAGGGCGCCCTTGCCGGTGTAGACGACGTCGAACCGCCGCCCGTCCAGGGCCTCGTCCGCGTCGTACACGTTCGCCCGGACGTACGTCACGTCCGCGCCCGCCTTCGCGGCGATGCCGGTCGCCGCCGCCACGGACGCCTCGGAGAAGTCGAGGCCGACGGCCCGGGCGCCGCGCCGTGCGAAGGCGATCGTCTCCGTGCCGAGGTGACACTGCAGGTGCAGCACGTCACGGCCGGCCAGCTCGCCGACGTCCTCCCACTCCCAGGGCGCGAACCAGCGCTCGGGGTCGGGGTCCTGGTCGAGACCGTAGAACCGGCTGGCGAGATGGACGGGCGTGCGGGCGTCCCAGTTCGCCTGGTTGGCCCGCATCAGCCGGTCGTGATCGACGGACGTCATGGGGACATCCAACCGTCGGTGAGCCGCGAGCGGCGGCAGAACACGGGAAACGGGTCCCGGACGTGTCGCTCGCGTGTCGCTCACATCGAGCGCGCCCGTGCCTCCTCGGCGATCCGCTCGAACTGCGCGCCCATGGCCGCCGCCAGCGCCTGCGCCGCCGACAACGGGCGGACCATCACCGTCAGTTCGTCGATGAGCCCGTCGTCGTCGACGTGGATGAAGTCGCAGCCGCTGAGCTCCCGGTCGCCCACCCGGGCGGTGAAGACCAGGGCGTGGTCACGGCCGTTCACGTCGTTGATCTCGCGCACATAGCGGAAGTCCTCGAAGACACCGCAGACGGCGCGCAGGATCGCCGCCGTGATCGGCTTGCCGGTGTACGGCTTGAACACGACCGGGCTGGTGAAGACGACGTCCGGCGCCAGCAGCGCCTCGGCGGCGTCGAGGTCGAGCGCCTCGACCGCCTCACGGAATGCACGCATCGAACCCTGGCTTAGTCAATTAATTGAGTAGGTGCGGAGTAGATTAATCAACCGTTGATACGGTGTCCATATGTCTCTCAAGTACGCCGTGCTGGCCGCTCTCCTGGAGGGCGAGGCCTCGGGCTACGAGCTGTCCAAGGTGTTCGACGTGTCGCTCGCGAACTTCTGGGCCGCGACTCCGCAGCAGCTCTACCGGGAGCTGGAGCGGCTCGCGCAGGACGGGCTGATCGAGGCCAGGGTCGTACGCCAGGAACGGCGGCCCGACAAGCGGATGTTCACGCTCACCGAGGCGGGCCGCGAGGACCTGCGCGCCTTCGCCGGCGCACCGCCCCGCCGGCCGACCGCCATCCGCGACGAACTCCTCATCAAGATCCAGGCCATGGACGGCGTGGACCCCGAGGCCACCCGCGCGCTGGTCGAGGAGCGCGAGGCGTGGGCGCGCGGCAAGCTCGCCCGCTACGAGCGCGTCCGCGAACGCCTCCTGGCCGGCCGCGGCGAGGAGGAGTACCTGCGGGAGGCCGACCGTATCGGTCCGTACCTCACGCTGATGGGAGGCATCGCCTACGAGGAGGAGAACCTCCGCTGGTGCGCACGCGTCCTCACGATCCTCGAGCAGCGAGCTGCCCTGGGCCGAGCCGAATAGTCTGAGCCGATGTTCAGCCCCGAAGGCCCCAGTCTGCGCGAGCTCGCCGTTCAGGCGCTGTCGTCCGTCGAACGCGGCTACGACCTCCTCGCGCCGAAGTTCGACCACACCCCCTTCCGGACGCCCGACGCGGTCCTCGGCGCGGTCGAGTCGGCCTTGCGGCGGACGGGGCCCTTCGACACCGGGCTCGACCTGTGCTGCGGCACCGGCGCGGGCGTCGGCGTGCTGGCAGGGGTGTGCCGGGAGCGGGTCGTCGGCGTCGACTTCAGTGCGGGGATGCTCGACGTGGCCCGGGAGCGGGTCCGGCCGACCGGGCCGCCGGTCTCCTTCGTCCGCGCGGACGCCCGTGCCCTGCCTTTCGGGCCCGCCTTCGACCTGGTGGTGAGCTTCGGGGCCTTCGGGCACTTCCTGCCCCGCGAGCTGCCCGGACTGTTCACGCAGGTCCGCTCCGTCCTGCGGCCGGGCGGCAGCTTCGCGTTTCCGCTGGTCGCCCCGCCCCGCCCGGGCTCGCTCGGCTACTGGATGCTGCTCGGCTTCGACACGGTGATGCGGGTGCGCAACGCGCTGTGGCGGCCGCCGTTCGTCATGTACTACCGCGCGTTCCGCTTCTCGGACGTACGGCGTGAGCTCGCCCGGGCCGGCTTCCGGGTGGAGCTCAACGCGCTGCCGGAGTTCGGGCGGCGACGGGACGGCAGCCCGCGGGTGCGGCTCGTCGTCGCCCGGACGCCGGACTAGTCAGCCGCGCAGGAAGTTCAGCAGATCGTTGTTGAACGCCTGCTCGAAGTCGCCCACCAGGCCGTGCGGGGCGCCCGGGTACACCTTCAGGGTCGCGTCCTTGACGAGCTGGGCGGTCCGCTGCGCCGAGGCGCCGATCGGCACGATCTGGTCGTCGTCCCCGTGCGCCACGAGCGTCGGCACGTCGATCCGCCGCAGGTCCTCGGTGAAGTCGGTCTCCGAGAACTGCGCGACGCAGTCGTAGGCGCCCTTCAGCCCGGCCTGCATGCTCCACATCCAGAACGCCCGCCGTACACCCTCCGACACGGCGGCCCCGGGCCGGTTGAAGCCGTAGAAGCTCTCGCTCAGGTCCCAGTAGAACTGGGAGCGGTCGGCCGCCACTGCCGCGCGGATCCCGTCGAAGGCCTCCTTGGGCGTGCCCTCCGGATTGGCGTCCGTCCGCAGCATCAGCGGCGGCACCGCGCCCAGCAGCACGGCCTTGGCGACCCGCGCCGTCCCGTGCCGCCCGATGTAGCGTGCCACCTCGCCGCCGCCGGTCGAATGGCCCACCAGGACCGCGTCGGTGAGGTTCAGCGCCTCGATCAGCTCGGCCAGGTCGTCGGCGTACCGGTCCATGTGGTTGCCCTGCCACGGCTGACCCGAGCGGCCGTGCCCGCGGCGGTCGTGCGCGATCGCCCGGAACCCGTGCTCGGCGACCAGCCGTGCCTGTCCGTCCCAGGCGTCCGCGTTGAGGGGCCAGCCGTGGCTGAACACCACGGGCTGTCCCTCGCCCCAGTCCTTGTAGTAGATCTCGGTACCGTCGGACGTGGTGAACGTGCTCATGGGGAATCCTCTCGGTGGGGCCTCGGGGTCTGATCCTGAGCCCTCTTTCGATGATCTCCGTGATCCCGGGTCCGCGCCACGACAGTGCCGGCCGCCGGGCCGGGGCGTGCCCGGGCCCGGGGGCTGAGCGACGCCTGCCGCTTCACGCGCCGCTCGGCGTCGGCGTCCGGCCCGGAAGCGTGAACTCGTAGACGAGAGCGTCCCGTTGGGCGTCCACCACGAGGTCGGTGATCTCCAGCGGGCGGGCGTACTGGTCGTGCACGCGCCGGGTGACCCGTACCGACGGCGTGCTCGCGAGGGGGGTGATGGCGTCGCGGTGGTGCAGGGTCAGACCGGCCCGGCGCATCCAGTCGTAGGCCCGCCGCAGATGGGCGGTGGCGGTGCCGTCGGCGCGGTCGCGGTAGCGGGCCAGCTCCTCCACCTCCGCGAGGGCCACGGCGGAGAAGGACGTCACGGCGGTGCGCAGCCCGCGTCCATCGGCCGTCGCGTACCGGTAGCGGTGGATCAGGGTCGGCCGGCCCGGAGCCAGCCCGAGGGCCTCCGCGTGGTCCGGCGGGGGCGGTTCCCAGGCCACGGTGGCGCGGGCGACCGTGCCCGGGGTCGCGGCCCGGGCGCCGACCGGGAAGGTGAGCGAGGCCGGGGTCTCGACCGGCAGGCCGGGCAGGGTGGCGTGGCTGCCGCGCCGGTCGGTGGCGACGAGACCGTCGCGGCGCAGCAGCTCCAGCGCCTGCCGTACGGTCTCCCGGCTGACCCCGAAGTGCCCGGCCAGATGCCGCTCGCCCGGCAGCCGTTCGCCGGGCGGCACGGTGCCGTCGCGCAGTTCGCCGAGCAGCTCCGTGGCGATCCGCCGGTACAGGGGCTGTCCTTCGGCCGGCGGGTGGTCGTGCGGGGTGGTGCGGGCCATGCCGCGCCTCCTGGTGGTGACGTTCGGTAGCCGTGCGGGCTCGGTGCGCCACCAGGTCTAGCATTGGTCTAAACCAGCCGGGAAGGGCGGCAGGGCGGTTCGGCCGAAACCGGCCCGCCCTCACCGGCCCTCACAGAGCGCTGTACACGGCGTCGACCAGCGCCATCTTGCGCGGGTCGTTCGCGATATGAGGCCCCATGCGGTTCATCACGTACCCCATCGACACATGCGCCTCCGGGTCGGCGAGCCCGCAGGAGCCGCCGAAGCCGTCATGACCGAAAGCGCGCGGGTTGGGCCCGTAGGAGCCGTTGGACCCGCTGAGCCACAGACCGAGCCCCGCCTCGGTCTCGCCCTCGAACCCGGCGCCGAGCACCAGGTCCCGGCAGCTGCCCTGGCCCTCCCGTACCCGCTCGGCGGCCTCGGGTGACAGGACGCGCTTGCCGCCGTACGAGCCGCGCCCCGCGAAGACGCCGTAGAGCTCGGCGACCGCACGCGCGGTGCCGTGCCCGTTCGCCGCGGGAATCTCGGCGGCCCGCCACGCCGGTGTGAGGGCCCCGGCTGCGGACACCGCGGGGTTGGTCAGCGCGGCGATCGCCGCGGGCGCCAACTGGGCGAAGACGGCGGCCTGTTCACTGCTCGCGGCGACCGGAGGCTGGACCAGCTCGGCCACCCGCCCGGAGTCCTTCTCCGGCAGGCCGATGCGGAAGTCGATGCCGAGCGGCCCGGTCACCTCCTGCTCCAGGAAGGCTCCGGGCAGCAGCCCCGACACCCGCCGGACGACCTCGCCGACCAGATGGCCGTAGGTCAGCGCGTGATAGCCGGACGTGGTCCCCGGCTCCCACCAGGGCTGCGTCGCCGCCAGCCGCTGGGTGGTCAGCTCCCAGTCGCAGAGCTGCTCCAGCGAGTGCGGTTCACGCAGCCCGGCCAGGCCGGCACGGTGGGACAGCAGGTGCCGGACGAGGACCTTCTCCTTGCCCGCGGCGGCGAACTCCGGCCAGTACGCGGCCACCGGCGCGTCGAGATCCAGCAGCCCCCGGTCGGCCAGGATGTGCGCGCACAGCGCCACCGGCCCCTTGGTCGTCGACCACACGTTGACCAGCGTGTCCTCGCCCCACGGCCGGGTGTGTGCCGGGTCGGCCCAGCCGCCCCACAGGTCCACCACGGTCCTGCCGCCGACGGTGACGGCCACCGCGGCACCCAGCTCGCCCCGCTCCCGGAAGTTCTCCTCGAACGCCCTGCGCACCGCCGTGAAGCGCGCGTCGCAGTGACCGCGCACCTGTGCCTCGTGCTCTGGCATGAGCCCCTCCACCCCTCGCCGGGCCGGGCCGCAGAGGTGCGGCCCGGGCGCGAAGAACGTACCGACTGGTCGGACTCGGTGGAAGACTGCCGCCGCCGAAACGGCTGGGATCAGTCGCCGGACGGCGGCGGGATCAGGCGTAGGAGCGCATCCAGCGCAGCTTGGCCTCCTGCTGGAAGGGGCCGCCGCCCTCGTGGTCGTTGAAGTCGTACACCTCGATCGTCTTGTCCTCGTGGCTCCAGGCGTTGAAGGCCGCGAAGACGGTCGAGGGCGGGCAGGTCTGGTCTTCCAGGGCGGCCGAGAAGAGCGCGGGGGCCCGGCCGCGGGCGGCGAAGTGGACGGCGTCGAAGTAGGAGAGCGTGCGCAGCGCCTGCTCGGCACGGCCGCGGTGCGTCTTGAGGTACAGGCCGATCTCCCGGTACGGGTGGCGGTCGGTCAGGGTCGCCGCGCGCGGGTAGTCGCACAGGAACGGCACGTCCGGGGCGATGCCCGCCAGATCCGGTATCAGGCCGCCCACCGCGATCGTGATGCCGCCGCCCTGGCTGCCGCCGACGGCGACCGTGCGCGCCGGGTCGGTGAGGGGGTGCGAACGGGCCGCCTCCACGGCACGCACGGCGTCCGTGAACACCCGGCGGTAGTAGTAGTTCTCCGGTGCGTCGATACCCCGCGTCATGAAACCGGGGTACGCGGGCGCGCCGCCCACCGGGTCCGCCGTGCCACCGCCCCCTCCCCAGGCGCTGCCCTGCCCGCGGGTGTCCATCACGAAGTGCGCCCGGCCCGTGGACGCCCACAGCAGATGCTCGTGCGGCAGCCCGCGCCCTCCGCCGTAGCCGATGAACTCCACGACCAGCGGCAGCGGGCCGTCCGCACCCGCCGGCACTGTCAGCCAGCCCTTGACCTGATGGCCGCCGAACCCGGCGAACGTCACGTCGAACACCTGCACAGTGGTCAGCCCGGTGTCGACCGGCTCGAAGCGGGCGTCCAGGTCGTACTCGCGCGCCTCCTGGAGCGTCTTGGACCAGAACGCGTCGAAGTCCTCGGGTTCGGTGGACGCGCTGCGGTACTCGCGGAGTTCGTCGAGCGGAAGGTCGAACAGGGCCATGTAGGACCGCCTTGGGTGAGGAACGGCTGCGGAGACAGTGCGGATGATCACACTACGTGTGGGCTCGGAGGGCTCGCCAGGTCTTTTTGCCGCAGTTCGTTCACCCGCCGGGCGTGGGTCGCCTCATGCGTTGCGATGCGTCCACTCCGGCTCCGTACGGGCCCACTCCCGCTCCCACTCGGCCAGCCGGCGGCGCAGCGCGACGCGGCGTACGACGGAGTGGCCGAGGAGCACCACGAGCACCACACCGCCCGCGGCGCACGTGCCCATGGTGAGGGTGTGCTGCCAGACCGCCGTGCCGTCCACCGGCGGGGCCACGCTCCGCCCCCGGGAGTCGAGCCACACGTCCACGGCCTCACCCGGCCCGGTGCCTCCGGGGACCCGTGCCGTCGCGGTGCGCGTGCCCTCGCCCGGCTCGGTCCAGCGCACGGTGGCCCGGTACGCGTGCCGCCCGTCGGCCTGCACCGACGGCACCGAGTCGCCCTTCCTGCCGACGACCTCGGCACGGACGCGGTGCCGCTCGGCCTGTTGCTCCGCCGAGAGCGACCGCGCTTCGCCATGGGCCCACCAGGCGGCGGTCGCCCCCGCCAGAGGCGCGCCCACCAGGATCAGGACGGCGACCACCAGTACCGTCCACGCCTCGACGACATCCGACCGGCGCCGCAGCGGACTGCGCCGCCAACGCCAGCCGCGCACCCGGGTTCGCATGTCGACCTCCTCGCCGTCACCGCGGCCGGAGGGCCGGACCGGCCGTGCGGTGGCGGCGCCGCCGCTCCCTCCACGTCACGTCACGTCACGCGTGCGAGTGTCCACACGGGGCGGGTACCCCCTCCGACGCACATCGATCGCCCGGCACGGCCCGGGTCGCCGCGTGCCGGAGCCCTTCGGCCGGAGTGCCCGGGGCCGCCGCGGTGAAACACCGGGCCCGTCACTGTGGCGCGCCGCACGCCGCGCCGGGACACCGCAGGGGGATAGAGGCCGCTGACACCACCGGCGGAAGAGCCGCCGTCCAGATCAGCCGAACCGTTCGATCCGGATGCGGTCCACCGGCTGACCCGCCGTCACGAGCAGCCGGGAGGCGTGCTCGGCGAAGGAGTTGGAGCCGCACACATAGGCCTCCCACCCACCGGAAGGCTGCTCGGCCAGGAGCGGCGCCACATGTGCGGCCGCCATACGTCCCACCGTCACACCTTCGGGCGCGCTCCGGGTGAACACGGGCGTCGTCTCGGGGCCGAACTCCCGGGCGTAGACGAGCTCCTCGGGGCTCCGCGCGGACACCACCAGGCGCAGCGGCACGGTCAGGTTCCGCGCCCGATGGTGCCGGACCATCGACATCAGCGGTACGACGCCGGAGCCGGCGCCGATCAGCAGCGCGGGCCGGTCACCCGGCCAGGCGAAGAACCCGCTGACCGGGCCGCGCACCTCGACCTGGTCGCCGGGCCGGGCGACGGTGTGGAACCAGCCCGAGACCTCGCCGCCCTCGACGTGATCAAGGGTCAGCTCGACGTGCCCGGAGTCGTCCGGCGCGGACGCGATCGAGTAGTGGCGCTGGGCCGCATAGCCGTCCTCGGCGGTCAGCCGCACCATCAGGTGCTGGCCGGGCAGGTGCCCCGGCCAGCCCGGCACGGCGAACCGGAAGGTGGTGGCACGCGCGGTCTCGCGCCGGATCTCGGTGAGCGTCGCGGTCTGCCACTCGGAGGCGGCCTGCTCGCTCACCGCGATGCGCCCGGGCACGGCGAACCGCGTGGGAGGCACGAACGTCTCAGTCACCGGAGTACCTCTGCTCCTCCCAGGGGTTGCCCCGCTCGTGATAGCCGTTCCGCTCCCAGAAACCCGGCTCGTCGTGGTCGAGGACCCGCAGGCCGGCGATCCACTTGGCGCTCTTCCAGAAGTACAGGTGCGGCACCAGCAGCCGTGCCGGGCCGCCGTGTTCCGGGGCGAGCGGCCTGCCGTCGTACTCCCACACGATCCAGGCGCGCCCGCCGGTCAGGTCGGCGAGCGGGAGGTTCGTCGTGTAGCCGGTGTGCGCATAGGCGACGGCATGGGTCGCCGACCCATGGGGCCGGACCACATCGAAGAACGCGTCCAGGGACACCCCCGCGAACCGCACCCCGAACTTCGACCAGCTCGTCACACAGTGGATGGCGCCCTCGTACGCCGACGGCGGCAGCCGGTGCGCCTCGTCCCAGTCCCAGGCGCGGGGCTCGTCCACCAGCCCGTCGATACGGAACGTCCAGTCGGCGGGTGCGAGGTCGGGAGTGACTTCGGCGGACAGGACGGGCCAGTCGTCGCCCGCGTCGTACTGGCCGGGCGGCAGACCGGGGTCGTCCACGCGTGGGCGCCCGGTGAAGCCTCGGGTGATGTGCATGCGGTGTGCCTCCGGGCCGGACCGACGGTGCCCCGTCGGGCCGGCGTACTCAGTCATTGCATATTCAACCGTACGTGCGCTGTGTGCCTAGTCGTCTGTGCGGGCGGTGCGCTCCTCGTCGGGCCGGCCACGGGCAGAGCCCGCGTTGTAGCGCGTGAGGTAGTCGGCGAATCGCGTCAGGTCCTCGGCCGGCCAGTCCGCCAGCCGCTCCCGGAAGACCGCCCGGCGGCTCTCGGTGACCCGCGCCAGGATGCGCCGGCCGGCCTCCGTCAGATGCAGTACCAGGACACGCTGGTCCTGCGCGTCCGGGCGGCGTTCGATCAGACCGGCGCGTTCCAGCGCGGCCACCTGGCGGCTGACCGTGGACTTGTCCAGGGCGTAGTGGGCGGCCAGGTCCGTGGCCCGGCACCCGCCGCTCTCCTCCAGGTGACCGAGCAGCGTGTACGACACCAGCGACAGCTCCGGGTGCATCCGCCCCGCCGCGGCACGGGCACGGCGCGCGAAGACCGTCATCTCCCGCTGGATCGTCTCCACGGCATCGGCAGGCTTCATCGGCCCTCCCTCACCACGTCGTCCTTTCGGCCCTCCATCGTTGCATAGCCCAACCACCTGTCGGCGGGGGCGGCCGACGCACCGTCGGCGGGGCGGCCGACCAGGTGCCGTACCGGCCGACCGGGCCGTCGGGTAGTGTTGCCGTCCGGCTGTGGACGGACCCCGGCCGACGGAAACCGAGGAGGTGAGACCCATTACCGCTGTGTCAGCCCGGGTGCTCTCTCCTCGATGTCGCGCGGATCGCCGGCCGTAGGCGACCGCAGGAGCGCCCTTCGCATCCCGAAAGGCTCCTGGCATCCATGCCCTCCGTGTCTCCCGTTCCGCCGTCCTCCCGTGACTCCGTCGTCCTCGCCCTGCGCGCCGCGGGCTGCGTCTTCGCCGAGGACGAGGCCGAGTTGATCCTCACCACCGCCCGCACCCCGGCCGAAGCCGCCGCCATGGTCGAACGCCGCGTCGCCGGCCTGCCCCTCGAACTCGTCGTCGGCTGGGCCGGGTTCCGGGGCCTGCGCATCACCGTCGACCCGGGCGTCTTCGTGCCGCGCCGCCGCACCGAGTTCCTGGTCGAACAGGCCCTGGCCCGGGCGCCCGGCGCCGGCGTCGTCGTGGACCTGTGCTGCGGCTCGGGCGCCGTCGGCGCGGCGCTGGCCGCCGGACTCGGCCCCGTCGAACTGCACGCCGCCGACATCGACCCCGCCGCCGTGCGCTGCGCCCGCGGCAACGTCGCCGCCGCCGGCGGTCACGTCCACCAAGGTGACCTGTTCGAGGCGCTGCCCGGCGACCTGCGGGGCCGCGTCGGCATCCTCGCGGCCAACGTGCCGTACGTACCGAGCGACGAGATCGGGCTGCTGCCGCCGGAGGCCCGCGCCCATGAGCCGCTGGTCGCCCTCGACGGCGGCGCGGACGGCCTCGACGTCCTGCGCCGGGTCGCGGCCGAGGCGCCCCGCTGGCTCGCGCCCGGCGGCTGCGTCCTGGTGGAGACGAGCCGCCACCAGGCACCGAACGCCCTCGAGGCCTTCGAACGCAGCGGCCTGACGGCACACTTGGCCGTCTCGGAAGAGCTGTACGCCCATGTGGTGATCGGCGTCGCACCCTGACGGGCCCGAGCGCGGCCGCTCGCCGGCGGCGGCCCCTCAGTCCGGTGCCGTCGCCCGCGCGATGAGCAGGGCCACGTCGTCGAAGTTGTCCGGCTCGTGCAAGGTGCGCAGCAGCAGGTCGCAGACCTCCTCCAGCGGGCGGTCGGGCCCGTCGAGCAGGGACAGCAGCGTGTCGAGACGGTCGTCGAGGGAGTCGCGCCGGGTCTCGACGAGGCCGTCGGTGTAGAACACCAGCCGGTCGCCCGGCTCCAGGTCGACGGTCGTCGTGGCGAAGGCGACACCGCCGACCCCGAGCGGCACCCCGGTCGGCAGGTCGAGCAGTTCGGGACGCCGCCCCGGCCGGACGCGCACCGGCGGCAGATGCCCGGCGTTGGCGATCCGGCACTGTCGCAGATGCGGGTCGTGGACGGCGTAGACGCAGGTGGCGATGGCCTGTTCCAGCCCTGCGGTGATCTTGTCGAGGTGTTCCAGGAGCCTGGCCGGATCGAGGTCGAGGGAGGCCAGCGTGTTGGTCGCCGTACGCAGCCGCCCCATGGCCGCCGCCGCGGGGATGCCGCTGCCCATCACATCGCCCACGACGAGCGCGGTCTTGCCGCCCTCCAGGCCGATCACGTCGAACCAGTCGCCGCCCACCTCGCTCGTGGCCCCGGCCGGCTGGTAGCGGGAGGCGACCTCCAGCCCGCCCGTCACGCGCGGATGGCTGGGCAGCAGGCTGCGCTGGAGGGTGAGCGCGGTGTCGCGGGCGCTCTGGTACCAGCGGGCGTTGTCGATCTGCACCGCGGCCCGCGCCGCCAGTTCGCGGGCCAGCAGCAGGTCGTCCTCGGTGAACGGCAGCGGATTGCGGGTGCGCTTGAGGTCCAGGGCGCCCAGCACCTCGCCGCGCGCGATCAGCGGCACCGCCAGATACGAGTGCACCCCGGCCCGGCCCAGCAGTTCGGCCGCCTCCGGGGACCGGGCGATGCGCGGCAGGTCCTCGTCCCCGACCTCCGGAAGCATCACGGGGCCGGCCGTGCGCACGCACTGGGTGATGAGCCGGTCGGACGCGTACCGGGCCACCTGCCCGGGCGGGTCGGCCGCCTCGAGCGCCTCGGCGGAGTCGTAGCCCTGGACCGCCAGCGCGCGGATCACGGCCGCCTCGGCCGGGCCGAGGCTGGTCCGCCGGCCCTGCACCACCGCGTCCAGCAGGTCCACGGCCGCGATGTCGGCGAGTTCCGGCACGGCCACGTCGGCGAGCTCGCGGGCCGTGCGGTCCAGGTCCAGCGTGGTGCCGATGCGGCCGGAGGCGTCGGCGATCATGGCCAGGCGGCGCCGCGCGGCCTCCGCCTCGATGCCCGCGCGGTACTGCTCGGTGACGTCCACGACCGAGAGGGCCACGCCCAGCACGGTCCCGAAGGCGTTCTCCAGCCGGTACAGCGAGATCGACCAGGCGTGATCCTGGTCGGGGTCGGCCGGGGTGCGGCCGATCGTTGACTGGTCGACGACCGGCTCCCCCGTGTCGAGCACCCGGCGTGCCGCGGCCTCCAGCGCGTCGACGTCCATCCGCGGCACCACCTCGCGGACCGTCCGGCCCAGATGCTCCTCGGCCGGCACGCCGTTGAGCTCCTCCAGCGCCGGGTTGACCGAGACGTACCGCAGGTCGGTGTCCAGCACGGCCAGCCCGATCGGGGACTGGGCGATCATCCGCGTCGACAGCGCCACCTCGCGCTCCAGCCGGTGCACGGTCGACTGGTCGGCGCACAGACCGAGCGCGTAGACGTCCCCCTGGTCGTCCAGCAGCCGCATGTTGCGGAACTCCACGAGCCGCGTGGTGCCGTCCTTGCGGCGGACGGGAAAGGCACCGGCCCAGCTCTGCCCGGTGCCCATGACGTCCGCGAACAGCTTGACCACGAGATCGAGGTGCTGCTCGTGGACCATGATCCGGGCGGCGTACTCCCCGAGCGCCTCCCGCGCCTCGTACCCGAACAGTTCCTCGGCCTGGGGACTCCACAGCACGATGCGGCCCTCGGCGTCCAGGACCACCGAGGCCACGCGCAGGACGTCGAGCAGCCCGCTCGGCCGCACTGCCGCGCGCGCCGGCTCGTCGCCCTCGGCCAGGGGAGACCCGGCTGCACTCATCCCACGCCCCGCCTTCGCCGATCACGCGGCACGCCGTCACGGTGCCGACACCCCATGCTCTACCGCTGTTCTACCGCGTGGGGCCGTCGATCCGGGGCCCCTTGCGTCACCTTCCACCATCTCCCAACGCGGAGCCACCCGCTCCGCAAACCCGTCATCACGGCGGGGCGCCGCCGGTAGTGCTCGGCAGAAGGTGGTGCTTTGCTGGGGTAGGGGCGGATACGCCACGAGAGGAGCGATCACGATGGACCGTGAGCAGCCGCATCCCCACTCCGTCTCGGTGGAGATCAGCGGGTGCAGCAAGCAGGACGCCCGGGTCGTGTTCGACACGCTGTGCGCCTGCTTCGAGTCCGACCGGTGCGCCGACGACGTACCCGAGGAACTGCACGCGACCCGCCCGACCGTGTGGCTCGGCACGTTCGACGTCGCCGACACGCACGAGGGGGCGCGACCGGCCCGGCTGTCGTCCTCCGTCGACGCCGACCTGCACGGCGGTTACTGGGCGATCGAGCAGTTCCGCAGGAGGCTGGATGCGCTGTTCGCCGTGCGGGACATGAGCACGGTCTCCGGCGACCAGGAGAAGGAACTGCACGTGCGCCTCGAAAGCCGGTGACCGCCGCTGCCCCTCGATCTTCCTGCTCATCGGCCCCCTGTGCCCTCCATCACCTTGTGCAACTAGTTGCATAAACCGTGCGCGGTCCTCTACAACTACAGGCACGACACCGCGCACGGAGGGCCCGATGAGCCGTTACCCGCACCTGCTGACCCCTCTCGACCTGGGCTTCACGACCCTGCCCAACCGGGTCCTCATGGGCTCCATGCACGTAGGTCTGGAGGAGGCCGAGGGCGGCTTCGCCCGCATGGCCGCCTTCTACGCCGCCCGCGCCCGCGGCGGAGTGGGCCTGATCGTCACCGGCGGCATCGCACCCAACG
The DNA here is from genome assembly GCF_055562795.1 of Streptomyces sp. NPDC016851. Taxonomy (NCBI): domain Bacteria; kingdom Bacillati; phylum Actinomycetota; class Actinomycetes; order Kitasatosporales; family Streptomycetaceae; genus Streptomyces; species Streptomyces sp. NPDC016851. The sequence goes on from NZ_JBVHEP010000027.1 coordinate 52,270, forward strand.
ACGAGGGACGCCCCTACGAGGGCGGCGCGAAGCTCACCACCGAGGCGGAGGCCGAGCAGCACCGGGTCATCACCGACGCCGTGCACCGCGAGGGCGGACGGATCGCGATGCAGATCCTGCACTTTGGCCGGTACGCCTACCACAAGGACCTGGTCGCGCCCAGCCCGCTCCAGGCGCCCATCAGCCCGTTCCCGCCCCGCGAGCTCACCGACGCCGACATCGAGCGGACGATCGACGACTACGCACGCGCCGCCCGCCTCGCCCGGCAGGCCGGCTACGACGGGGTCGAGATCATGGGCTCCGAGGGCTACCTCATCAACGAGTTCATCGCGCGGCAGACCAACGAGCGCACCGACCGCTGGGGCGGCTCGTACGAGAACCGCACGCGCTTCCCCCTGGAGATCCTCCGCCGGGTGCGCGAGGCGGTCGGCGAGGACTTCATCGTCGTCTACCGGCTGTCCATGCTCGACCTCGTCCCGGGCGGCTCCACGCTCGACGAGGTGATCACCCTCGCCAAGGCCGTCGAGGCCGCCGGCGCCACCATCATCAACACGGGCATCGGCTGGCACGAGGCCCGCATCCCCACCATCGCGACCTCCGTGCCGCGCGGCGCCTACACCTGGGTGACCAAGCGGCTGATGGGCGAGGTATCCGTCCCGCTCGTCACCACCAACCGCATCAACACCCCCGAACTCGCCGAGGAGTTGCTCGCCGAGGGCGCGGCCGACATGGTGTCGATGGCCCGCCCGATGCTCGCCGACCCGGACTTCGTCATCAAGGCCGCGGCCGGCCGGCCCGAGGCGATCAACACCTGCATCGGCTGCAACCAGGCCTGCCTCGACCACACCTTCAGCGGCCTCATCACCTCCTGCCTGGTCAACCCGCGCGCCTGCCACGAGACCGAGCTCGTGCTCTCCCCGACCCGGCTGCGCAAGCGCGTCGCGGTCGTCGGCGCCGGGCCGGCCGGGCTGGCCTGCGCGGTCTCGGCCGCCGAGCGCGGGCACGACGTGACGCTGTTCGACGCGGCGAGCGAGATCGGCGGCCAGCTCAACGTCGCCCGCAAGGTCCCCGGCAAGCAGGAGTTCGACGAGACGCTCCGCTACTTCCGCACCCAGCTCGACTGGCACGGCGTCGACATACGGCTGAACACCTCCGTCGGGGCCGGCGACCTCGACGACTTCGACGAGGTCGTCGTCGCCACCGGCGTCACCCCGCGCACCCCCGACATCCCCGGCGTCGACCACCCCAGCGTCCTCGGCTACCTCGACGTCCTGCGCGACGGCGCACCCGTCGGCGACCGGGTCGCGATCCTCGGCGCGGGCGGCATCGGCTTCGACGTCGCCGAGTACCTCACGGACACCGGCGACAAGGCGCACGAGAACCCGCAGACGTACTTCCGTCAGTGGGGCGTCGACCTGGACTACCGCGCCCCCGGCGGCCTCGCCGCGCCCGAGCGGCCCGCCCCGCCGCGCACCGTCCACCTGCTGCAGCGCAAGACCTCCAAGGTCGGCGCCGGCCTCGGCAAGACCACCGGCTGGATCCACCGCACCGAACTCAAGCACCGCGGCGTCACCATGGTCCCGGGCGTGAGCTACGACCGGATCGACGACGCCGGACTGCACGTCACGATCGACGGTGCGAGCACCGTGCTGGAGGTCGACACGATCGTGCTGTGCACGGGCCAGGAGCCGCGCCGCGGCCTGTACGAGGAACTGATCGCGGCCGGGCGCAGCGCGCACCTCATCGGCGGCGCCGACGTGGCCGCGGAGCTGGACGCCAAGCGCGCCATCAAGCAGGGCACCGAGCTGGCGGCCGCCCTGTAGTGCCGATACGCGTCCCTAGGATGAGGCCATGTCACTCCCGCACGCGATCCTCACCGCCCTGCTCGAGAAGCCGTCGTCCGGGCTGGAGCTGACCCGCCGCTTCGACCGGTCGATCGGTTACTTCTGGTCCGCGACGCACCAGCAGATCTATCGCGAGCTGGGAAAGCTGGAGGCCGACGGCCTGATCCGGGCCCTGCCCGCCGAGCAGCCGACGCGCGGGCAGAAGAAGAGCTACGAGGTCCTGCCGGCGGGCCGCGCCGAACTGGCCCGCTGGACGGCCACCTCCCAGGACCCCAAGCCGCACCGCGACGCGCTGCTGCTGCGGCTGAGGGCGGCGGCCGTGGTCGGCACCGCGGGCCTGGAGGCCGATCTGCGGCGCCACCTGGAGCTGCATGAACGGCAGCTGGCGGAGTACCAGGAGATCGAGAAGCGAGACTTCCCGCCCGGCCGGGACGGCACCGAGGACCGGCTGCGGCATCTGGTGCTCCAGGCAGGCATCGACCTGGAGACGTTCTGGACGCAGTGGCTCAGGCGCGCCCTGGCGGACTTCGCGGAACTCCCGACCGACGAGCCGGCCCGCCCGGCCTGACTGGCCCACCCCGCCCGACTGGCGTGGGACGGTGGCCTGCCCGGCCTGACGGGCGTGCGACGGCGGCTCGCCCCGGCCTGACGGGCGTGCGACGGCTGGCCGCCGGCCTGACGGGGACGTGACGGTGGAGCGGCCGAGCTGGCATGCACGTGACGGCGGCCCGCCCGGCCGGAGCGCTTCGGAAGGGCGGGCCGCCGTTCGTACCGGATCAGAGCCGGTACGGCCTGTTGCGCCGGCGCAGGTACCAGGCCGTCGCGAGGAGACCGGTCCCGACCAGCGCGCCGCCCGCCACGAGCGTGACGGTGCCGTAGTCCGTGGCACTCCCGCCGGCCCCGCCCATGACACCGCGGGACGGCGAGACCGAGGGGGACGGCGACCTCGTGGGGGAGGCGGTGGGGGAGACGACGACCGACTGCGTGCCCGCGGTGGTGCCGTCCGAGCAGATGACGATGACGGTGTACGTCCCCGAGGAGACGTTCGACCAGGCGGCGGACTGACTGGTCGACGTCCCCGACAGGGTCACCTGGCGCCCTTGGGCGAAGCTGCCCTGACTGCTGGTGAGAAGCGAGGCGGTGCCCCAGCTGCCGTTGATCTGGGTGCACGCGCTGGTCGTGACCGACACCGTGGAACCCGTGGTGCTCACGGAGATGCCCGGGCCGGCGGTGGCGGGCACCGCGGCCAGGGCGAGGGGCAGCGCGGCGGCGGCTGCCACGGTCAGGCCGGAGCGGAGAAGTGGCGATGAGTTGCGCATGTGGACTGCCCTCCGGCGGCACGGTTGGCGGTACATCCCTTGCGCCGCCGAGGGTCGGGGAACGCCCGTGCTGCCTGCAGGGTCAGCCAAGGCGCCCCCGGCCCCGGACGCACCCCGGGTGCCGCCGGGCAGGTGACGGGTTCCCACGGCCGGACCATGCCGGGGAGCGCGTCAGCGCCCCGGGCCCGTCGTCACCGTCCGCTCCGCCGAGAAACCTCCCCAGGTGCCGTCCGGCAGCATCGCCCGGACGCGAACCCGGTGCCTGACACCGGCTTCCCGTCCCACGTAGAAGCTGTACGTGGCCCGGTCCCGCGGCGCGTCCCCGCCGTACACCAGAGAGGTGGCGGGCCGGCCGTCCAGCTGGATCTGGTACTCGGTGACCTCACCGTCCACACGCGGCGGCACCCAGCTCAGGTCGACGTAGTACGCCCCGTCCGCGCGGTGGCTCGTCGCCCGGAACCCGGTGGGGGCCGTCGCACGGCCGTCGTCCGTGCCCGGCGTGGTGAGACGGACGGCGGGAGCGGCGGGGGAGACGTTCCCGGCCGCGTCCCTGGCCCGGACGGTGAACGAGTAGGCCGTGCCGGGCCGCAGCCCCGTGACCACCGCGGCCGTCTGGGACCCGCCCACGCTGTGGATCTTCGTGTCCCCCTGATGGATGTCGTACGACGCCACGCCCCGGTCGTCCGTCGAGGCGGACCAGGACAGCTGGACCGCCCGGCTGCCGGCCGCCCGACCCTGCGGCGCCGACGGGCGGGTGGGTGTGGAGTGGTCGTCCGCGACGGCCGCGGGTGTCCTCGCCCGGACCGCCCGGCTGCGCGGTCCCAGCCGCCCGTCGGCGTCCCGCGCCCGCACGGTGAAGACATACAGGGTGGAGGGCCGGAGCCTGGTGACGTCCACCATGTGCCTGGAGCCCGGCACTTCCCTGACCTTCGTGGTGCCGCGATACACCTCGTAGACCTCGGCCCGGGCGGTCGTGTTCCACATGACGTGCACGCTCGTCGCCGTGCCCGCCGCCGCGGTGACGCCTGTCGGCGCGCCCGGCGGAGAACCGCCGTTCCCTTCGTCCGTGCCGGTCCACCCGCAGGAGGCGACCGGGACGAGAGCCGCGCAGAGCGCGATGCGAAGGAGGTGGGAGGGGAGAAGGGAAAGGCCTCGCACGACACTGCCTCCCGGGGCGGCACTCGGGAATGGTCCGGACCAATATGGCGCGGATGGCGGGAACACATCAAGTGGGCGTGTGTGGCAAGCCCTCTGTCGGGGCGTCACCTCCCGCCGTTCGTGACCACCCGGGAGAGTTACGTATGCTGAAGGTCCTCACGGCCGAACTCCTGGCGGACACCAGGGAGTTCGGGCCTGTCGCGCGGACCGCTGTCGTCGCAGATCCCGCGCCGGCGCAGGCGGCCGGGCCGGCCTGGGGTCTCACACGGACTCAGGCCCCCGGCCCCTGTCGGAGGTTGGGGCCGTGCACCGTCCGGCCCCCCAGCGGTGGCCGGGTGATCGGCCCGGGGCCAGATTGGCTGAGTGCCCGTCAGGTTCCCCACGAGAGGCTTCCCTATCGTGCGTGTCCAGTCGCTCACGCTGGCCGCGGCCAGCGCCGCCCTGCTCGCCCCGACGACACCCCACACCTCCCCGCCCGAGCCGGCGGCGTGGCGCGAGCCCCCCGTCCGCGCCGCCGACCTGCTGGCCAAGGTGCGGGACTGCGCTCCGGTGTCCCGCGGCCGGTACCGCAGCGACAGCGGCGCACCCGCGGACATCCCGGTCTGCGGCACGCGAGACGCCGTGTTCTGGAAGGCCGACATGGACATCGACTGCGACGGCCGCCCCGGGCCCCGCTGCAACCGCCGCACGGACCCCTACTTCTCCGACAGCACCGCCTACGTGCAGTCCGACGGCCGCCCCCTCAGCGCCGAACGCCTCCCGTTCATCGTCGTGCCCGCCCCGAGCCGCATCTGGGACTACCGCAAGCACGGTGTGGGCGGCGGTTCCGTCGTGGCCGTCGTCCACCGCGACCGTGTGCAGTACGCGGTCGTCGGCGACACGGGCCCGCAGGACATCATCGGAGAGGCGTCCTACGCGACCGCCAAGGGCCTCGGCATCCGCGCGGACCCGCACGGCGGCGGCACACCGTCCGGCGTCACCTACATCGTCTTCAAGAACACCCGCGTGTCACCCATCGAGGACCAGGCGGCGGCCGTGACGACGGGGGAGCGGCTGGCGAGGCGGTTCGTCGGCAGCCGCTGACTGATTGACGAAGCGTCAGGGACGACGTCACGTACACCTCTGCCGCCCGCCCCGCGGTCGACGGTCACGGTCGCCGGGCACGCCGTTCTCCGGCGCGCCCGGCCCGGTCTCACACCTTCCGGTACGTGTACGCCTCCGCGGCGGCCGACTCCACCGCCGCCAGATCGGCCCCGGTGGCCGCCGTGACGACCGCGGCGACGGCTCCCTCCACGAACGGAGCGTCCACCAGCCGTGTCTGCTCCGGGAGTTCGTCGCCCTCCGCGAGCAGCGCCTTCACGGTCAGCACCGCACTGCCCAGATCGGTCAGCACGGCGACGCCGGCGCCCCGGTCGACGGACGCGGCCGCCGCGGCGATCAGTTCGGCGCTGGTGCCGAGCCCGCCGCCCTCGGTACCGCCCGCCGGGGCGACGGGCACCACCGGGCCACCGCCCGCGAGCCCCTTCGCCAGCTCGGCGACCGACGCTGCCACCTCCGCGCTGTGCGACACCAGCACGATCCCCACGAGCCGCTCGTCACTCACCGGCGGCCTCCGCGAGTCCGGCGACGAGCAGCGCGGCCGAGGTGGCACCCGGGTCCTGGTGCCCGATGCTGCGCTCGCCCAGATAGCTCGCCCGGCCCTTGCGCGCCTGCAAGGGCGTCGTCGCCACGGCGCCCTCTTCCGCGGCGGTCCGGGCCGCCGTGAACGAATCGCCCAGCGCGTCCACCGCGGGCACCAGCGCGTCGATCATGGTCTTGTCGCCCGGCGCGGCACCGCCCAGCGTCCTGACCGCGTCCACCCCGGCCCGCAGCGCCTCCGCCAACTGCTCCGCGCTGACCTCTGCGGCGTCCCCAAGCGCCTTGCCGGTACGGCGCAGCAGCGTCCCGTACAGCGGCCCCGAGGCGCCGCCGACCGTCGAGATCAGCTGGCGTCCGGCCAGCGTCAGGACACCGCCGGGCGTACCGGGAGCCTCCTTCTCGAGGGCCGCCCGCACGGCCGTGAAGCCGCGCTGCAGGTTGCTGCCGTGGTCGGCGTCCCCGATGGGCGAGTCGAGGGCGGTGAGCCGTTCCGCCTCACGGTCGACGGACGCGGCGGTCGCCGTCATCCAACGGCGGAAGAAATCGGCGTCGAGCACTGGGTCTCCTTGCCTGGTAGGTACGTGGTGATCCTCTACCCCTTCCGCGTCACACGCCCCAGCGCAGACCGGGCGTCTTCACCGGCGCGTCCCACAGCCGCAGCATGTCCTCGTCGACCTGGCACAGGGTGAGGGAGGCGCCCGCCATGTCCAGGGAGGTGACGTAGTTGCCCACGAGCACGCGGGCCACGGGGACACCGCGGGCGGCGAGCACGCGGTGCACCTCGGCGTTGAAGCCGTACAGCTCGAGCAGGGGCGTCGCCCCCATGCCGTTGACGAGGACCAGCACGGGATTGCGCGGCCTCAGGTCCTCCACCACCGCCTCGACGGCGGCCTCGGCGATCTCGCCGGAGGTCATCATCGCCCGCCGCTCCCGGCCGGGTTCGCCGTGAATGCCGATGCCCAACTCCAGCTCACCGGGCGGCAGATCGAACGTGGGGCTGCCCTTGGCCGGCGTGCTGCACGCGCTCAGCGCGACACCGAAGCTGCGGGAGTTCTCGTTGACCTGCCGGGCGATGGCCTCCACCCGCTCCAGCGGCATGCCCTCCTCGGCGGCGGCGCCCGCGATCTTCTCCACGAACAGGGTCGCGCCGGTACCGCGCCGCCCGGCCGTGTACAGGCTGTCGGTCACCGCCACGTCATCGTTGACCAGTACTTTCGCGACCTGGATGCCCTCGTCCTCGGCCAGCTCGGCGGCCATGTCGAAGTTGAGCACGTCACCGGTGTAGTTCTTCACGATGAACAGGACCCCGGCCCCGCTGTCCACGGCGGCGGCCGCGCGCAGCATCTGGTCGGGCACCGGCGAGGTGAACACCTCGCCCGGACAGGCGGCCGACAGCATGCCGGGCCCCACGAAACCCCCGTGCAACGGCTCGTGCCCCGAGCCACCGCCCGAGACCAGCCCCACCTTTCCGGCCACGGGAGCGTCCCGCCGCACGATCACCCGGTTCTCCACGTCCACGGTCAGCTCCGGGTGGGCAGCCGCCAGACCACGCAGCGCGTCCGCGACCACGGTCTCCGGGACGTTGATCAGCATCTTCACGGGTACCTCCTGGTGAGCCTGGTACGTGCGCCTCTGGCCTTCATCCTCGCAGGCCCGCTCAGGCTTGACCACCTGTCGATCTTGGCGTTTCCCGGCCCTCGGCGGCGGGTCGCGGGGGTGGTGACGCCGACTCGACGCCGATCTTGCCGACAGAGCGTCAGGTACGGATGCCGCCCTCCTGCCTTGACGGTTTCTTTACGGCCCCGGCACGCAGACCCCCGGGAACACTGCCGGGAACCGGCAATGCGCGGCCAGGGCCGGATCGTGCAGCATGGCTCGCGGGGAGCACGGCGGATCGCCTTGGTGCCGGACACCGGCAGGTGCCCGGCACCAGGGCCCGGAACGGCCGTGCCTCACCGGACACGACCGAGAGGTGCCGCGGGGGAGAGGGGGGACCACGGGATGCGCACCCTTCTGGCAGCGGCCGCCGGCCCGCCCACGATCCTGCTGACCGCCGCACTCGTCGTGGTCGTCTGCTTCTGGCTCCTCGCAGCCGTGGGTGTCACCGACGTCGGCAGCTTCGACGCGGATGTGGATCTCCGGGCCTGGCGCATGGACGGGGTGCCCGTGACGGTGGCCTTCTCACTGCTGACCGCGCTCGCCTGGTCCCTGAGCGTCGGAGCGGCGGTTCTCTTCAGCGCGTTCGCGTTCCCGGGGCCGGTCGCCGGGCTGCTGCACCTGGTCGCACCCGTCGGGGCGATGCTCGTGGCCTGGGGTGCGACGTGCCTGATCGTACGGCGGCTGCACCGCCTCTTCCCGGACGAACCCGGGCCGTCCGTACGGGCGGACCACGCCGCCTGAGCCGCGGCGACACCGGGACCCGGCTCCGGCCTTGCTGTCTCTCTTCCCAGTCCTCCCTCGCTTTCAAGTTCCTTACGCTGAAGGACGTATGCCATGGCTGCCATGATCGTGGGCACCGGCGTGCTCGTCGCCGTCTGCCTGCTCCTCCTGCTCGTCGTCGCCCGGTTGTTCCGCAAGGTGGAGCAGGGCAAGGCGCTGATCGTCTCCAAGATGCGCAAGGTCGACGTGACCTTCACCGGGCAGGTCGTGCTGCCCGTGCTGCACAAGGCCGAGGTGATGGACATCTCGGTGAAGACCATCGAGATCACCCGGGTCGGCAAGGAGGGCCTGATCTGCCGCGACAACATACGGGCGGACATCCGGATCTCGTTCTTCGTGAAGGTCAACAAGACCGTCGAGGACGTCATCAAGGTCGCCCAGGCCGTGGGCGCCGCACGGGCCAGTGACCGGGACACGCTCCAGGAACTGTTCCACGCGAAGTTCTCCGAGGCGCTGAAGACCGTCGGCAAGCAGCTGGACTTCACCGATCTCTACACCAAGCGCGAGGAGCTGCGGTACCGGATCATCGAGGTCATCGGCGTCGACCTCAACGGCTACCACCTGGAGGACGCGGCGATCGACTACCTGGAGCAGACGCCGCTGACCCAGCTCGACCCGGCCAACGTGCTCGACGCCCAGGGCATCCGGAAGATCACCGAGCTCACGGCCGTGGAGCACGTGCGCACCAACGAGTTCCAGCGCCACGAGGAGAAGGAGATCACCCGGCAGAACGTCGACGCCCGCGAGGCGATCCTGGAGCTGGAGCGCCGGCAGGCGGACGCCGAGATCAAGCAGCGCCGGGAGATCGAGACCGTACGGGCCCGTGAGGAGGCCGAGACGGCGCGGGTGGTGGAGGAGGAGCGGCTGCGGGCGCAGGGCGCGTTCCTCAGGACCGAGGAGCAGCTCGGTATCCAGCGCGAGAACCAGGCCCGGGAGGTCGCCGTCGCGGCCAAGAACCGTGAGCGGGTCATCGCCGTCGAGAACGAGCGCATCGAGAAGGACCGGCAGCTCGAGGCCATCGCACGGGAGCGGGAGACGCGACTGACGCAGATCGCCGCCGAGAAGGAGGTCGAGGCGGAGAGGCGGGACATCGCCGAGGTCATCCGCGAGCGCGTGGCGGTGGACCGTACGGTCGCCGAGCAGGAGGAGGCCATCAAGAAGCTGCGGGCCGTGGAGGAGGCCGAGCGCGGCCGGCAGGCCGTGATCATCGCAGCCGAGGCCGAAGCGCAGGAGAAGCTGGTCAAGGACATCAAGGCCGCCGAGGCGGCCGAGCAGGCCGCCGTCCACCGCGCCGCCGAGGAACTCACCCTCGCCGAGGCCCGTTTGAAGAGCGCCGACCTCGACGCGCAGGCCAAGCTGCGCCTCGCCGAGGGCATCCAGGCCGAGTCCGCCGCAGAGGGCCTCGCGGTGGTCCAGGTCCGCGACAAGGAGGCCGAGGTCATCGAGAAGGCCGGCCGTGCGGAGGCGGAGGCGACACAGGCCCGGCTGCGCGCCGAAGCCGACGGGGCGCGGGCCAAGGCGCTGGCCGAGGCCGAGGGCATCAGCGGGAAGCTGAAGGCCGAGGCCGCCGGGCTGACCGAGAAGGCCGCCGCGATGGCCGCACTGGACGACGCCTCCCGTGGCCACGAGGAGTACCGGCTGCGCCTGGAGGCGGAGAAGGACATCCGGCTCGCCGGGCTGGACGTCCAGCGACAGGTCGCCGAGGCGCAGGCCACGGTGCTCGCCACGGGGCTGGAGAACGCCGACATCAGCATCGTCGGCGGCGAGTCGGTCTTCTTCGACCGTCTGGTCTCCTCGATCGCGCTCGGCAAGGGCGTCGACGGCTTCGTCCAGCACTCCGAGACCGCCCAGGCGCTCGCGAAGCCCTGGCTGGACGGCACCTCCAGCTTCACCGACGACCTCAGCCGAGCCCTCGGCTCGGTCTCGACGGCCGACGTGCAGAACCTGACCGTCTCCGCCCTGCTGATGAAGTTCCTGAAGCAGGGCGGCGGGAACGCCGGGCAGTTCCAGCAGCTCCTGGACAAGGCAGGCGAACTGGGCCTCGCCGACACCCCGCTGACCGAGCTCAACGGCAGTGGCAGGGGCTGACCGCCGCCGGTCCTGGCCGGTGCCAGGACCGGGCGCGGGGCGTCACGGCCCCACCCGGCCCGTGGTCCGGAGCTGCCGCACAGGGGACGGCAGCTCCGGACCACGCTCTCCGACTTCCGAAAGGGACCTCATGACCACCGGTCTGGACACCGGCACGTACGAGGTGCTGCGCGACCGGCTCACCGCGCAGGCCGCCGAACTCGCCCGGCGCGCCGAGGCGCTCAACACCCGCCGGACCGAGGAGTTCGGCTCCACCCGGCTGGAGCTGACGAGCACCGAGCGGCTGCACACCGAGCACAACTGCGTGCCCCGCGACATCGCCGCCGTCGGCGACAAGCTGCTCTTCGGCCACAACGTCCTCCTCGGCCTCAAGCCGGAGACGACGGTGGGCGACGTCTTCGCGCTCTACGACCGCGATCTCGACCGGCTGTCCGAGGACGCCGTGCCGGGCCTGCTCGACGACCCCGCCTTCGTCCGCGAGTTCACCGCTCTCCACCGCTACTACCGGCAGGCCCACCTCCTGCAACTCCGTCGTGTCGAGGGCAAGTTGCTGGCCGTCTTCCAGACGGGGGAGAAGGCCGGCGACATCCGCGTCCTGCGCTGGGCGGTGACCGACGACGGCCAGGTGTCCTTCCTCGACGCGCGGGGCGAGCGCGACCACGTCTTCCCGCCCTCCCACGACTTCGCCTGGACGCGGACGGCCCGCGAGCACCACGTCCTCGGCCGTCACCCGCATGTCTCCATCGAGGGCGAGGTCTTCGTCGATACGGTCGGCGGCACCCTGACCGTCAAGGTGGAGGACGACACCGAGACGGGCGACGGGATTCACACCGAGCCGGTCGCCGAGCCGCTCCAGTCCCTCGCCGACGCAGAGATCGCGTACGCGCGCGTGGGCGCCCTCATCCTGCTGGACGTCCTGCCGTACAAGGAGGACGTCCACCGGTACCTGGTCTTCAACACGCTCACGAAGAGCGTCGTCCGCCTCGACGGCATCGGCCGGGCCTGCCGGACACTGCCCGCGGACCAGGGGATCGTCTTCCCCGGCGGCTACTGCCTCGCCACAGGAACGTACAAGACGTTCGACGGCACCGACACCGATGACCTGGAATTCGAGCGCGTGGTCCGGTCCCCGAACGGCGAGGACGTCCTGTTCGCCTTCCACGCGCGCGTGGCGGGCCGCAGTCTCCTGCTGCCGTACAACATGATCCGCAAGGAGGTCGCCACTGCGCTGTCCTGCCACGGCTGGGCCCTCTTCGACGACGGCACGCTGATGGTGCTGCGGGCGGACACCGACGAGCCGCAGCGCGTGCACCCGCTCCAGCTGTGGAACTCCCCGTACGTCTCCGACACGCACGCCGCCGCCCAACCCGTCGGCGCCGGACCGCTCGCCCGCGTCGGCAACGCCGACCTCGTACGCGGTATCTCCGACTGCCTGTCCCTCACACGCGCCGTCACCGAGACGACCCCGACGAGCGAGGTCTACGAGGCACTGGCCGCCGCCTGTGTCCGGGCCGCCGACTCCCACCACTGGCTCAGCGACCCCGAACTCGGCGATCTGCACACGCCGCTCACGCACGTCCGGACCACCGCCGAGCAGGTGCTGGCCGAGTTCGAGACCGTCCAGGCCCTCACCCGCCAGGCGGCCGACGCGCTGGCCGAAGCAGCCGCACAGGTGGCAGCGGTCGTACGGCGCCTGCGCGGCGAGGCCCCGCGCAGCGCCTCGGCCTGGGTGACCGGCCTGACCGAACTGCGGCACGCCCAAGGCCATCTGCTCACCCTCAAGGACATGCGGTACGCCGACACCGCCCGCATCGACGAACTCGCCGCCGACGCCGAGGCCGACCTCGCCTCCTTCGGGCAGCGGGCCGTCGATCACCTCGCCCGCGAGGACGCCTTCGCCGGTCACCAAGCAGCCATCGGACAACTCGTCGCGGACGCCGGGGCGATCGACACCGCCGCCGAGGCCGCGCCCGTCGCAGCCCGTCTCGACGACCTCGCCGAGGGACTGCGCACGGTGACCGAGGTCGTCGCCGGGCTGGACATCGGCGACGCCACCGTCCGCACGTCCATCCTGGAACGGATCGCCGAGGTCCTCGGTGGTGTCAACCGCGCCCGCGCCACGCTCGACGGCCGCCGTCGCGCGCTCCTCGACCGTGAGGGACGGGCCGAGTTCGCCGCCGAGTTCGCCCTGCTCGGCCAGGCCGTCATCGGCGCGCTCGCGGCCGCCGACAGCCCCGAGGCCTGCGACGACCAACTCGCCCGCGTGCTGGTGCGGGTGGAGAACCTGGAGTCCCGGTTCGCCGAGTCCGACGACTTCCTCGCCGAGCTGGCGGACAAGCGCGACGAGGTCCACGAGGCGTTCTCCGCCCGCAAACAGACCCTGGCCGACGCCCGTGCCCGCCGCGCCGAGCGCCTGGCCGACTCGGCGGCCCGCGTCCTGCGCACGGTCACCCGCCGCGCCGCGACGCTCGCCGGTACGGACGCGATCGCCACGTACTTCACCTCCGACCCGATGCCCGCCAAGATCCGCCGCATCGCCGACGAACTGCGCGAACTCGGCGACCAGGTGAGGGCCGAGGAACTCGACGGCCGCCTGAAGTCGGCCCGCCAGGAGGCGCTGCGCGCCCTGCGCGACCGCACCGACCTGTACGCCGACGACGGCCGCACCCTCCGCCTGGGCACCCACCGTTTCGCCGTCAACACCCAGCCCCTCGACCTCACCCTGGTCCCGCACGGCGACACCCTCGCCTTCGCGCTCACCGGCACCGACTACCGCTCGCCGGTCACGGACCCCGACTTCGCCGCCACCCGCGCCCACTGGGACCGCCCCCTGCCGTCCGAGTCGCCCGACGTCTACCGCGCCGAGCACCTCGCCGCCCGGCTGCTGGACGAACACGGCCCGGCCGCGCTCGGGGAGGCCGACCTGCCCGCCCTCGTCCGGCAGGCGGCGGAGGCGGCGTACGACGAGGGCCATCAGCGTGGCGTTCACGACCACGACGCGACCGCGATCCTCGCCGCACTGCTGCGCCTGCACGAGGGCGCCGGCCCGCTCCGCCACGAGCCCGCCGCCCGCGCCGCCGCCCAGCTCTTCTGGGCGCACGGCACGACGGCCGAAGAGCGCGAGAACTGGACCCGGCGTGCGGTCTCACTGGCGCGCGCCCGGGACACCTTCGGACTCGTCCCGGCGATCGCCGATCTGCGCGCCGAGCTGACAGAGGCAATCAGCACCCAGGCGGCGGCCGCCTACCTCTTCGAGGAGCTGACCGGCGGCCCCGACGGCTTCGTCATCAGCGCCGGCACCCGCACGCTGCTCGACAAGTTCCGCCGCACGGTGGGCACACCGGCCTACGACGACGACCTCGCCCACCTCACCGACCCGGCCGCCCGCAGACAGCTGGTCGAGGCATGGCTGACGTCGTACGCCGCCGCGACCGGCACGCAGATCACCCCCGGCGACCTGGCCGAGGCGGTGGCCGCCGAACTCTGCCCGGACCTGCCCCGCTACGAGTCCGACGCCCCGCTGACCGAGACCGTCGAGGGGCTGCTCGGCACCCACCCACGCGTCAGCGGCGGCACCCTCACGGTCCGCGTCGACGAACTCCTCGCCCGGACGAGGGAGTTCCGCGCTCGTGAGGTTCCCGCCCACCGCGCCTACCAGCGCCGCCGTACGGTACTCCTGGCAGCCGAGCGAACCCGCCTCCGCCTGGACCAGTACCGCCCGGCGGTGATGTCGGCGTTCGTGCGCAGCAAGCTGATCGACGAGGTCTACCTCCCCCTGGTCGGCGACAGCCTCGCCAGGCAACTCGGCACGACGGGCGACACCAAGCGCACCGACACCGGCGGCCTGCTCCTGCTCATCTCCCCGCCCGGCTACGGCAAGACGACGCTCATGGAGTACATCGCGGACCGCCTCGGCCTGGTCCTGGTGAAGGTCGACGGCCCCGCACTCGGCCACGCCGTCACCTCCCTCGACCCGGCCGAGGCCCCGAACGCCACCGCCCGCCAGGAGATCGAGAAGATCAACTTCGCGCTGGAGGCGGGCAACAACATCCTGCTCCACCTCGACGACATCCAGCACACCTCGCCCGAACTGCTCCAGAAGTTCATCCCGCTGTGCGACGCCACCCGCCGTATCGATGGCGTGCGCGACGGCGAGCCGCGCACCTACGACCTGCGCGGCAAGCGGTTCGCGGTGTGCATGGCCGGCAACCCCTACACCGAGTCCGGCAGCCGCTTCCACGTCCCCGACATGCTCACCAACCGCGCCGACGTGTGGAACCTCGGCGACGTCCTGACCGGCAAGGAGGACGCCTTCGCGCTCAGCTTCGTCGAGAACGCGCTGACGGCGAACCCGGTCCTCGCCCCGCTCGCCGGCCGCGACCGCGCGGACCTGGAGCTGCTGATCCGCCTGGCCGAGGGCGATTCCACGGCCCGCGCGGACCGGCTGGCACACCCGTACGCCCCCGCCGAACTGAAGCGCGTCCTCGCCGTACTGCGCCACCTGCTCACGGCCCGCGAGACGGTCCTGGCGGTCAACGCCGCGTACATCGCCTCGGCCGCCCAGTCCGACGCCACCCGCTCCGAGCCGCCCTTCCGGCTCCAGGGCTCCTACCGCAACATGAACAAGATCGCGCAACGCGTCCAGCCCGTCATGAACGACGCCGAACTGGCCGCGCTGATCGACGACCACTACACGGCCGAGGCCCAGACCCTCACCACCGGCGCCGAGTCCAACCTGCTGAAACTGGCGGAGCTGCGCGGCACCCTCACCGGTGAACAGGCGCTGCGATGGAGCGAGCTGAAGGCGGCGTACGTACGCACCCGGACGCTGGGCGGACCGGACGACGACCCTCTGGTCCGCGCCGTGGCCGCCCTCGGACTGCTCGCCGACCGGATCGCGGCCGTGGAGACGGCGATCAACCGCGCGGCCGACCCTCGCCACCTGATGGCCAATCCCCTGGCCCGCCACGCGGTCCGCCCGGCGTCGGCGAACGGGGAGCAGTGACGTGCCGACGCGCTCGACATTGCCGGAATCCGGCAGGAAGACCAAGATGTCAAGGACGCAGCAACGGGGGGGGCTCGGTTCCATGACAGGTCAGCACGAGGACGAGGAGTACGGCAAGTACCTGGACGGATACGCCGGCCTCCTCGCAGACGCCTCCGCGACGGGCCGCCGGCTGACGCGGGAGGAACTGGACTCGCGCCGCGCGCTGGGTGAGAAGGCAGCGGAGGCCGGTCTCGGACTGCGTGCCCTGGTCGCCGCCCACATGGCCGAGGCCCGGGCGAACTGGCCGGCCGGGAACGGTGTTTCCGTGGACAGCGTGCTCGCTGCCGCCGCCCAGGCCATGGACGCGTTCGCCGAGGGCTACGAGCGGGCCCAGCGGCACGCCGTACGCAAGGAGGAAGTGGCCCGCCGGGAGTTCATCGACGACCTGCTGTACGGCCGCAGCGACCTGGGCCGGCTGGCCCAGCGCGCGGAGCGCTACGGGCTGCGCCTGTCCTACGAGCACGCGGTCGCCGTGGCGCGCGGCACGACCGCCTACGACGAGGGAGATCCGGCCCTCCGGGAGGTGGAGCGCGCGCTGATCAGCCGGTTCGGCGACCGCAGCATCCTGCTCACCACCAAGGACGGACGGCTGGTGTGCATCGCCCCGGGCGACCAGGACGAGGTCCTCGCCTACTTCGCGAAGCAGGCGTTCGCCGCCACGGGCGGGGCACAGGTGGCGATCGGCCGCCCCCAGCCCGGCGCGGCAGGCGTCGTCCACTCGTACGAAGAGGCCCTGAACGCCCTCGACCTGGCCGAACGACTGGGACTCGACGAGCCCGTGCTGCGCGCCTCCGACCTCCTCGTCTACCCGGTCCTCACCCGCGACCGGCAGGCCATGGCCGACCTGGTGCACAGCGCCCTCGGCCCGCTGCGCCAGGCCCGCGGCGGCGCCCAGCCGCTCCTGGACACTCTCACCGCGTACTTCGATTCCGGCTGCGTGTCCGCGGAGGCGGCGCGGCGGTTGTCGCTGAGCGTGCGGGCCTTCACCTATCGCCTGGAACGCATCCACAAGCTGACCGGCGCCGATCCGTCCGACCCGGTGCACCGCTACACGCTGCAGACCGCGGTGATCGGGGCCCGGTTGCTGGACTGGCCGGCGAAATCCTTCTGAGCGGTGCCCCGCGGCAGGACCCTACGAGAGTCTGACGCGCCCGCCGTTCCACACCGGCGCACCAGTCCCTCTGGTCACTCTGTTCCCGTCCGCAGTCGCGGACTCCGCCGCACGGGCGGCGCGGAGAGATCGAGGAACGGACGTGAACATGCACAGCAGCCGCAGGGGTCACCGGGCCAAGCCCAGGACACGGCGCATCCTGTTCGGCGGCGGGGCCCTCGCCATCGCGGGAGCGGCCACGGTGGCTGTCTCCCTGGCCTCGGCCGGTCAGTACTCCGGTACCGCTGCCGGGGCCGACCA
Organism: Streptomyces sp. NPDC016851; assembly: GCF_055562795.1. Taxonomy (NCBI): domain Bacteria; kingdom Bacillati; phylum Actinomycetota; class Actinomycetes; order Kitasatosporales; family Streptomycetaceae; genus Streptomyces; species Streptomyces sp. NPDC016851. The sequence continues at coordinate 69,214 of NZ_JBVHEP010000027.1, forward strand.
CGCCGTCTTCGTCCAGGGCAACGAGTTGGACGGCAACACCATCCACGCCTTCGCACGGGGTGACGACGGCGCCCTGAAACCCGCGGGGACCTATGGGACCGGCGGCAAGGGCGGTGCCGTGTGGAGGGACAGCGGCTCCAGGACCGGCAAGTCGTGGCATCCGGTGGGGAGTTCCCCGCCAGTGTTGCGGTGCACGGCAAGGTCGCCTACGTCATGAACGCGGGTGGCGACAGCAGCGTCCAAGGGTTCAGGATCATGGACAAGCACGGCGCGCTGAGCCTGACCATTGAGGTCGGCATCGCGACTCCGCCCTCCGCCAAGTCACAGGGCGTGATCGACCTCGCCGTGACGGGGGACGAGAAGTTCGTCCACGTCCAGAACGCCGTCTCGGGCACGGTCGACGGCTTCCGCGTCGAGGCCGACGGCGCGCTCACCAAGGTCACCACCGCTGAGGGCCTGCCCGCCTTCGACGAGTCCGGCATGGAGGGCATCGCCGCAGTGTGACGGGCCGCGGGGGAGTCACGACATGCTGCTCTCCGCGCCGATCAGGTCGGTCACGGCCCGGATACCGCCCTCGGCGAGAGCGGCGCGCTGTCTGTCCGCTCCGGTCCCGTTCTGCAGGAGCCGGTGGACCAGGGCCGTCACCTGCCGGGTCGCGCCGGACGCGTCGAGGGCGGGCGCGACGTGCCGCAGGAGCTGGTACAGCACGTCCCCGGCGCGGCGCGGCCGGCCGCCCGGGCAGATCAGGGTGTCGCTCAGACCGTGACGGGCGGCATGCCACAGGGCGATCTGGAGAAGCTCCGGTTCGCAGTCGGGCACCGGCGCCCCGGCGGCCGTTTCCCTGATGGCCGTGTCCACGAGGGCGTGGGTCATACCCGCGAGCATGACCGCGTCGTCCGCGCGCAGTTGAACGTCCAGGCACCGCACCTCGACGGTGGGATACCGGGCCGACAGGCGGGCCTGCCAGTACAACTGCCCGCTGTCCGAGATCACGCCCGTCTCCAGCAGCTGCGTCAGGCGCCGGTCGTAGTCGGCCACGTCACGGAAGAACGGGGGTACGCCGCTCACCGGCCAGCGACCGAAGATCACCGTGCGCCAGCTGGCGAAGCCGGTGTCGTGGCCGTCCCACAGCGGTGAGTTCGCCGACATGGCCGTCAGGGTCGGCAGCCAGACCCGGATCCGGTTCAGGACCTGCACGCCCGTCTCGCGGCTGGGCACGGCCACGTGCACGTGCATGCCGTTGACCAACTGCTCGGCCACCAGCTGGGGCGCCTGGGTGAGCATGGCCCGATAGCGGGCCTGGTCGGTGACGGCCACCGGGTGACGATGGCGCAGCGGGGGCGTTCCGCAGGCCGCGATCCGGCAGCCGTGCGCTTCGGCCGCCGCCCCGATGGCGTGCCGCAGCCTCAGCAGATGTCCCCCTGCCTCCTCCAGGGTGGCGCACACCGGCGTGGCCACCTCGACCTGCGCCTGCAGCAGCTCGCACTGCACCTCCTGGTCGGCCACGAGATGCGCCAGGCCCGCCGCCGCCCGCACCTTGTCGGCCAGGGGCACCGGCAGCCCGGTAACCGGGTCGAGGAGCAGGTACTCCTCTTCCACACCGATCGTCGTCATCGGTCACCCTCTGTTCTGCCCCGTCACCGGGGCCGGATCGCGCGGCGCCGGCCGGACGCTGCCGGCGGGACGCTCGCGCGTGCCCCGAGTGCCGCGGCCACGGGATGGCAAACCATGGCAAACCATGATGCCGGGGTGACTCGGCGGTGCCGGGTACTCGTTCCGCCGCGGAGCCGGGCAGGAAGCGTCCGGTCCGGGCAGACGTGAGGAGGTTTGCGATGGGCCTGCGCAATCACGTGGTGGTGGTGACCGGAGCGTCCAGCGGGATCGGACGGGCCACGGCCGAGGCCTTCGCGCGCAAGGGATGTGCCGTGGTGCTGGCCGCGCGGCGCGAGGAGGCACTCGAGGCGACGGCCCACGCGTGCGCGAAGCACCGCGGGGCACGGACACTGGTCGTGCCGACCGACACGACGGACGCCAAGGCGGTCGAGGATCTGGCGCGCCGGGCCGTGGAGGAGTTCGGCCGCATCGACGTCTGGGTCAACAACGCGGCCGTCAACGCCTTCGGCCGCTTCGAGGACGTACCCCTGGAGGACTTCCGCAAGGTGCTGGACGTCAACGTCATGGGCTACGTGCACGGGGCCCGGGCGGCTCTGCGGGTGATGCGGGAGCAGGGCGGCGGCACGTTGATCAACATCGCGTCCATCGTGGGTGCCGTGGCGCAGCCGTACAGCCACCCGTACGGCATGTCCAAGCACGCCGTCCGCGGGCTCGGCTCCAGCCTTCGGCAGCAGCTCCGGGTGGAGGGCGTGAAGGGTATCGACGTGTGCACAGTGCTGCCCGCGACCATCGACACGCCGCACTTCCAGCAGGCGGCCAACTACACCGGGCGCAGGGTCGTGGCCATGCCCCCCGTGTACAGCCCCGAGCGGGTCGCCCGGGCAGTCGTGCGACTCGTCAGCCGGCCGCGTCGCGAAGTGGTGGTCGGCCCCGCGGGCCGCGCACTGGTACGCCAGGCCCGGATGGCACCCGGCCTCGCGGAGCGTGCCATGGCACGGCAGACGGACAAGACCCACCTGTCCCACGACGAGGAGGCCCCCGCCACGCACGGAACGCTGCACGTACCGGCCGAGGGGACGGGGTCGGTGCACGGCGGCTGGGGCGGCCGACGGCGCACCGCGCTGCGCAGGACGGCAGTCGCCGCGGCCCTGGCGGGAGCGGCCGTGGCAGCCGGGCGGCGGGCGACCCACGGCGCGGCGGGCGCCTGAGGGGGCGGTGCGCGGGCGCCGTGTGCAGGCTGGAGCTGCGGGCAGTCGTGCCTCCCCCGGTGCCTTAAGGGCCTGGGAAGTACCCCAGGGCGGGGCGGGTGGGCGCAGCGGCACCCCGCAGCGCCGGGCTGTGCACCCGCCCCCGCGCGCCCGTCGTGGCCGCGCGGGCAGCCCCGCCGTCTGTACGGCGTCACGGCCGCGGGTTCATGCGCTGCCACCGGGGGCGTGCGTCCTGGCCGCGGCGTCCGGCGACCGAGGCGCAGCGCGGGCACTGGCGCCGTACCCGGTCCGCCGCACCGCCGGACTCCGGGAAGGTGTCCAGCCAGGTGACGTGCGGGAAGCGGACCAGCCGGGAGCGGCTGAGGGACAGTCCGCAGACGGTCTGGTTCAGCCCCGGCTCCCATGCGTGCACCTCGCCGGACGGCAGGCGGCGCCGGCCTTCCTCCTCGTCGGTCCACTGTCCGGACGCCGCGACGGCGTACTGCTTGACGCGTGCCATGGCGTGCGGTCCCGGATCAGCCGGCCGCGTGGTCGACGCGCAGCCGCACCTGCTCCTCCAGGCGCCGCAGGCTGGCGTCCAGGGCGTCGCGCACCATCGTCTCGCCGGGGTCATGACTGTCGTCGAAGAAGGACAGGTGCACCGTCACCTCACTGGCTCCGCCGCCGATCCCGGCGACCTGGAGCCAGCCCGTGTAGCTGCCCTGGTCGCGGGTGCCCCATTCGAGCCGCATCTGGTGGCGCTGGGCACGCAGCAGGGCGGAGGTGTCCTCGTCGGTGCGGTCCTCGTGCACGGTGACCGCGGGCAGCTCCCCGGCCTCGACGTGCAGGGCCTCCGGCAGCCAGGTGTCCAACTGGCCGATGTTCGCGGCCTGGTCGAAGACGTGCTCGGGCTGTGCGGGCATCGTGCGTGAACGTTCGTACTCGGTCATCGCGTTACCGGCCTCGCCTCGGGGTCGTTCAGCGCACCGCGTTCCCGGCCTGACGGGTCATAACCCTCCCGGCTCCGTCTGCCGTCGGTGCCCACCTGCTCTCTTTTTGCAGAGTCTGCATCTTTGCGTACCATGCAACCATGACGGAGGGGAACCCGGCGGGGGTCGGGCTGCGTGAGCGCAAGAAGCGGGCGACCCGCGCCGCCCTGGTGGCGGCCGCGGTGCGGCTCGCCGCGGAGCACGGGGCGGAGCACGTCACCGTCGACGCGATCAGCGAGGCAGCCGGGGTCTCCGCGCGGACGTTCTTCAACTACTTCGACGCCCGTGACGACGTCTTCGTCATGATCGGCGCCGACGCCAGTGCAAGGGTCCGGCAGGCCGTGCTGGCCGCGCCCGCCGCGCTGTCCCCGCTGGAGGCGCTGCGCGACGCCGTGGCGAGCGAGCTGGCGGAGATCGAGCAGCAGCAGGAACTGTGGCGCCTGCACGCCGAGGTGCTGCGCCGCTCACCACACCTGCTCGCGCGCAGCCTCGGCGCCCACATGGCCGACGAGCTCGCCCTGGCCGAGACGCTCGCCGAGCGCATCGGCGCAGGCTCGCCGCTCTTCGCCGGGGACCGTGCCGGGCTCGGCTCACCGGACGACGAACGCAGGAGGCGGGCGCTGGGTCTCTACCCCCGTCTGCTCGCCGCCGTGGGCATCGCGGCCGTCCGGGTCGCCGTCGAGCACTGGTGCGTCCGGCAGGACGAACTCGCCTTCGTTGACGTCTTGCGGGAGACGTTCGAACAACTGGCGGCGGGGCTTCCGGCTCCGTCGCAGGCGGAATCGGCCGGTCCGGCGGACCGGTAGGCAGCCGCTCATCCCTCCAGGGCCCGGGTCCGTCCGTCCGTCCCGGTCCTTCTCCCTGACTCTGTGACTCCGTGAAAGAGATGATGTGAATTCTTCAGCGGCGCCCGTAGAGGCGTCACCGTCCGCCATGTCCAACCGGCAGATACTCCAGGCCATGTCGGGACTGATGGCGGGCATGTTCGTCGCCATCCTGGCCGGCACCGTGGTGTCCAACGCGCTGCCCCGGATCATCGCCGACCTCGGGGCCAGCCAGTCCTCCTACACCTGGGTCGTCACCGCCGAACTGCTGGCCATGACGGCGACCGTGCCGCTGTGGGGCAAGCTGTCCGACCTGTACAACAAGAAACTGCTGCTCCAGCTCTCCCTGGGCCTGTTCGTCGTCGGGTCGCTGCTGGCGGGCTTCTCCCAGGACGTGGGCCTGCTCATCTTCAGCCGGGTGGCCCAGGGCATCGGCGCCGGCGGTCTCACGGCGCTCGCGCAGGTCGTGATGGCGGCCATCATCCCGCCGCGCAGGCTGGGCAAGTACGCGGGAATCTTCGGCGCCGTGTTCGCCGTGGGCACCGTGGCCGGTCCGCTGATCGGCGGCGTCCTGGTGGACACCTCGTGGCTCGGCTGGCGCTGGTGCTTCTTCATCGGCGTGCCCTTCGCCCTGCTCGCCATCGCCCTGCTCCAGCGCACGCTGCACCTGCCCACCGTCCGCCGCGAGGCGAAGATCGACTACCTGGGTGCCTTCCTGATCGTCGCGGGTGTCTGCGCGCTGCTGATCTGGGTCACGCTCGCCGGGAACGAGTTCGACTGGGCGTCGTGGCAGACCGCCGCCCTGACCGGCGGGGGAGTGGTGCTGCTGGCCCTCGCGGTCGCCGTCGAGGCGAAGGTCGCCGAGCCGGTCATCCCGCTCGGCATCTTCCGCAACCGGACGGTGGCGCTGACCACTCTGGCGAGCCTGTTCGTCGGTGTGGCCATGTTCGGCGGCACGGTCTTCCTGTCGCAGTACTTCCAGGTGTCGCTCGGCAAGTCCCCGACGATGGCGGGTCTGATGAGCCTGCCCATGATCCTGGGCCTGCTGGTGTCCTCCACCGTCGCGGGGCAGATCATCAGCGCGACCGGACGGTGGAAGGTGTACCTCGTCGGGGGCGGCGTCACCATGACTGTCGGTCTCGGACTGCTCTCCACCATCGGGCCGGACACCCACTTCGGTCTCCTCAGCGTCTACATGGCGGTCATGGGCATCGGCGTCGGCATGCTGATGCAGAACCTGGTGCTGGCCGCGCAGAACGACGTCCCGGCGGCCGAACTGGGCGCGGCAACCTCGGTGTTGTCCTTCTTCCGCAGCATGGGCGGCACCATCGGGACCAGCGTGCTCGGCGCGATCCTGGCCAACCGCGTCGCCTCCGAGATGACCAAGAGCCTGAAGGACGCGGGTGGTGCCGCCGAGGGCGGAGGGCAGGCCGGGCACGGGGGAGTGCCCGACATGACCGCCCTGCCGGCACCGATGCGGGAGATGGTGGAACACGCCTACGGCGTCGCCACCGCCGAACTCTTCCTCGTCGCCACTCCCTTCGCGGCACTCGCGCTGGTCGCCGTGCTGTTCATCAAGGAGAAGGCGCTGAAGAACACCAGTGGCATGGAGCGGCTCTCCGAGGAGTCGGCGAAGGCCGGCAAGGCAGGCGCGGGCGGCACGCTCCCGCGCGTCGACGCCGACGCCTGACGGGGCGCCGGGCCGCCGGCGGGGGCACGTGTCCCCGCCGGCGGCTCAGGCCACGGCAGGGGTGTAGTGGGAGGCGTCGTCACCTTCGAGGACGTGACTGAGGGTGCCGTCGACGCCGGCGGGGACGTCGCCCGCGACCGTCACCCGGTGCAGCAGGCGTGGCAGGTCGCCGTAGTCGTCGGGGGCGTAGTGCTGGGTGATGCGGTTGTCGAACAGGACCAGGTCGCCCGGCGTCAAGGCCACCCGCACGATGTTCTCCGGGCGGGTGACGTACGACTGGAAGATGCGCAGCAGGTCACGGGATTCGGACGAGCCCAGACCGACGATGCTCTGGGCGAAACCGCCGATGAACAGGCCCCGCTCCCCGGTCTCCGGGTGGACCCGGACGATCGGGTGGACGGTGCGGTACGTGCGCGAGACGAACCGCTTGCGGTACTCGGCCGCCTTTTCGCTCTTCGGGGCCGCGTAGTCATAGGCGTTGGTGTGCACGGCCCACAGCCGGTCCGCCAGCTCGCGCAGCGGCTCGGGCAGATCCCGGTACGCGGCGGCCGAGTTGGCGATCAGGGTGTTGCCGCCGTAGGGCGGGACGACGATGCCGCGCAGCGTGGACGCCTTCGGAGGCGTGCGGACGAACGTGACGTCCGTGTGCCACACGTTGGAGCGGATGCCCTCGTCGGCGTCGACGGGCAGGACCCGGGGCTGCCCGTCGACGGAGGGCACGGTGGGGTGGGCGGTGGTGAGCTCGCCGAAGAGGGAGGCGAAGCGGAGCTGACCCGCGTCGTCGAGGTGCTGGTCGCGGAAGAGGAGCGCCTTGTGCTCCAGGAGCGCGGAGTTGATCTCGGAGACGAGGGCGGGTTCGAGGTCGCCGGAGAGATCCACGCCGAGGATCTCGGCGCCGATACGCCCGCCGATCCTGCGGACGTCGAAGCCGGTGCTGGTGGTCATGTACGGGGTCCTTTCCTGCGGGTCCGTCAGACGCGGTCCGTCAGACGGGGAGCACGAACGGCGGGTGGGCACCGTTGAGGAAGTAGTCCCCGACATCGCGGAGCCGGTGGGCCACGGGTTCGTACAGGGTGTGGGTCCTGGCGTTGCGCCAGAAGCGGTCGAAGCCCAGCCGTGAGGACGCGGAACGGGCACCGATGATGTCGAGGGCACGGGCGGTGGACTCCTGCGCGGCCCTGGACGCTGCGGCTTCGGCCATGGCGACCAGGACGGAGATCTCCGCGCACTCGTCGTAGCCGAGGTCCTCACCACGGGCCAGCCCGTCGTGCACGGCGTCCCGCGCCTGGTCGGCGAGGGCGGACGCGGAGCGGGTGAGCACGGTGAGCTCCCCGTACACGGTCAGCACCTGCGGGTCCTGAGGTGAGCCGACCGGCCAGTCCGGGTGCCAGAGGGACCGGCCGGTCCTGCTGTACTCGCGGGCCTCCGCGAGCACTCCCTCCGCCATGCCGAGACGCAGCTGCACCGAAAGGAGCCGCCCGACCGGCGACACCAGAGCGGTCAGGGGTGACAGGACGTCCTCGTCCGCGGCCAGTGAGCCCAGGACGTCGTCGGCGGCGATCGGCACGGCGTCGAACTCCACGCTTCCGCCGGCCGCGAGCCGTTGCCCGAACGGGTCGGCGTCGCCGTCGACCACCACGCCCGGGAGTGCGGGATCGACCACGACGGCGAGTGGTTCGCCGGTATCGGCCCGCACCGCCCGCACGGCGAGGCGGTCGGCGACCAGGACGCCGGCGGCGAAGCTCTGACGGCCGGTCAGTACATGGTCCTGCCCGTCCCAGACCAGCGTCAGAGCCGGCTCCTGACGCGCCAGACCGCCACCCCAGCACCACTCCTGAGCGGCGGACCGCTGCTCCAGCCGGGCGGCGAGAGCGGGCTCGGTGAAGAACCGGGCGCTCCATGACATGAAGTAGTGGCAGCCGAGGAGTTGGCCTATCGCGCCGTCGGCCGCGGCGATCTCCCGGACCACCGCGTACGCCGTCGGCCAGTCCGCCCCGCCACCCCCGAGCCCGGCCGGTACCAGGAGTGTCAGCAGCCCCGACTCGCGCAGCCGGGACACCTCGTCGAACGGGGGCTTGCCCGCCTGGTCCCTGGCCACCGCGTCCGTGGCCAGGTCGTCCGCGGTCTCGCGGGCCACGCGCAGCCAGTGAGCAGTCCCGGGCCCGGTCCGGTCCGATTCCGCGTCGGAGCCGGACGGCGCAGGGGCAACGCCCATGGCAGAGGTCTCCTCAAGTCGATGTCTGAGGCACGCACATCATCCTGTGCGGCGCCGCCGACCCTCGTCAATGCTTTCCTAGTAATTCTATAGGAAAACTAGGGAACCCAGGTGTGGGAGGGGCAGCCGGCGGATGCGGTCACAGCCTGACCGCATCGCGTGCCACGGTGATCGGGCAAGCCGCCCGGGCCTCTCGAACCACCGGCCGGCACACGACTCGAAGGCCGAGGTGCTCCCTTGACGGTTCTCGACGCCCGCGCGCTCAACCGCGCCACCCTCGCACGGCAGTTGCTCCTCGACCGCGCCGACCTGCCGGTCCTCGACGCCGTCGCGCACCTGTGCGGTCTGCAGGCGCAGGAACCCCAGGAACCGTTCATCGGACTCTGGTCCCGGCTACGGGCGTTCGACCCGGCGGTGCTGTCGGAACTGCTCACCGGGCGACGCGTGGTGCGGACCCATCTCATGCGCCGCACCGTCCACCTCGTCACCGCCGACGACCTCGTGGCCTGGCGGGCCCGCCACGACGCGATGCTGCGCCAGCGGGTGCTCGGCACGTACCGCCGCGAGCTGGAGGGCGTGGACCTCGGCGAACTCGCGGCGGCGGGGCGGGAGATCATGGCCGACGGCGAACCCCGCTCCATGGGCGACCTCGCACGAGCCGTCGCCGCCCGCTGGCCGGAGGCGGGGTCCCGGCCCCTGGGAGAAATGCTGGTCGCCGGCCTGCTCCCGATGGTGCAGCTGCCGCCGCGCGGACTGTGGCGCACGACGGCGGGGGTGCGCTACGCGCTGGTCTCCTCCTGGCTGGGGCGCGGGATCGACCCACCGGTCCCGGACGACTCCGATCCCGTCGGACAGACGCTGGTACGGCGTTACCTGGCCGCGTTCGGACCCGCCGCCTCGGCCGATCTGCGCGCCTGGTGCGGACTGGCGGGACTGCCCGCCGCGGTCTCCGCCCTGCGCGAGGAACTGGTCGCCTTCCGCGACGAGCGCGGCCGGGAACTGCTGGACCTTCCCGACGCGCCGCGCCCCGACCCCGGCACCCCCGCGCCGGTGCGGTTCCTGCCGGCGTTCGACAACGCGATCCTCGGCTACCACGACCGCGGCCGGATCATCGACGACGCCCACCGCGGCCTGTCGGTCGCAGGCGCCCGCGTCGTCCTGGTCGACGGCCGGGTCGCGGCGACCTGGACCGTCGAGGCGGACACCGTCCTGGTCACCCCGCTGCGCCGCTTCTCCCGGGCCGAGCGCGAGTCCGTCGCCGAGGAAGGGCGGGCGATGGCGTCCTTCCTGTCCGGTGACGCGAGCGACCGGGTACGGATCGCCGCGTCTTCCGGCTGAGCTCCACGCCGACAGGGGCACGGTTCAGGCGCACACTGGAAGGGTGCTGCCGGTGCTCACGAGGGGGTGTCGGCCGGTGGGAACCACAGAACGTATGACCGTGCGGTGGTGGCGGTGGCGGCGCAACGCGCTCAAACGGCGCATCGACGTCGTCGAAGCCTGGGTCGTGCTCGCCGGCTGGGTGTTCGCCCTGTTCGGCGGCGTGTGCGCGGGACTGATGGCGGCGGGCGCGGTCGAGCGGGCCGTCGAACGGCAGCGGGCGGAGAGCCGTCAGGTCTCCGCGGTCGCCGTCGCGGACGCGCCGGGCCCGTCACCGGCCCGCGCGGCGAGCGATCACCGGGTGTGGGCCAAGGTGCGGTGGACCGCGCCGGACGGCTCGACGCACACGGAGCAGGCGCGGGTGCCGCCCAGGACTCCGGCCGGGAGCACGATCCCCCTGTGGGTGAACAGGAGCGGTGACATCACGACCCCACCGGTGTCCGAGGGCGAGGCCTGGCTGCACACGACCGTGGGCGGCGGCCTGGCAGGAGCCCTCGCGGGCGCGATGGTGCTGGGCGCCGCCTGGCTGACCCGGCTGTCCCTGGACCGGCGGCGCATGGCCCAGTGGGACGCGGAATGGGAACGGATCGACACCCGCCGCGGCTGGAAGACGGGCTGACCGCACGCCGACAGCGACACGGACGGGGGCTTGCGCGGGGCGGACGCGGGAGACGCGGGCGCGCGTCGCTGACCGACGGAGCCTGACGTGCACCGGGCTACTGCCCGCCGGACAGGGAAGACGCGCCTATGGCCGCTGACCGACGGAGGCCTCCGGGCTCCGCGTGGCGGACGGGGAAGACGCGCCTGTGCGCGGCTGACCGACGGAGGCTGCCGCATGCCGGGTAGGGGAGTGCGGCTGTACGTCCCGCGGGCTCGTGGCGCCCTTGCACGGCGGTACGGGAGTGCAGCCGCACCCGTCAGCTCGCGGGGACCGGGCCGCGCTCCGCAGGTACACGCGGCCGCGCCAGGCAGGCGCCCCCCACATCAGTCCGCGCGGTCCCACGCGTGCGCGCCGCCGGCGTCGAGGTGATTGAGGGCGCGTGGACTCCTGGAAGTCGACCGCCCCCCGGGGCCCGTCACGCGCGGCCGACGATGTCCTGGTCGTCGAGGGTCTCGTGGGCGCCCGGTGGGGCAGGGGCCGATGCTGTGCCGGACGTCGTCCGCTTGCGGCGCAGTCGGCCGGTCAGGGCGGTCGCCACGGGCTCGGTGTAGCGCGCGGTCAGAGGACCGAGCAGGACCAGGATGAGGACGTACGCCGTGGCCAGCGGGCCGAGGGAGGGCTCGATGCCGGACGTGACGGCCAGCCCGGCGATGACGATGGAGAACTCGCCGCGGGCCACGAGCGTGCCGCCGGCGCGCCAGCGGCCCTTGGGCCCGATCCCGGCGCGGTGCGCGGCCCAGTAGCCGGTGGCGATCTTCGTCGCGGTGGTGACGGCAGCCAGGGCGAGGGCCGGAAGCAGTACGGGCGGGATGCTGGCGGGGTCCGTGTGCAGGCCGAAGAAGACGAAGAACACCGCGGCGAACAGGTCCCGCAGCGGCGCGAGCAGGCTCGTCGCACCCTCGGCGACCTCGCCGGACAGCGCGATGCCCACCAGGAAGGCACCCACGGCCGCGGACACCTGGAGCTGCTGCGCGAGCCCGGCGACGACCAGCGTCACGCCGAGCACCACCAGCAGCAGTTTCTCGGGGTCGTCGCTGGAGACGAAGCGGGACACATGACGGCCGTAGCGCACGGCGAGGACGAGCACGACCGTGGCCACGCCCAGGGCGATGGCCAGCGTGACGGCGCCCGCGGCCAGACCCACCCCGGCCAGCAGGGCGGTGACGATCGGCAGGTAGACCGCCATGGAGAGGTCCTCGAGGACCAGGATGCTCAGGATGGCCGGGGTCTCACGGTTGCCGAGCCGCCCCAGCTCGCCCAGGACCCTGGCGATGACGCCGGAGGAGGAGACCCAGGTGACGCCGGCCAGTACGACGGCCGCGACCGGTCCCCAGCCGAGCAGCAGGGCGAGCACCGCACCGGGCAGGGCGTTGAGGACGGCGTCGACGACCCCGGCCGGGTAGTGGGTCCTGAGGTTGGAGACGAGGTCCGTGGCCGTGTACTCCAGGCCCAGCATGAGCAGCAGCAGGATGACGCCGATCTCGGCGCCGATGGCGACGAAGTCCTCGCTGGCGACCATCGGCAGCAGTCCGCCCTCGCCGAAGGCCAGCCCGGCCAGCAGGTAGAGCGGGATCGGCGAGAAGCTGAAGCGCCCGGCGAGGCGGCCGAGCAGCCCGAGCCCGAGGATGAGGCAGCCGAACTCGATCAGGAACACCGCGGAAGAGTGCATGGCGGGTCACTCCCGCCCGAGTATCGCGGCGGCAGCCTCCACGCCCTCGCGGGTCCCGATGACGATGAGCGTGTCGCCGCCGGCGAGCCGGAAGTCCGGCGTGGGGGAGGGGATCGCCTCGGCCCGGCGCAGCACCGCCACGATGGACGCGCCGGTGTCGGTGCGGATCCGGGACTCGCCCAGCAGCCGGCCGTTCCAGTGCGAGGTGCCGGACAGTTCGATCCGCTCGGCGACGAGCCCCAGGTCGGTCGTGGACAGCAGGTTCGGCGTGTGGTGCGCGGGCATCAGCGCGTCGATGAGCGTCGCCGCCTCCTCCGCCGTCAGACGCACCGACAGGTCGCAGGCGTCCGGGTCGTCCCTGCGGTAGGCGCTGATCGTCCGGTGGCCGTCGCGGTGGGCGACCACGGACAGCCGGCGGCTGTCCCGGGTCGTCAGGTCGTAGCGGACACCTATGCCCGGCAACGGCGTACTGCTGAGGCGTGGCGCGCTCATGTCTGTCCCCCTTCCGTCGGCGTGCGCGTGTGTGATGACTCCGCCTGTGGGGGGCCGCGCCCGGACAGCGTCCAGATCCCGGCCTGTGAGCTCATCCTAGGCGGCTGTGCGGGACCGCACCCGTCCTGCGTGTGCTACCTGGAGGGCGCCGGGACAGGGGATCCGGACGGGAAGGGAGTGGTCGTGGGCTGCCTCGCGGTCGCGCCCTCCACCTGCCGCACGGTGCCCGTCCCGGGCCGGGTGCCCGCGCCCGCGCCGACGGACAACTGGGACCAGGCTCCCAGCGCCAGAGCCACGGCCGCGGCGGTGGCGACGACCCGTCCCACACGCCGGACCTTCGCACGGCGGTCCAGGTCGCCCCAGGCCACGCGGACCCACAGGTCCTCCGGCTGCCACAGGTCACCGACGGCGTACGGGGGTTGGAGCCGCCGTCCGGCCGCCCGCTCCCGCGCGGAAGGCTCCCTGGGGGCGGAGGCGCGTATGGCGTGCTCGCTGTCCGTGAGGAACTTCTGCCACACGTCGTCCGGGATCGGGGGAGTGCCGTCCGGCTCGTCGGGCGTTCCCCGTCCGCCGCCCGGTCCTTCGCTGGTCACGTCCCGTCATCTCCTCTCCGCCCATCGGCCCGCAGCACTGCGCGACGCAAGATCAGTATGCCGTCCGGTGTGGGAGAGCGCCCCTTCACGGGGGCCGGTGAAGGGAGTCCGAGACCGAGTTGGTACCGCCGAGCGCGGGGCGGAGGGTGGAGCCGCCGTCGACCGGGAGCAGCCAAGTCGTCGTGGGAGTGCGACAAGGGGGCGGAGGCGCCTCGCGGCCTCCGCCCCACCCCGCCTCAGACGACGGCGGGTGCCGCCGGCAGGACGTGGTCGCCGATCTTGTCGGTGCTCAGGCAGAGCGAGCAGACGACCGCGTCGTGCGTCAGGCAGGCGGCCACGTCCGGCCGCTCGAACCGCTGTCGGCACACGTGGCATTCGTAGGTGACGGCGCTGGGGTTGCCGTCCTCGTCGAGCGGCGGCTCGGCGATGCCGTCGTCGGTGCGGCGCAGGTAGTACCTGCCCTTGGTGACCACGGCCATCAGCGGGGTGACGACGAACGCGATGACGGCGGCGGCGACGGGCGAGTACGGCTGGAGCGTGTCGCCCAGCCCGTGGAAGTACATGGCGATGGACAGTGCGGAGGCGGCGACGAAGGACACGACCCCGACCGGGTTGACGGCGTAGAGCATGCCGCGGCGGAACTCGGGGGCGTGCGGGGACAGCTTCAGCACGTACTTGTTGATGCCGATGTCGGTGGCCACGGTGACCACCCAGGCGATCGCGCAGTTCGAGTAGAAGCCCAGGATGCTGTTGAGGAAGCTGAACATGTCGGCTTCCATCAGGACGAGCGCGAAGCCGAGGTTGACCAGGACGAAGACCAGCCGGCCCGGGTAGCGCCGCGTGACGCGGGTGAAGGAGTTGGTCCAGGCGAGGGAGCCGGAGTACGCGTTCGTCACGTTGATCTTGATCTGGCTGATCACGACCAGGGCCACGGCCAGCGGAAGGACGAGCCAGGACGGCATCATCGCGTCGAAGGCGTGCTTGAACTGCTGGATCGGCTCGGGCGCGGCGGTGGGACCGACCTCGGCGATGATGTAGACCGCGAGGAACACGCCGATCGCCTGCTTCAGCGCGCCCAGCACCACCCAGCCCGGGCCGGCCATCACCACGGCGGTCCACCAACTGCGCTTGTTCGCCTCGGTCTTGGGCGGCATGAAGCGCAGGTAGTCGATCTGCTCGCCGATCTGCGCGATCAGCGACAGACACACGCCCGCGCCCAGCAGCACGGAGGCGGTGTTGACGCCGCCGTCCCCGTCGGTGCCCGCGTAGGCGAGGAAGCGGTCGACGGTCCCCGGGTCGGTGGCGACCAGGTACACCAGCGGGCCGACCATCAACAGCAGCCAGATCGGCGTGGTCCACACCTGGAGCTTGCTCAGCGCCGTCATGCCGTAGACGACCAGCGGGATCACCATGACCGTGGACACCAAGTAGCCCAGCCACAGCGGTAGTCCGAGGCCCAGCTTCAGGCCCTGGGCCATGATCGAGCCTTCGAGGGCGAAGAAGATGAAGGTGAAGCTGGCGAAGATGACACTGGTGAGGACCGAGCCGAAGTAGCCGAAGCCCGAGCCGCGCGTGATCAGGTCCAGGTCGATGTTGTAGCGGGCCCCGTAGTAGGCGAGCGGAAAGCCGGTCACGAAGATGACGACGGCGGCGACGGCGATCGCGAGCAGCGCGTTGCCGGTGCCGTGGGCCAGACCGATGCCGGCCCCGATGGAGAAGTCGGCCATGTAGGCGATGCCGCCGAGCGCGGTCGTCGCCACCACCATCGGGGTCCAGCGCCGGTAACTGCGTGGCGCGAAGCGGAGCGTGTAGTCCTCGAGGGTCTCCTTGACGGCCTGGTCGGCGCCCGGTGCTGCCTTCTGCGCGGGCTCCGGCTCGGTGACCTCGGCCAGTCGTGGCTCGGTACTCATGCCACGCCTCCTTGCTGCGGGTTGGGGACTGACAAGGCAGGCACGGTAGGCAGCGGTCGTTACCCCTAAATACTTCCTGCGTGAAGGGAGTGTTTCGGCAGGTGACGCGCGAGGGCCGAAGGCCGTTCTACGGCACCCCGAGTTCGAAGAGCACGTAGCCCGCGTACGACCCGGAGGCCAGCGCGGCCGTGCCCAGCACGGCGGCGAGGGACGGCCAGTGGAGCCGGCGCATGGCCAGGGCGAGCGGGATGAACAGCGGGAAGAGCGGGAGCAGATAGCGCGAGACGTTGCCGAAGATCTGCTGGGTGGCCATCACCATGAGGTACGAGAGAAGCGTGTAGACGACGAGCACGGCGGGCGGTCTCAGACGCAGCAGCAGCACGGTCAGCACCGGCACCGTCAGGACCACGCAGACACCGATGACGTCCAGGAAGGGCGACGCGAAGAGGTAGTCGAAGTGCCCGACCGGGATGGACGTCAGCACGTTGAACGAGTGGACTCCCCAGTCGAACTTGTGGGCCCAGGCACCGTCCTGGAGCTTGGAGTAGCCGTTGATGTCGCCCATGCGGTAGTTGACCCACGCCAGGTAGCCGAAGAGACCCAGCGGCGCGATCGCCACGGCGCCCAGCGGGCGCAGGACCCCGTCCGCACGCCGGCGCAGGGACAGCAGCGCGGCGACCGCGAGTGCGGCGACCAGCGCGGCGGCGGTCGGCCGGCACAGCCCGGCCGCGCAGGTCAGCAGCCCGGCGGTGAGCCAGCGTCGGGACATGACGGCGTGACAGGCCCATGCGGCGAGGGCCGTGTAGAGGGACTCCGAGTAGCCCGACCACTCCGTGCCCGAACCGGGCCAGACCGCCCACAGCCCGGCCGCGACCAGCCCGGCCCGGTGACCGCCCAGCCGTTGCGTCACGGCGTAGATGCCGAGCGCGGCGACGAACGACGCCACGACGGAGACCGTCATGCCGGCGCCGAACAGACCCAGTCCGGTGCACTCCGAGACCAGCCGCATCAGCGTCGGGTACAGCGGGAAGAACGCCGCAGAGTTGCCCTCCAGGGTGATCAGGCCCGTCGCCCCCGGGACCGGTTTCAGGGCCGGGTCGTAGCCGTGCTGGGCGATCTGCTGGTACCACCAGCCGTCCCAGCTGGCCAGGACGTCCCAGGGGTGTGCGCCGCCGCCGAAACGCGGGTTCTTCTTCCGGAAGTCGCCCGCGGAGTCCAGCAGGTACATGAAGACGGCGAAGCCGGCCAGCTTCAGCACGCCGTACGTCAGCAGCACGGGTCCGCAACGCACGACGGCCCCGCGCAGCCGTCGGCGGAACTCCCGGGGACCGGGCGGGACTTCGGGGGCGTCGTCGAGGCCGGACGGCGGTCGACGCAGCTCGACGGTGCTCATGAGGATCCTGTCGTACGGCGAGTGGGGCGGGCGTCGTGGCCGGGGAACACCCAGGCCCGCAAGAGGAGGAAGCGCAGCAGCGTCGCGGCCAGGTTGGCGGCGACGAGGGTCACGAGTTCGATCCGGTGGCCCGCCCCGGGAGCGGTCTGGTGGAGGGCGGCCAGCGAACCGCTGGTGAGCGACAGCCCGACCAGGAAGGCCGCGAGTCCCTTGAGGTGGTGGCGCAGGGCGCCGACGCGGCCCCGCACCCCGAAGGTGAGCCGCCGGTTGGCCGCGGTGTTGGCGACCGCACTGGCCAGCAGGGCCAGCGCGTTGGCGGCCTGGGCCCCCGCCGCCGGCCGGAAGGCGGTGTAGAGCAGCAGGTAGCACAGGGTGCTGGCGACTCCGACGGCGGCGAAGCGCACCACCTGCCGGGCCAGGCCCGCCGGCAGTTCGCCGTCGAGGTCGCCGCCGCTGCGGCGCAGCGCGGACAGCGGCAGCCGCCCGCAGGCCAGGGCCCGCCCCAGCCTGGCCATGCCGCGCAGGTCGGCCAGGGCCGTGGACAGGATGCGCACCCGGCTGTCCGGGTCGTCCACCCAGTCCACCGGCACCTCGTGGATCCGCAGCCCCGCGCGCTCGGCGATGACCAGCAACTCGGTGTCGAAGAACCACTCGCGGTCCTCCACCAGCGGCAGCAGCCGCTCGGCGACGTCCCGCCGCACCGCCTTGAACCCGCACTGCGCGTCCGAGAAACCCACGGCGAGCGTGCCGCGCAGCAGACCGTTGTAGCAGCGGGAGATGATCTCCCGCTTCGGTCCGCGCACCACCCGCGAACCGCGCGCCAGCCGGGTGCCGATGGCGATGTCCGAGTGACCGGAGATCAGCGGCGCGACCAGCGGCAGCAGCGCCGCGAGGTCCGTGGACAGGTCCACGTCGAGATACGCCAGCACCGGGGCGCCCGAGCGTGACCAGGCGGCGTGCAGCGCACGGCCGCGCCCCTTCTCGGCCAGCCGGATCCAGTCCGTGCCGGGCAGCTCCGCGGCCAGCCGCGCCGCGATGCGCGGCGTCCGGTCGGTGCTGGCGTTGTCGGCGATGGTGATCCGGAAGGAGTAGGGGAAGGTCTCGGCGAGATGCGCGTGCAGGCGCCGGACGCAGGGCTCCAGGTCGTTCTCCTCGTTGAACACGGGGACGACGACGTCGAGGACGGGATCCGGGTGGCGCGCGGACAGGGGCGCCCGGCGCGGCAGCGCGGACAGTTCGGTGGTCGGGCGGTCGAGCAGGGCCGGCCGCCGTGCGGTTCTCATGGCTGTTTCACGGTCTCTTTCTGGCGCCGGACGTTCGCGAGCGCCGGTTCCGGGCATGCCGAAGGCGCCCGTGGCGGTGGTGCGGTGACGGTGTTCGAGCGGTGACGGGTCCGGGGCGCTGACGCCGCCGACGGGAACGGCCGCTCAGGCGGCTACTCGGTGGCCGATGCGGAAGGCTCCTGTGTCTCCTCCAGGGCGGACGGCGGAGCCGTCGTGGGCGTCGGGGAAGGGGGCGGCGTGGGGGGCGCCGAGGTGGTGCGGCTGTCGGAGACCGTGGCCGTAGGGGTGGGGCTGGCCGTCGGGCTCGGGCTTCCGGATGGCGTGCTGCCGCCGGTCGTGGTCGCCGGCGCGGACGACTCCGGCTCGGTCGGCGTCGTACTGGGGTCCGGGGAGCCGGACGTGGGCCCGCTGTCCTGCGAGGGGGTCCGGCTCGTCGCGGGCTGTGGCCGGTGATCGGCGGGCTGGGCCCTGGTGAGCATGCTCGGCAGCAGGGCGAGCCCCACGCTGAGCCCGGCCACCGCCACGGCGGAACCGCCCGCCTTCCACAGCAGTCGCGCCCTGCGGCGGGAGCGGATGCCGGCGTGCAGCCGCCGCCGGTGTTCGGGCTCGTAGGGGGTGTGCTGCCGGGTGTCGCGTAGCAGCCGCGACAGGTCCCGCTCGAAGTCGTCCATCGCTTCTCCCTTCACCCCACGGGCCTGACGGCGTCGGACAGGATCTGGCGGAGCCGGGCGACTCCGCGTGACGCGTGGGACCGTGCCGTGCCCACCGGGCAACCCAGCGCCTGGGCGACCTGGGCCTCGGGCAGGTCCTCGTAGTAGCGCAGCACCACCGCGGCCCGCTGCTTGGGAGACAGCAGGGCCAGCGCGGCCTCCAGCCGCGAGCGTTCCGCCACGGTGGACGACACATCACCCGGCTCGGCCAGCTCCGGCAGCTGCTCCACCGGGCGCTCGCCCCACCAGCGCCGCTTCGCCGAGCGCGCCGCCATCCGCACCAGCACCGTGCGGACGTACGCCTCCGGCGCCTGTTCGGCCACCTTCGGCCAGGCGAACCACAGCTTCACCAGCGATTCCTGCACCAGGTCCTCGGCTCGCTGCCGGTCGCCGCCCGTCAGCAGCCGCGCGACATGGAGCAGCGCCGACCAACGGGCGGCCACGAACTCGTCGAAGCCGTCCGCCCGAACCTGCTCCATCCCCACCGTCCCGCGTCTCAGTGACCCCCTGCACCACTGAAAAGACGCTGGACCCCACGTCACGCTGCACTTGTCTGCTGTGATCCACCTCACCCTGAGTGGTGGGCACGCAAAAGGGCCCGCGCACAGGCACGGGCCCTTCTGGTCGGCTCTGTCCGCCGGCGACGCTACGTGCGGTCACCCTTCGGCTTGCCCCGCTGGTCGGGTGTGCCGTGCGGCGGCGGGCTGAACGGCTGCGGGGACGTGGCCGGCGACACCGGAGAGCCCCCGTGCCCCTCACCCGTCTCGGGACGCAGCGCGCCCGGATCGCCGGACGTCGGCTCCGCGCCCTCGCGCAGCTGCTCCAGGCGGGACCCCAGCAGCTCGGTCACCGGCAGCCGGTCGGCGTGCGACCGCTCGTACGCCAGCAGTTCCTCCACCTCGTCCGCGGACAGCGACCGCACACGACTCTCCAGGCCGCCGATCGGCAGGTGGTCGTAGTCCGGCAGCGGCAGCGTGTTGCGGGCGGGATCAGTCATGGTTCTCACTTCCCTGTGGACGACGTGTACGACGTGTACGGCGTGGGGTGCGGAGCGGAGTGCGGGGAGCGGGGGTCAGCGGCCGCCCGGGCCGCCGCTGCCGAACGAGCCGCTGCTGCCCTCGTTCCAGCGGGGACGCTCCTGGGTCGCGCTCCTGCGGTCGCTCTGGTTGCCGTGCGTCTTCAGCTCGTGCGGAGTCAGACGGTCCTGGCTCCTCGGCACCTCCTCGGGCTCCCGGCGCTCACTCGTCTCACGGACCGGGCCGCCGTCGGGCAGTCGCGGCTGCTCGTCGGGCCGCGGCGTGGGCAGCTCCCTGCGCTTGATGCGCACGCCGAGGACGAAGGCCCCCAGCAGCAGGGCCACGACCACCACACCCGCCACGATCAGCCCGATGCCGAGGGCCCCGCGGCCCGCGGCCATCTCCATCCATGCGCTAGTCATGGCACGCGAGTACCCCTGGTCCTCCCCATGAACCTGCTCACCCCGACCGTGCGGCCCGGGTCTTCGACCGGTTCTCCTTGCGGACGGCGTCCAGCAGCTCCGCCTTCGACATGCGCGACCGCCCCTCGACACCGAGCCGCTTCGCGAGGTCGTACAGGTGCTCCTTCGAGGCACGCTCGTCGACGCCCTCGCCGCTGCGGCCGCCCTGCTGCCGGGGCCGGGCCGAGCGCGGGTCCGAAGGGGCCTTGCGGCCGCCCTCCTTGCGCTCCCAGTGGTCGCCGACCTTCTCATGCGTGTGCTTCAGCGCCCCGAAGGCCACGCGGTGCGCGCGCTCACCCTCGCCGTACTGCTCCACGGCCGAGTCGTGCGCCTTGATCCAGGTGCGCTGCGCCTCCTTGGCGGACCGCTCCAGGGTCGACGGAAGTTCCTCTCGCCCGGGCATGTGACTCACCTCCGTGCGTCGTCGTTCCCGGGCCTGCCGGGTGCCCGGTCGCCAGGGCCGGAAAACCGTACGGAACCCTTGGCGGCACCGGGTTTGACCCGCATCGGCGGGGCTACCCGCGCGGTGTGACGACATCCCAGCAGGAGCTGTTCCGGTTCCTGGAGGACCGCTTCGCCTGTGCCCAGGCGTGCACCGAGTGCGCCCGGGCGTGCGCGTTGCGCGCGAGCCTCGTGGATCCCGACGGCACCGAGAACCAGGAACTCGTACGACGCAAGGGCATCATGTGCGCGGAGGTCTGCGACGCGACCTGCCGTGTGCTGTCCGAGCAGAACCAGGTGGACGAGAACACCATCCGCGTCCAGGTGGAGTGGTGCCGGACCGTGTGCCTGGAGGCCGCGCACGTCTTCGACCGGCAGCCGGGGGCGGAGGACTCGGCGGCGGCGTGCCGTGCGTGCGCGCGGGCGTGCACCGACTTCCTCGCCACGCTGAACTGAGGAGGTTCCTCGCCACGCTGAACCGAGGAGGTTTTCGCGGGCTGGGCCGGGATGTTCCCGGGCCCTCGCCATTCCCAATTTCTGTAACGCGTTCTACCGTGTGCGCCGACAGGACCGGCCTTGGGAGCCTGGAGGCGCCGTGCACCTCGAATACACGCCCGAGCAGCAGCGGCTGCGCACGGAACTGCGCGCCTACTTCGCCGAACTGGTCCCGGACCACGCGTACGCCCGGCACGGCGACCCGGCCGCCCAGAAGCGGTTCTACCGCGAGACCATCCGGCGGCTCGGTGCGGACGGCCGGCTCGGCGTGGGCTGGCCCGAAGAGTACGGCGGGCGCGGCCTGACCGCGATGGAGCAGTTCATCTTCTTCGACGAGGCCGCCCAGGCCGGCGTCCCGCTGCCGCTCATGGCGCTGAACACCGTCGGACCGACGATCATGCGGTACGGGACCGAGGAGCAGAAGGCCTACTTCCTGCCGCGGATCCTCTCCGGCGAGATCGACTTCGCCATCGGCTACAGCGAGCCCGGAGCGGGCACCGACCTCGCGTCCCTGCGGACCCGTGCGGTGAGGGACGGCGACGAGTACGTCGTCAACGGCCAGAAGATCTGGACGACCAACGGCGACACGGCGGACTGGGTGTGGCTCGCGGTCCGTACGGATCCCGCCGCCCCGCCGCACAAGGGCATCACCATGCTCCTGGTGCCGACCACCGACCCCGGCTACTCCTGCACCCTCATCAACACCCTCGCCTCGCACGACACCACGGCCAGCTACTACGAGAACGTCCGCGTCCCCGTCTCCCACCGGGTCGGAGCCGAGAACGAGGGCTGGCGGCTGATCACCAACCAGCTCAACCACGAGCGCGTGACCCTGGCCGCCCACGGCACCATGGCGATCCGCGCCCTGCATGACGTGCAGCGCTGGGCGATGGAGACCAAGCTCGCCGACGGCCGCCGCGTCGCCGACCTGCCGTGGGTACGCCGCCTGCTGGCCCGGACCCACGCCCGGCTGGACGCGCTGAAGCTGCTCAACTGGCGGATGGTCGGTGCCGTCCAGGACGGCACCCTCACCCCGCAGGACGCCTCCGCCGTCAAGGTCTACGGCTCCGAGGCCCGGCGCGACGCCTACGCCTGGCTCATGGAGATCGTCGCCGCCCCCGGTGCGCTGAAGGAGGGCTCGGCGGGCGCGGTGCTGCGCGGCGAGCTGGAACGCGGCTACCGCTCGGCGGTCATCTTCACCTTCGGCGGCGGCAACAACGAGATCCAGCGGGAGATCATCTCGTGGATCGGGCTGGGGATGCCGCGGGTGCGACGCTGACGACCTGTGACGATGATTTCTCAGTCGGCACGTCTGCGCTCCGTCGTCACCGTACGGGAGAGGGGCGCCGCCGGCTTCAACGGCCGCTCGGTCACGCTCCGGCCGAGCTCGGCACCGAGTGCGTAGGAGGCCAGGCGCTCAGGCGGGGTCGGGGAGGGGGCGCCGGGCTACGTCGTGGGCGTCGTCCGGCGGTACGCCCAGCATCCGCAGGGTCATCTCGGCCAGGCTCATCGCGGCCTCGTCGCCGTCCAGGTCGGGGCGGGCGAATCTCAGCTCCACCAGGGACAGCAGGGTCCCGCCCAGTGCGGACAGGGCGACCGCCGGGTCGACGGCGGTGAAGCGGCCGGAGGCCATGCCGACCTCGAGGTCACGCAGTGCCCGCCGGGCCAGACCGTTGTCCGAGTGGATGTGACCGAGGCCGCGACGGCGCAGGACCTGCATGAGCTCCGGGTGGGAGTCGGCCATCCGGGCGCTGAGCCGGAATCCGGCCGCGACGAGTTCCGCCGGGTCGTCGATCCCGGCCAGGCGCTCGTCGAAGCTCTGGCCGTACTCCTCGAGAGCGTCCACCACCGCCGCCTCGAACAGCTCGGTCTTCGACTCGAAGTGGTTGTAGAAGGAGCCGAAGCCGACGTCGGCGCGCTCGGCGATCGCCTGGATGCTGACGCCGGTGTCACCGGTCTCGGCGAGTATCCGCCGGGCGGCGCGAACGAGCGCGCGACGGGTCTCGGCGCGGCGCCGCTCGAACCGGTTGCTGGGCGGGGCTGACGTAGGCATGCGCAGAGTCTAACCGCTGACCGATGACAACAGCAGCTCTGATGAATCCATCAATTCTATGTCGCTAACGCCTTGACGATGACACTGTCAGACTTGATGATTTCCTCATGACGGCGATGCTGATCGGAGGGCACCATGTCTGAAACCCCCGTCCACGGGCCTGACGTCAGGACGGCCCACCAGGACCTGCACAGCGAGCAGGGCGCCCTGCGCGGTGAGCATCCCGGCCGCTCCCGGAATCCCGTGATCAAGGTGGCGGACCTGGCCTGGCTGGAGTTCGAGAAACCGGACCTGGAGCGGGCCGAGGTCTTCGCCCGGGACTTCGGCTTCCAGGTCGCCGCGCGCACCGAGGGCGCGCTGTGGCTGCGCGGCACCTTCGCCGGTACGCCGTGCATGGTGATCCGGCGCGGGCGTACGTCCCGTTTCACCGGCCCGGCGTTCCGCGCGGCGGAACGGGCCGATCTGGACCGGCTGGCGCGGGCCACCGGCTCCGACGTGCGGGACGCGGACGTGCCGGGCGGCGGCAAGGCGGTCGGCCTGCTCGATCCCTCGGGCTTCCCGGTGCGGGTGGTGCACTGCGGCGAGCAGCTGTCGGCGCTGCCCGGGCAACGCCCGCTGCTGCTCAACTCCGGCACCGATCGCCCCCGTACGAACGGCACACAGCGCCCGCCGCGTGAGCCGTCCCGCATTCAGCGACTGGGTCATGTCGTCCTGGAGACCCGCGTGTTCAGCCGGGCCCTGGACTGGTACCTGGACACGCTGGGGATGATCGTGTCCGACTTCCAGTTCCTGGACGGGCAGCGCGAGCGCGGCCCCGTCATGGCGTTCATCCGCTGCGACCTCGGCAGTGTGCCGGCCGACCATCACACGCTGGCCATGCACCTGGGGCCGGGCACGGGCTATGTCCACTCCGCCTACCAGGTCACCGACCTGGACTCGATCGCCGTCGGCGGCGAGTACCTCAAGGAGCGCGGCTACCAGCGCAGTTGGGGCATCGGCCGGCATATCCAGGGCAGCCAGCTCTTCGACTACTGGCGCGACCCCGACCGCTTCATGCTGGAGCACTTCGCCGACGGCGACCTGTTCTCCTGCGACGTCGAGCCCGGGTGGGCGCCCCTGTCGACCAGTGGCCTCGCCCAGTGGGGACCGCCGGCCACCCGCGACTTCCTCGGCGCGAGCCCCTCCCCGCAGCGGCTGCGCGACGTCATCGAGGCCCTGCGCGGTGACAACGAGATGGACCCCGTACGCCTGCTGGGCCTGCTCAAGGCTGCCAGGTCCTGAATCCTCCGCCCCCTCACGAAGGTACTGACATGAGCACCAATGTCCTGCGCACCGCCGACGGCTGGTGGGTGGTCCTCCCTCATGCTCCCGACTCCGATCGAGCAGGGGAGACCCCCCTCGACCGGGCCGTCCCCGTCGACACCAAGGCCGTCACCACCGCCGAGCTGATCGCCGACCGTGACGCCGTACGCGAGGCGGCGCTCTCGGCCGAAGCGGGCACGCCCGTCGCCGACCTGGTGGCCCTCTCGCCGGTCACCACTCCTTGCCGGGTGGTCGCCCAGATGGTCAACTACCGCAGCCACGCCCGTGATTCGGGCTTCACCGGCGACATCCCGGCCACCTTCTTCCGGAAGGCGTCCGGCTCGGTCAGCGGACCCGGCGACGCCGTCGTGCGGCCCTCCCACGTGGAGTTCCTCGACTACGAGATCGAACTCGGGCTCGTCATGGGCGCGCCCCTGCCCGTCGGCACACCGGTCGAGGAGCGGGACCTGCCGTCGTACGTCGCCGGGCTCGTGATCACCAACGACATCAGCGCCCGCGATGTCCAGCTGACCAAGACGCAGTTCTACGAAAGCAAGTCGTACCCGACCTTCACGCCGACCGGCCCGTACCTGGCGCTGCTGGAGCTGGAGGACTTCGCCCACCTCCTCGATCTGCGCCTGAAGCTGTCCGTCAACGGCGACCTGCGCCAGGACCGCACCCTCGCCGACATGATCGTCCGCCCGGCGCAGGCCCTGACCCTGCTGGCCCGCTTCCAGACTCTCGACCCCGGCGACCTGCTGCTGACCGGCACGCCCGGCGGTACGGCGCTGAAGGCCCCGCCGAAGCCGGTGGAGAAGATCGGCGCACTGCTGCCGCCCGCCGTGAAGTGGAAGGCGTTCTTCAAGTCCCAGGCGAAGAACCCCCATTACCTGCACACGGGTGACGTGATCACAGCGACGATCGCGACCCCGGACGGCCGGATCGACCTCGGTGAGCAGCGCACGCCCGTCGCGGACGCGAAGCCGACCTCGAAGTGAGCCGCACATGACCGTCGAACGCAACGGGACAGACGCACCCGTGGTGATCATCGGCGCCGGACCGGTGGGCGTGACCGCCGCCCTCCTCCTCGCCCGGCGCGGAGTACGCACCGTAGTCCTGGACCGCCACCGGGACGTCTACCCCCTCCCGCGCGCCGTCGCCACCGACGACGAGGTCCGCAGGATCCTCCAAGCCGCGGGCGTGGGGGAGGAGTTCACCGCGATCGCCCGCCCGGCGAACGGGCTGCGGCTGCTGGACGCCCGGCACCGGGTGATGGCCGAGTTCCGCCGCACCGGGCACGGCCCGCACGGCTACCCGCAGACC
Organism: Streptomyces sp. NPDC016851; assembly: GCF_055562795.1. NCBI lineage: Bacteria > Bacillati > Actinomycetota > Actinomycetes > Kitasatosporales > Streptomycetaceae > Streptomyces > Streptomyces sp. NPDC016851. Next base: position 94,912 of record NZ_JBVHEP010000027.1, read on the forward strand.
AGCATGTTCGACCAGCCCGACCTGGAGCGACTGCTGCGCGACGCCTTCGCCCGGCACCCGGAGTGCGAACTGCGCGGCGGCGTGGAGGTCACCGGCATCGGCCCCGACACCGAGGGCCCCCTGCGGGTGACCTATCGCGACGACGACGGCGACCACCAGCTGCGGGCCGAGGCGGTGCTCGGCTGCGACGGGGCGAACAGCCTCACCCGTGACGCCATCGGCGCCGTATGGGAGGACCTGGGCTTCGAGGAGGGCTGGACCGTCATCGACGTCCGCACGAAGGCCGATGTCCGCTGCTGGGAGGGCGTCGACCAGGTCTGTGACCCGCACCGCCCGGCGACCTTCATGCGCGTCGGCGAGGACCGCTACCGCTGGGAGTTCCGGCTCCGGGACGCCGAGGAGCCGGTGCGCGAGCTGGTCGCACCGTGGCTGCCGCCTTCCTGCGACGAGGAGTTCGAGATCGTCCGCGAGGCGCAGTACACCTTCCGGGCGCGCGTCGCCGACCGATGGCGCAGCGGACGGGTCTTCCTCCTCGGTGACGCCGCCCACCTCACCCCGCCGTTCATCGGGCAGGGCCTGTGCTCGGGGCTGCGCGACGCCTACAACCTCACCTGGAAGCTCGCCCGGGTCCTCCAACAGGGCGGCGACGAGCGGTTGCTGGCCACATACGAGAGCGAGCGCAAGCCGCACGCCCGGCATGTGATCCGGCTCGCGGTCGCCATGGGCTGGGCCATGACCGGCGGCCAGGACGGCGCCGCCGCAGTGCGCCGCAGACTCCTGACCGCGGCCTGCCGCATACCCGGCCTGACCGCGGCGGCCGGCCGCGACCTCAGCCCGCCCCTGACCGCCGGGCCCCTCGTCCGACGCCGCCTGCGCAGGAGCCTGGTGGGCACCCACTGCCCGCAACCGTGGATCACCGCCGAGGGACGGCACACGCGCCTCGACGAGTTGCTCGGCGACTCCTTCACCGTGCTGACCGCCGCGGAACCCTGGCCCTCGCTCAACGCCCTCGCCCACGGGCTCGGCGCCCGGTCGATCCCCGTGACCGGCCTCGGCGACGACGGCACGCTCGCCGCCTGGCTGCGCGCCGGCCGGGCCGACGCCGTCCTGCTGCGCCCCGACCGCGTCGTCATGGACGTCGTCCCGGCAGGGGACCGCGCCTTCACCGACACCGCCACCTGGGCGGCCCTTCTGCACACCACGCACAGCCCCCCACTGTCACCCGGACGGACCGTCGAGAACAGCCTGCTGAGGAGCGCCACACGATGACCGTGCCCGAGCCTTTCACGACGCTTGATCCGCAGGCCGTCGCGGACAGCCACATCATGGACTTCGCGCGCCACGTCGGCCTGGCCGGCTCCGACTACGCCGCCCTGCACCGCTGGTCGGTCACCGACCTGGAGGGTTTCTGGGGCGCGGTGTGGGAGTACTTCGACATCGACGCGGACACCCCGTACGAGCAGGTACTGGCGGAGGAGCGGTTGCCCGGCGCCCGCTGGTTCCCCGGCGCCACCCTCAACTACGCCCACCACGCCCTGCGCAACCTCGCCGACGACGCCGTGGCGATCATCGCCCTCGATGAGACCGGCTCCGGCTACGAGGTGACCGCGAGACGCCTGCGTGCCCAGGTCGCCTCCGTCGCAGCCACCCTGCGCGACCTCGGCGTCGGCAAGGGGGACCGCGTGGTGGGCTACCTGCCCAACACCCCGCACGCGATCGTCGCGTTCCTCGCCGCCGCGAGCCTGGGCGCGGTGTGGTCGGTCTGCGGGCAGGACTACGCCCCCAAGGCCGCCGCCGACCGCTTCGCCCAGCTCGAACCCACCGTCCTGATCGGAGCCGACGGCTATCTCTTCAACGGCACCACGCACGACCGCCGCGACGCCACCCTCGAACTCGTCGGCGCGCTGCCGACGCTGAAGGCGACGCTCCTGGTGGACCACGTGGGCCTGCCGTGGCCGTCGCAGGCGTACCCGTCGCTGATCGTCCCTTGGGAGGACGCCGCCACCCGTGCCGAGGAACTCACCTGTACGCCGGTGCCGTTCGACCACCCCCTGTGGGTGGTGTTCTCCTCCGGCACCACCGGCCTGCCCAAGGGCATCGTCCACGGCCACGGCGGCGTCCTGCTGGAGCATCTGAAGTCTCTCGGCCTCCACTCCGACCTCGGCCCCGGCGACCGTCTCCTGTGGTACACCACCACCCACTGGATGATGTGGAACCTGGTCGCCTCCACGCTGCTGACCGGCGCCACGACGTGCACGTACGACGGGAGCCCGGCACCCTTCGCCAAGCTGGACGTCCTGTGGGAACTGGCTGCGCGCCACAGGGTGACCGTCTTCGGCACCAGCCCCCAGTACCTGCTGGGCATGGCCAAGTTCGGCATCGACCCGTCCGTCCACGACCTGTCGTCGATCCGAGTGGTGGGCTGCACCGGCTCCGCCCTGCCCGCGTCCGCCTACCCCTGGGTCCGTGACCACGTCGGCGACCACGTGCTGCTGGCATCCATCAGCGGCGGCACGGACGTCGTCTCCGGCTTCGCGGGCAGCGCACCCAACCTCCCTGTCTGGGCGGGCGAGTTGTCGGCGCCCCACCTGGGCGTGGCCCTGGCCGCGTACGACGCCGAGGGCTTCCCGGTCGTGGACCAGGTCGGGGAACTGGTCGTCACCCGCCCGATGCCGTCGATGCCGCTGTACTTCTGGAACGACCCCGACGGCACCCGCTACCGCGACGCCTACTTCTCCTCCTACCCCGGCGTGTGGCGGCACGGCGACTGGATCACGGTCACGGGACACGGCTCCGTGATCGTCCACGGCCGCTCGGACAGCACCTTGAACCGCAACGGCGTACGCCTGGGCAGCGCCGACATCCACGACGCCGTCGAACGCCTCCCCGAGATCACCGAGGCGCTCGTCATCGGTGCCGAGGAACCTGACGGCGGCTACTGGATGCCGCTGTTCGTGGTCCTCGCCGCCGGGGTGACCCTGGACGACCCGCTCCGCGAGAAGATCAAGGAAGCCATCCGGACCGGGGCATCACCCCGCCACGTACCCGACGAGATCCTCGAAGCACCGGGCATCCCGCACACCCGCACCGGAAAGAAACTCGAAGTCCCCGTCAAACGCCTCCTCCAGGGCGTCCCCGTCGAGCAGGTCGTCAACCCCGCGGTCGTGGACGCCCCCGACCTCGTCGATCACTTCGCCCGCCTGGGCGCCGGACGCCGGGGCCGGTCGACGTGACAACCGCACAGACCACCCTCGCCGTCGTCCTGGCCCTGGTCTTCCTGCCACTGGGAGCGGCGAAGATCGCCGCCGTGCCGTTCATGCGGCAGGCGGCAGCACACCTCGGCATGTCGCCGAGCCTCTACCGCGTCGTCGGCATCCTGGAAGTGGCCGGAGCGGCGCCGTGCCGGCCTTGACGGCGGTGGCGTATGCCGGGCTGGCGGTCGGTACCGGCTGACGGCCCGCAGCGTACGCCGTCCAGCGGAGGGGGGCGTCGACAGCCAACATGCGCCCCCTTCTCGCGGCTCCTACCGTGGATGAGTGAACGACCGACGCGTGAGGGGTTCCCGAGACGGAAGGCCAGAGCCGGAGAAAACCCTGAGCGAGTTCGTCCTCCCGATACAAGAAACGGGGGACCCAGGATGTGCCGCTGGATCGCCTACTCGGGTACGCCCGTCCTTCTCAGCCAGGTCCTCTTCCAGCCGGAACACTCCTTGATCGACCAGAGCCTGCACTCCCGCATGGGGGTGGAGACGACCAACGGCGACGGTTTCGGTGTCGGCTGGTACACGCAGGACACGGACACTCCGGCGGTGCTGCGGGATGTCGGTCCGGCTTGGAACAACCGCAATCTGCTGGAGGTCGCCCACCACGTTCGCTCGGGTCTGTTCTTCGCGCACATCAGGGCATCGACCGGGACGGCCGTGCAGCAGACCAACTGCCACCCCTTCCGGAGCGGTCGCTGGATGTGGATGCACAACGGGGCGATCAGCGGGTTCCACAGCCTCCGGCGTGACCTCGCTCTGGCCGTCGATCCGGACCTGTATCTCGACATCGAGGGTTCCACCGACTCCGAGCTCATGTTCTTCCTGGCCCTCACCTTCGGCCTGACGGAGGACCCTCCCGGTGCCGTGGCGCGCATGGCAGGCCTGGTCGAGAAGGAGGGGCACGCGCACGGCGTCCCCCACCCGCTGCAGATGACCCTCGCGGTGGCCGACGGCGAACGCGTATGGGTGTTCCGCTACTCCAGCGAGGGCCGCTCGCGGTCGTTGTACTTCAGTACCAAGGTGGACACCCTGCGCGCGCTCCACCCGGATGCCGCGTTCCTGCGGGACATCTCCGACGAGACCCGCCTCGTCGTCTCCGAACCGCTGGGCACCCTCCCCGGGGCGTGGAACGAGGTGCCGGAGAGCAGTTACGGCATCATCCAGCCGGGCGGAGACGCGCTCCATGCTTTCCGGCCCGCCCCGCAGGGTGACTCGGCCCGGAGCTGACCGGCGAACCCGTCAGGGATGGTGAGCTCCGTGCCCGAGACCCACGACGACGCCCGAGGACCGGCCGTTCCGATCGTTCCGGCCGTCCCGTCCGCCGATCCCCTGGGAAACCCGCTCCTGCGCACCCGGTTCGCCCTCCCCGCGAGGCCTGCGACGTTTCTACGGCGGCAGCGGCTCGTCCAGCACCTCGACCAGGCTCTGCGGACACCGTTGACACTGGTCAACGGTGTGGCAGGGGCCGGCAAGACCGTGCTGGCCGCCGACTGGGCCGCCGGACTGCCGCCACCGGTCGCCTGGCTCAGCGTAGAAGTGGGGGACCGGCGTCCCGGGGTCTTCTGGGCCTACGTCCTTCAGGCACTGCGCACCTGCGGTGCACTGGCATCCGACGCGGTCGGGGCCCCTGCGGACGCGACCGGGGTGGACCAGAAGCTGCTGGCGTCCCTCGCCGCCGAGCTGGACGACCGCGACCGGCCCGTGGTCCTCGTGCTCGACGAGTACGACCGCGTGACCGCCCCGGAGGTCGCGGAGCAGCTGGAGTTCGTGCTGCACCACGCCGGGCGGGGCCTGCACCTCGTCCTCGTCACGCGCACCGAACCGCTGCTTCCGCTGCACCGTTACCGGGCGGCCGGTGAGCTGACGGAGATCCGCGCCGCCGAGCTGGCCTTCACTCCCGAGGAGGCCGCCGCGCTGCTGGAGCTGCACGGTCTGATCCTGCCGGTCCACGCCGCACGGGCCTTGGTGGACCGCACCCGGGGCTGGGCCGCCGGCCTGCGCCTGTCCGCCCTGGCCGCCCGGGAGAGCGCCGACCCGGAGCGCTACCTGAAGGAGTTCGAGGCGGACCGCAACACGGTCGCGGACTTCCTGCTGGCCGAAGTCCTCAAGACACAGCCGGAAGAGACACAGGACCTCCTGCTGCGCGTCAGCGTCCTGGAGCGCTTCTGTCCCGGCCTGGCCGACGCACTGACACTCCGCGCCGATGCCGAACCCGTGCTCGCCGGGCTGCACCGCGGCAACGCGTTCGTGGAGCACCTCGGGCACTCGTGGTACCAGCTCCATCCGCTGTTCGGGGAGATACTCCGGGCCCATCTGCGCGAGCGCCTGCCCGGCCTGGAGCCGGAACTCCACCGGCGGGCCGCGCGGTGGCTGCGTCGTCACGGATTCCTGCCGGAGACGCTCGCCCACGGCGCCGCCGCGGGAGACTGGGATTTCGCCGCCGGTGCCCTCGTGGACGACCTGGCGATCGGACAGCTCTTCACCGGCCTGCGCTCGGGTGACCTGGCCCAGGTGTTCTCCCCCATGGGGCCCGAGGCCAGGAGTCCGGCGTCGGACCTCGTACGCGCGGCCCACGACCTGTCCCGGTGCGACCTGGACCGCGGTCTGCCCCGCCTGCGCCGTGCCGAGAAGCACCTGGCCGGCGACGCGCCCGACCTGGCGGCTGCCCAGCTGAGCTGCGCGCTGCTGGAGGCACTGGCCGCCCGGCTGACCGGATGTCCCCCACGGGCCGAGAAGGCCGCCGAAGCGGCCGACGCGCTGCGGCGGGAAGTCCCGGAGCACCTCCTGGACGAGCATCCCGAAATCCCCGCCCTGCTGCTGACCCATCTGGGATCGGTGCGGCTGTGGGCCGGGCGTTTCGACGACGCGCGCGCTGCCCTGACCACCGTGGCAGGGACTCCCGGCGCAGCCTCCACCGTGCTGCCCCGGGAGGAGTCGATGGGGCACCTGGCCCTGCTCGACTATCTGAACGGCTGGCTCGGCCGGGCGGAACGCAGGGCCCTCGCGGCGGTGTCCGAGGCGGAGCGGGTCGGCCTGCCCCAGCCGTCCGGCTCCGGCATCGAACGGCTGGTCCTGGCCGCCGTGGCCGTCGACCGCCATGAACTGGACCGGGCCCAGGCCCTCCTCGACGAGGTGGCCCTCCCCTCGGGAACGCGTGATCCGGTGCCCGCGGCGGGACGAGCCCTCGCCTCAGCTCGTCTGCTGATGGCCAGGGGCAGGGTACGAGCCGCCGTCGAGGCGGCGGACCCGGCCGTCTCCGCCGCCGTGGCATCACCTTGGGCGGCAAGCCATGAAGCGCTCGTCGCCTCCGCCGCCCACCTGGCCGAAGGCCGGCCGGACGAAGCCACCGCGGTACTCCGGCGCGTCTCCGGCGACCAGCCCGCGTGTGCCGTGGAGGCCGCGGCGATCCAGCTCGCCGCGGGGCGTCCCGAGGCGGCCGTCGACCTGCTCGACAGCATCCGCACCCAGGGCGGGACGGGTCCGGCGGTGACCGTGAGGGCAGCGCTCGTGAGGGCTCGGGCCGCGGAGGAGTCGGGAGACACCGCGACAGCCCGCAGGCTCGTGGCCCAAGCGCTCCTCGACGCCCGGCGCGAGCGGCTGCGGCGTCCTTTCCTCGATGCGGGAGCTTGGATCGGGCCACTCCTGGCCACGGCTCCGCTGCACGAGCTGGCAGCGGGCTGGCTCATGCCCGGCCCGCCCCCCGCGGGACGGGATGAGCGGCCCGGCCCGCAATCGCCGCCCTCGCCACTCGTCGCGGTGGAGCTGAGCGGACGCGAGCGTGACGTCCTGGAGCGGCTGGCCGGGATGATGTCGACGGAGGAGATCGCCGCCGACCTCTATGTGTCGGTGAACACGGTGAAGACCCACCTCAAGAGCGTGTACCGGAAGATGGCGGTGAACCGGCGCAGCGACGCCGTGCACCGCGCGCGCGACCTCGGGCTGTTGTGACGGTCAAGGGCGCCGGTGGCGGCGCCAGTACCAGAGCACGCCGACCGCTGCGGACGCCGTGGCCAAGGCGATGCCGAGGACCGGCCAGCGGCTGTCGGCGATGCGCAGCCCGGTCAGGAAGGTCGCGGCGGTCAGAGCGAGCGGAATCAGGAGGGAGAGGAGGGCGCGGAGCGCGGCCGCGACTGCTTCCGGTTCGAGGCGGGAGGTCCGGTGGCGCGGGGCGGGTGCGGTGTCGGCGAAGTAGTAGGCGAGGACACGGTCTGCCAGCCGGGCGTCGGCGCGCCGGTAGATCACCGCCATGTACGGGAGCCAGACGAGGGGGGCGACCGTTCCGACCAGGAAGACCACGCCGAGGAGCAGCCACCGCCAAGCCTGGACGGCGACCCGGCGCAGGCGTCGGCCCGTTTCATGACTCGCTTCGTCCGGCGGGAGGATGCCGAGGAGGTGTGCCATGCGCAGGGTGACGTTCCACAGGGCCGCCCACCGCTTCCAGCGGGTGGGTGCGCCGGCGGCGCGTCCGGTGCGGGTGAGCGCGTGCTGCGCCTGCCGCGTGTCCTCGTACACACCTTGGAGGACGAGGAGTTCCCCGGCGCGGGCGCTCGCTGTGGGGTCGCGGCCGTCGAGGGCGGCCAGCTCCAGGACCGTACGTGCCTGGCGGAGCAGCGCCGCGCAGAACGCGACGGGAATGAGGACGAGGAACGGGCCGCCCACGATCGATCCCTCCGATACGACGGCCCGACGGCCGCGGGCGATCACCCGGGCCCGGAGCTCCGTCTCGGTGGCGTCGGGGTGGCTCCGCCGAAGTGAGGCGATCGCTTCGGGTACGGCCGGACCGATACGGCGGACGGCGAAGTCGGCGAGGAGTTCGGGCAGGTGTCCGGGATCGGTGACGACCGACGCCAGCAGCGAGCGTTCAGGGAAGGGCTTCCTGCGGGAACCCGCAGCTCTCAGATTCTCCCGAGACGGCACAAATCGTATCTATCACGAATCGCCCTGGTATCGGCGCCCGCATTCTCCACCAGCGGAACCGTCGCGGCGCGGCCCTTCCCCCGTGGCGGGTGAGGCACGGGGCCCGTGCCTGGGATGTGATGGGCGGGTCGACTCGGCGAGGTGGACAGTGTGAAGCACTGGCGGGCTCTGATCGTCCTCGGTACGGCCCAGTTCCTGATGGTCCTGGACACCTCCGTCATGAACGTGTCCATCAGTCAGCTGGTCGAGGACTTCGACACCGAGGTCACCGCCATCCAGGCCGTCATCACCCTGTACGCGCTGGTCATGGCCGCTTTCATGGTCATCGGTGGCAGGTTCGGGGACATCCTGGGGCGTCGCCGCATGTTCCTTCTGGGGCTGGTCGTCTACGGCGTGGGATCGGCCCTGACAGCCGTGGCGCCCACGCTGTGGGTCCTCACGCTGGGCTGGTCCGTCATCGAAGGGCTCGGAGCCGCCATGGTGCTGCCGGCGATGGCCGCCCTCGTCGCCGAGTCGTATCGCGGGAAGGACCGGGCCATCGCCTACGCGGTCATCGGCGGGCTCGCCGGCGCCGGGATCGCGGTCGGCCCGCTCCTGGGGGGCTGGGTGACGACGTACCTCACCTGGCGGCTGGTCTTCGCCGGCGAGGTCGTGGTCGTCGTGGCCGTCCTGCTGTGCCGCCGGGTGATCGCGAAGTCCGCCCCGAGCGGCCCGCGTCCGCGGCTGGACGGGGTCGGCGCGGTGCTGTCCGCGGCCGGGCTGGGGCTGGGCGTGCTCGGGGTGCTGCAGAGCAGCACCTGGGGGTGGGTGCAGCCCCGCAACCCGCCCTTCACCGTCTTCGGCTTCGCCCCGACCCTGTTCGTCGTCGGTGCCGGGGCGGCCGTCCTGGCCCTCTTCCGGCTCTGGGAGCGGCGGCGGGAGCACCAGGGCGCCGACCCCCTCGTGCACCTGTCCCTGCTGGGCAGGCCCGTCCTGCGGTCCGGCCTGATGACGCTGCTGAGCCAGAACCTCATCCTGCTGGGGCTGTTCTTCACCATCCCGCTGTACTTGCAGGTGGTTCAGGGATTCGATGCCTTCGAGACGGGTCTGCGGCTGCTCCCGGTGTCCGCCACGATGCTGGTGACCTCCCTTTCCGCGTCCTCGCTGGGGCGGGTGTGGGGGCCGCGCCGGGTGGTCCGGCTGGCCCTGGTGACCCTGGCGGCGGCCATCGTGTGGCTGCTGGCCACCATCGACCCGGTCATCGACGACGCGCAGTTCGCCGGCGCCGTGGCCCTGCTGGGCGTCGGCGTCGGCCTGCTCGCCTCGCAACTGGGCAACGTCGTCCAGTCCGGCGTCGGAGAGACGGAACGCAGTGAGGCCGGAGGGCTCCAGTTCACGGCACAGAATCTGGGCTCCGCACTGGGCACCGCCCTCATCGGGTCGATCCTCATCGGTGCGCTCGCCCACGCCTTCACCTCGCAGGTGGCGGACAACCCGCGGCTGTCCGAACAGACCCGTCAGGAAGTCGGTGTCGCTCTCCAGGCGGGGGTCACCTTCGTCTCCACCGATCAGGTGCGCTCGGCGGCCGAGCGTGCCGGGTTGCCACCGCCCGAGGTCGACGCCGTCGCGGACTCCTATGCCTCCGCGCAGCTCGACGGTCTGAAGGCGGCGATCCTGGCCACCGGCGGCATCGCTCTCGCCAGTCTCCTGGTCACACCGCGCCTGCCGACGGCCGGGGACAGCCGTCCGCGGCGGCCGGACGCCGACGCTCCGGCCGGAGTGAGCGGCTCGACGAGCTGAATCCGGAGGGAGTCACCGGTGCCGAGGACCAGAACCGGAACGACAGCCGGCCCGGCCACGGCCCGCGCGGAGCGCCGGGCCGAGCGCCGGGCCCGCGCGGACTACACGGGCGGCGTCTACGGATCCATGCTCGCTGCCTCCGTGGTGGTCGGCGCCGGCTCCCTGGGCTCGTTCCCCCGCGTCGAGCTGGTGCTGTTGCTGTTGCTCACCGGCGTGGTGTTCTGGATCGGGCACGTGCACGCCCAGCTCTTCGGGGCGCGCCTGGCGCAACAGACTCCGGACCGCCGGGTCGTTTGGAACGTGTGCCGTGACGAGTGGCCGATCGTCAAGGCCGCCGTCCCGCCTGCCGCCGCGGTGGTCGTCAGTCCGCTCCTGGGCCTGGACGTGCGCGGCGCCCTCTGGCTGGCCCTGTCCGTCGCCGTGGCCGGACAGGTGGGCTGGTCCGTGGCCGCGGCCCGCCGCGCCGGTGCTTCGCGGCGGCTCATGGCCGTCACCGCGTCGGTCAACCTGCTGCTCGGTCTGCTGATCATCGCCGTCAAGATCGTTCTGAAGCATTGATCCCGGGCTCGTTGCCGGGCGACGGTCACCTGTACCGGGTGAGGCCCCGAAGGAACACGGAGGCGGACGATCGCAGGGTAGGGCGCCGTCCGCCTGTCCGAGGCAGTCGATGGAAGGACAGCTCGTGCGCTACGAGATCCGAGTCGAGGGACACCTGTCGGAGACGTTGGCCAAAGCCTTTCCGGAGCTGGGCCATGTGGTGATGTCCGGCCAGACCGTCCTGTTCGGCCCCGTCGTGGACGAAGCGCACCTGTACGGGCTGCTGGCTCGCTGCCAGTCACTGGGACTGCGGGTCTTGGAGATGCGCCAGCTGCCCGAGTGACGGGACCGGGGCGCCGCGCTCAGAGCTGCTTCGCCCTGATCCGGCCGGAGCGGCGGGCCGCTTCCAGCGCCGCGAAGTCCCGCTCGTTCTGGTCGGCGTAGGACTGGGCGAACTCGGTGAGCGCGCGGTCGAAGCGGTCGCTGCCCCCCAGGTAGGCGGCGAGGGCCAGGGGATCGCCCGAGCGGGCGTGGGCCCGTGCCAGGGACGCCCCGCACAGCCGGCCGAAGAGGGAGAGCAGACCAGGGCCCATGGTCTCCGGCCGTGCGATGCCCTTCCAGTCCCACAGTTGACGCACGTAGAAGTCCCGGCCCCGCCCGTCGAGGCCCACGACGTGCGTCCAGCCGAGGAAGATGTCGCCGGTCGTCTGCATCAGGCGCTGTCCGGCCACCACCCGGCGGCCCTGGTTGTCGTAGCGCTCGCCGCCCGTGTGCGGGGCCAGCACCGACTCCTGGGCTTCCTTGGCCTGAAGCAGCAGGGGATCGTCGTCGTCCCTGCCGAGCAGGAGCAGCACCCAGCAGCGCGTACCGACGCTGCCGACGCCCACCACCTTCCGGGCCAGGTCCACCAGACGGTAATGCCGCAACAGGTGCCGGCGCTCGGACGGCAGGGTCCGCGCGTACCCGTCCAGGAGGGTCTGGAGTTCCTTCTCCCGCCCTGCCTCGGACGAGTCGGCCGACAGCTGGGAGAGCGGGGTGATCAGCGGTGGGTCCGGGGCGATGCGCCGGCCCTCGGCCGTGACGCGGGTGAGCTTCTCGAAGGCCCTCAGATGCGTACGCGTACGGGCGCGCGCCGCGGCCTCGGCGGTACGGCGTCTGGTCTCCCTGTCCAGCGACTTGTCGTCCGACGACGCCAGCAGTTCCCGCAGCCGGTCGGCGTCGTCCTGGGCGTACCAGATGTCCAGGGTGCGCATGCCGGCGAACTCGCGCATCCGCTCCCGGTAGGCCCGCACACAGGCCCGCACGGTGCTGTTCTGCTCCTTGCGCGAGAAGCCGTTGGCCCGGCCGGCCGTCACGAAACCGGCCGCCAGTCGCTTCACGTCCCATTCGAACGGTCCGGGCAGGGTCTCGTCGAAGTCGTTGATGTCGAAGACCAGACGGCGCTCCGGCGAGGCGAGCAGCCGGAAGTTCAGCGGGTGGGCGTCCCCGCAGAGCTGCACCTGCAGTCCGGTGTTGGGCAGGGGTGCCAGGTCCGCCGCCATGATCGCGGCTGCGCCGCGGTAGAAGCGGAACGGCGACTCCAGCATGCGGCCGTAGCGGATCGGCACCAACTCCGTTACACGATCGGCCGACTGATGCTCGATCACCTCGATCGGGTCGGGTCGCCGCTGCGCCGTCTCGTACCAGCCGTGGCACGAACGCGACGCCCGTCTGCGCGCGTTCCTGCCGTACGCCGCTCGCTCGGCCGGCGACAGGGACGCGGTGAAAGCGCTGGGTACGGTCATGGTCCGGCCTCCCTGTCCCGAGTCCCCGCGTCGGTGCCGGTGCCGGTGCCGGTGCCGGTGCCAGTGCGCGGCTGGGCCGGCGGCTCCCGGCGCTGCCGGCTCAGCCCCGCCTGGACCGCGCTCGCCAGCACCCGTGCGGCGACGCCCACGAGCAGCAGCCCTCCCGCCATCTGCACCATCGTCAGCACCCGCCCGGTCTGGGAGCGTGCCGCGATGTCCCCGTAGCCGACGGTGCTGAAGGTGGTGAGCGTGAAGTACAGGGCGTCCGTCCTGGTCATCGGCTCGCTGAAGGAGTCCGGGGCGGAGCGGTCCAGCAGGTAGTAGGCGCCTGCGAAGAGGACCAGGAACAGGGCCAGCGTGGCGGCCAGTGCCTCGACTGCCTTCAGACGCGGGTGGGCTGAGCGCATGATGGCCCGCACCTCCCAGCCGAACACCAGCAGCACCGCCAGCAGGCCGCACACGAGCAGCGCCGAGGCACCGGCGGTACCGCGCTCGTCCAGGGGCAGCAGGTAGTAGGCGGTGACGAGGCCGGCGGCGATGAGCACGGCGCGGGCGACGGCGGCGACAGCCGCCCACCGGCGGGGGCGGAGCCGCCTGCGGCGCCGGTGGGCGTCCGGCCCGGACCGGGCGCGGTCCGTCGGGGCAGTGCTCGGATCGCTCATCTCGTGTCTCTTCGTTCCGTCCGGCGGCCGGAAGGCTGCTGGGGGCAGAGCTCGGGGGGTTCCCACCTCACCGCCCCGGCGGCGTCACCGGATCACCCGTGGCGGGTGACCCGGCTTCCGGCGGCAGGCGTGACCCTGGAGCGGTCAGGTCCTCGCACCCGCACACACCCCACACACACCGCCCCGTCGGCGGCCGGAAGCGACCGTCCGATCACGCGAGGAGGAGCCATGACCATGTCGCGTGATCCGGCATCGCGCACCGGGCAGGAACACGAGCCCGACGGGGCGGCCCCCGGTCCGCCGGACGAACCCGCGCAGGCACTGGCGCGGCTCGGCCGTTCATGGACCTGGCTGCTGGCCTCGGCCGCCGCGACCCTTGTCCTGGGCGTCCTGGTACTGGTCTGGCCGGAGGTGACCCTGCACATCCTGGCGGTCCTCATCGGCCTGCACCTGCTGGTGGCCGGGGCGTTCCGGTTCGTCGAGGTCTTCGCCCGGGAGGGGCACGAACGGCTCCCGGGGCTGTTCCTGTCCGTGCTGTACGTCCTTGCCGGCGTGCTGTGCCTGCGGAACCCGCTGCAGACGATCGCCGCGCTCTCACTGATCGTCGGGGTCGTCTGGCTGGCGTCCGGCATCCTCACCCTCTACACGGCCGTCGCCGCGAAGGACCTGCCTCACCGCGGCGTCCTCCTGGGCGTCGCGGTGCTCGCCGTCGTCGCGGGGATCGTGGTGCTCGCGCTGCCGGCCGAGTCGGCCCGCGCCCTGACCCGGCTGCTCGGCCTGTGGCTCGTCCTGCTCGGCCTGGGCGAGGCGGTGGTCGCCCTCGCGTGGCGGGCCGCACTCCGTAAGACGCATCCCACGGGGCCGCGGGCCCCCGCCGCGACGGACTGACACCGCACCTGCCGCTCCGGTGGGGGCGGCAGAGCACCGGACCCCGCGGTCGCCTCGGCCACCCGCCGTCGTCCCGAGCGGCGACCGGCACGGCCGAAGCGGCGCACGGAGAGGAGCACCCATGAACCCGGCCGAGACCCCGGATCCGCCGGACTCCGGCGGAACGCCGCACCACAAGCACGTCATGACGGCCGAGGAACGAGCGGAATACGAACGGCTGCGCCGACACGCGGCGGTGCGCCACCGGCGGGTGCGCCGGGCCGGCTCCTCGGTCCTCCTCCTGCTGGCCCTGCTGCTCGCGCCCCTGGCCGTCGTCGCGGCCTGGGTCCAGGACACGGTCTCCGACACCGACAGATACGTGGAGACCGTCGCGCCGCTGGCGTCCGAGCCGCCCGTACAGGAGGTCGTGATCAACCGGCTCACGGACCGCGTGGTGGAGAACGTGGACGTCAAAGCGGTGACGGACTCGCTCACCAGGGTCCTCCAGGACGCCGGGGCACCACCCCGCGTCGTGGAGGGGGCCGAGTCCCTCGAAGGCCCGCTGCGCAACGCGGTCAGGACCGTCGTGGACCGCACCGTGACCCGCGTGATCACCAGCGACGTCTTCCAGCAGGTGTGGGAGGGCGCCAACCGGCGGTCGCACGCCGCGGTGGTGAACATGCTCACCGGTGAAAGGGAGGGCGCTCTGCGCGCCGAGGGCGACACGGTCCAGCTGGACGTGGGAGCGGTCGTCGACCAGGTACGGGAGCGGCTCGTCGACGCCGGCTTCGACAAGGCGGCCGCCATCCCGGACACCGACCGGACGATCACGCTGTTCCAGGCCGAGGAACTGGGCAAGGCACAGGACACGATGCGGCTGCTGGACATCCTCGGCACCTGGCTGCCCGTCCTGACCGTCGTCCTCGCCGCGCTCGCCGTGTGGACCAATCCGGCCCACCGCGTGACGTTGGTGATCACCGCGACGGGCGTCGGCGTGATGATGGTGGTGCTGCTCGTCGGGCTGGCCGTGGTCCGACGGGTCTACCTGGACTCCGTCCCGCCCACCGCGCTGCCCACCGACGCGGCCGCGGCGATCTTCGACACGTTCGTCCGGTTCCTGCGGGACAGCACCCGCACCCTGCTCGTCGTCTCGGTGATCACGGCACTGGTCGCGTACCTGTACGGTCCCGGACGCCCCGCCCGCGCCGTCCGCACGGTGACGGACCGGGGCACGACGGCCGCCGGCCGAGGGCTGCGCCGCGCCGGAGTGCGCACCGGATCCACCGGACGCTGGCTGGCGGGTCACCGGGCATGGATCACCGGTGGCGTCATCGCGGCGGGAGCGCTGGTGCTCGTGTTCTGGAACCACCCCACGGTCGGAGCGGTGGCGCTCGTCCTCGGCATCGCCCTGGCCGTCCTGATCATCCTGGCGATCCTCGCGGCCGCCGCCGGACCGGCCGACCGAGCGGGGCAACGGGCGGCGCTGTGAGTCATGGCAGGAAAACCCGGCCTCGGGCGCGCGTCCGGCAAGCACACGGAGCCCGACAGGCATACGGAGCCCGGCAGGCACACGGTCGCGCGGTTCGCGGCACGCGCGCGGTCCGGGACCACGGCCCGGCTGCTGTCCCGCCTGGCGGCGCTCAGCATCGTGGAGGGCTCCGTGAGGCTGGCCGCGCAAGCCTTCCTCACCGCGCTCCCGCTGCTGATGACCGTCGCGGCGTTCGCCCCCCGCGAGGTGCAGGATCTGCTGGCCGACTCCCTCCGCGCTGTTCTGGGGGTGCGCGGCGACACGCTCGACGAGGTACGCCGTGCTTTCACCGCCACCGGCACGACGCGGGACGCCGTGGGTGCAGTGGGCGTGGTGGTGACGCTCGTGTCCGCCACGGCCTTCAGCCGGGCGCTTCAGGCGGTCTGCGAGCGGTGCTGGCGCCTGCCCAGGACACCGGTGCGGGCCGCGCTCTGGCGCTGGCTGCTCTGGCTGCTCGTCTGGCTGGGTGTCCTCATGGTCCAGGCACCGCTGCGCAGCGGGTTCGGCGGCGTCGTGGTGACCGGATGGGTGCTGTCCGCGCTGTCGGCGACCGCGCTGTGGTGGTGGTCCCAGCACTTGCTGCTGGGCGGCCGGATCGGCTGGCGGAGCCTGCTGCCGGGGGCACTGCTCGCGGGCCTGGGCACGGTCGTACTGAGCTGGGCCGCCGGTCTGTTCGTGCCCACGGCGATGGAGCGCAGCCTGCGGGAGTTCGGCCCGCTGGGGCCCGTCTTCACGTTCCTGTCCTGGTTGATCGCCGTGTTCCTGGTGGCCGTCTCGGGCCTCGCCATCGGCCAGTACGTCGCCTCGTCCGACTGGTACCGGACACGCCGGCCGGCCCGCAGGCTCACCCGCGTCGGGTGAGGCACCCGGCCCCGGCTGTGCTCACGCTGAAGACAGCACCCCAGGGCGGCCGGGCGAGCGCCCGGAAACGGAGAAGAGACATGAGCGCACAGACGTACCTGGCGTACGACTATCCCCTGCTGAGCGTCTTCTGGAGCATGCTCCTGTTCTTCCTGTGGATCATGTGGTTCGTCCTGCTCTTCCGCGTCGTCTTCGACATCTTCCGCGACGACGAGATGAGCGGGTGGGCGAAAGCCGGATGGCTGGCGTTCACCGTCCTGCTGCCCTTCCTGGGCGTCTTCGTCTACGTGGTCGCCCGCGGCAAGAACATGGGTCGCCGGGAAGTAGCGCAGGCGCGAGCACAGCAGGAAGCCTTCGACGCCCGCATCAGGGAAGCCGCGGGAAGCGCGGGCCGGTCCAGCAGCATCGACGAACTGGCCAAGCTGTCCGACATCCGCGCCCGCGGCGACATCACGGACGAGGAGTTCCGCAGGGCCAAGGAACTGGTCCTGGCCGGCCACGGCCCGGCGGAGCACGCCGGCTCCACCGCCCGCACCTCCGGTCACTGAGCATCCGCGCACCATGAATCGAGGCACAAGATGACCGCGACACACACCCGGCCGGAACACACGGCGAAGCAGGAATGGGCAAGCGGCCTGACGGCCTTCGCGGCCGTGATGCTCTTCCTCGTCGGCCTGCTCGACATCTTCCGGGGCATCATGGCCATCGCCGAGGACGACATCTTCGTCACGACGCGCAACTACGTGTTCGAGTGGGACCTGACAGGCTGGGGCTGGATCCACCTCGCTCTGGGCGCGCTCGCCGTGATCGTCAGCGTCGGGCTGCTCAAGGTCTCGGCGTGGGCGCGCGTCGCCGGCGTGGGCATCGCCGGACTCGTCATCGTCGCCAACTTCCTCTCCCTGCCGTACTACCCGGTGTGGTCGGTCGTGATGATCGCGATCTCGGGCTTCATCATCTGGGCCGTGTGCGTGGTCCAGCGCGACAACCTCTTCGACCTGTCCGAGGAGCGCCCGTCGTCCGAGGAGCGCCGACCCTACGAGGAGCGCCGAACCTACGAGCGGCGTCCACCGTCCTAGTGCGACACGGCGTACATATGGGCAGTGCCGGACGGGCGCGCCTTGCCGTGCTCACCCTGCTGGCAAGCGTCACGGTGCCGCTCGTGGCCGCCGGTCTGCGGAGCGTGCTGTGGGCGCTGGCCGGCATCGCCGGGCTGGCGCTCGCCGCCGTCGGGGTGTGGTGGACCCTGGCACACACCGGCGTGCTGCGCGCCCTCGGGGCGGCCCTGTCGGTGGCCGCGCCGGCCGCTGTCCTCGCCCTGTACGCGACGTTCGGCATGCTGGGGCCGGCCTTGCTGTCCCTGGGCCTGTGGCTGCTGGCCGTCACGGCGGCACGTACGGCCCTGGTACCTGGTCGCACCGCCGCCTCCCCGCAGGCTTCCGTGGAGGCACCCCGTACCCCGTGGATCCTTATGAATCCACGCTCCGGCGGCGGCAAGGTAGGCCGTTTCCACCTGGTGGAAAGAGCCCGGACGGCGGGCTGCCGGGTGGCCCTGCTCGACGCGGACCGGCACCAGGACGTCTCCGAGCTGGCCCGGCAGGCCGTCGCCGAGGGAGCCGACCTCCTGGCGGTGGCGGGCGGCGACGGCACCCAGGCGCTGGTCGCCGAGGTCGCGGCGCGCCACAACCTTCCCTTCGTGGTGATTCCCGCCGGTACCCGCAACCACTTCGCCCTCGACCTCGGCCTGGACCGCGATGATCCGGCGGCGGCCCTGGAAGCCCTGACCGACAGCGTCGAACTCCGCGTCGACCTCGGGTACGCCGCGGACCGGGTCTTCGTCAACAACGCCTCGTTCGGCACGTACGCGTCCATCGTCACCGACCCCGCGTACCGGGACGCCAAAGCCCGCACGGCCCTACGCACCCTCCCCGGCCTCCTCACCGGCGAGGACGCGCCCGGACTGCAGGCGCGAGCGGACGGAACCCACCTCGACGGACTCCAGGCACTCCTCGTCAGCAACAACCCCTACGGACGTGCCGTCGACGCGGCCCGTCCGGGGCGCAGGGAACGACTGGACGCGGGACTCCTCGGCGTGGTGTGCGTGCGGGTCGGCAACACCGCTCAAGCGGCGCGCATGGTGGCCGGTCCGCGCTCCGGGGGAATCATCCGGCTGAGCGCCGGGGAAGTCGTCGTCGAAGCCGCCACGGACACCCTCCCGGTCGGCATCGACGGAGAGCACGTCGTGTTGCCGTCACCCGTCGTGTGCCGCATCGCGCCCGGGACGCTCCGGGTGCGTGTGCCGCGCCGTCGCCCCCACGCACCGATGGTCAGCGGCGGGGCGGCCGACTGGCCGCGCGTGGCACGGTTGGCGCTGCGGCGCCTGCCTGTTCCCGGGTGAGTGGTGCTGACCGCTTCACGGGGTGTGGCCGGTGCGGCGGAGGACCGGGCGCAGCGTCTCGATGACGCCGGGGTCGTCCACCGTGGACGGGACGGGTTCGTCGCGGCCGTCGGCGATGCCGCGCATGGTCTTGCGGAGGATCTTGCCCGAGCGGGTCTTGGGCAGGGCGGCCACGACCGTGACGTCCTTCAGTGAGGCGACGGCCCCGATGCGCTCGCGCACGAGCCGGACGAGTTCGGCCTCGACCTCGCCCGGCTCGCGGTCGCTGCCTGCTTTGAGGACGACGAAGCCGCGCGGGATCTGTCCCTTGAGTTCGTCGGCGACGCCGATGACCGCGCATTCGGCGACGTCGGGGTGGGCGGCCAGGGCCTCTTCCATGCTGCCGGTGGACAGGCGGTGCCCGGCGACGTTGATGACGTCGTCGGTGCGGCCCATGACGAAGACGTAGCCGTCGTCGTCGATGTGGCCGCTGTCGCCGGTGAGGTAGTAGCCGTCGTAGGCGGAGAGGTAGGAGGCGAGGTAGCGGTCGTCGTCGTTCCAGAGCGTGGGGAGCGCGCCGGGCGGCAGGGGGAGCTTCACGACGATCGCGCCGTCGACGCCCGCGGGCGCCGGCTCACCCGAGGGGTCGAGAACACGGACGTCCCAGCCCGGCAGTGGCCGGGTGGGGGAGCCGGGCTTGACGGGCGCGGCTTCGACGCCGACCGGGTTGGCGACGATCGGCCAGCCGGTCTCGGTCTGCCACCAGTGGTCGATCACCGGAACGCCCAGCAGGGCGCTCGCCCAGTGGTAGGTCTCGGGGTCGAGGCGCTCGCCGGCCAGGAAGAGGTGGCGCAGGTGGGAGAGGTCGTACCCGGAGGTGAGCGCGCCCTTCGGGTCCTCCTTCCTGATCGCCCGGAAGGCGGTGGGCGCCGTGAACATGGTCTTGACCCGGTACTCGGCGGCGACGCGCCAGAACTGGCCCGCGTCCGGAGTGCCGACCGGCTTGCCCTCGTACAGCACCGTCGTCGCGCCGGCCAGCAGGGGCGCGTAGACGATGTAGGAGTGCCCGACGACCCAGCCGACGTCGGAGCCGGTGAACATGGTCTCGCCCGGGCCCACGTCGTACACGGCGCCCATCGACCAGTGCAGGGCGACCGCGTAGCCGCCGCAGTCACGCACGACTCCCTTGGGCTTTCCGGTCGTTCCGGACGTGTAGAGGATGTAGAGCGGATCGGTGGCGGCGACGGGAACGCAGCCGGCCGGCGGCGCGGCGGCGACCAGGCCGGCCCAGTCGAGATCGTCCGGCCCCAGCACGGCCGGCTCCTGCGGGCGTTGCAGGATCACCGTCTTCTCCGGCTTGTGCCCGGCGAGTTCGATCGCCCGGTCCAGCAGGGGCTTGTAGGCGATGACACGCTTGCCCTCGATGCCGCAGGAGGCCGAGACGACCACCTTGGGGGCCGCGTCATCGATACGGAGGGCGAGTTCACGCGGGGCGAACCCGCCGAAGACGACCGAGTGGACCGCGCCGATGCGGGCGCAGGCCAGCATCGCGACCGCCGCCTCGGGGACCATCGGCATGTAGATCACCACGCGGTCGCCGTGCCCCACGCCCAGCTCTGCGAGCGCTCCGGCGAAGGCCGCCACCTCGTCCCTGAGCTGCGCGTAGGTGTAAGTGCGGCGGGTGCCGGTCACGGGGGAGTCGTAGAGGAGCGCGGGCTGTTCGCCTCGGCCCGCTTCGACGTGCCGGTCGAGCGCGTTGAAGCAGACGTTGAGCCGCCCGTCGGGGAACCAGCGGTAGAACGGTGCGCCCGAGGAGTCCAGGGCGCGTCGCGGAGCGACGTCCCAGTCGATGGCCTCTGCCGCCTTCAGCCAGAAACTCTCCGGGTCCGCGGTGCTGGCGCGGAAGACATCCTCGTACGTTCCCATCGCGCACTCCTTCGTGGCATCGAGGGACGGTGGTGGTGGCTGCGTGTGGAACCGTGTCGGACACAACCACCGTATGCCGGTCGCCATGGTCGGGCCCTTCCGGGGCGTCGGCGCGGCCCTGTGTCAGGATCTTGAGGTGCCCAACCCCGCGCGGAAACGAGATGACGACCAGTGACTGACACCGCTGCGGCCGAGATACTCGCCGACGTCCACCGGGGCGTAGGCCGCATCCGCCTGAACCGGCCCAAGGCGCTCAACGCCCTGACGACCGGCATGGTCGCCGCCATCGACCAGGTGCTCGCCGAGTGGGAGCACACGCCGCTGACCGCCGTGGTGCTCGCCAGTACCAGTACGAAGGCGTTCTGCGCCGGTGGAGACATCCGCACGATCCGCGAGCACAGCCTCGCCGGGGACACCGAGGCCAGTGAGCGGTTCTTCGCCTCCGAGTACCGGCTCAACGCCCGGATCGCCGAATATCCCGTGCCGGTCGTGTCGCTCATCGACGGCGTGTGCATGGGCGGTGGTCTCGGTCTGTCCGTCCACGGCGGCTTCCGCGTCGTCACCGAGCGGGCGGTGCTGGCGATGCCCGAGACCGGGATCGGTTTCTTCCCGGACATCGGGGCCAGCTATTTCCTGCCGAGGTTGCCCGGCGCGATCGGCATGTACCTGGGACTGACGGGGCACCGGCTCGACGCGGCCGACGCCCTGTACTCGGGGCTGGCCACGCACTTCGTCCCCGCGGACGGGCTCGAAGCCGTCCCGCATGCCCTGGCCGACCACCCCGACGACCCGGTGGACGTGATCCTGAACCGCCTCGCCGGCCGCTCCCCGGTGGCGCGGAGCGGGCTGGCGGAAGTACGCGGAGACGTGGACTGGGCGTTCGGCGCGCCGTCCCTCGGTGAGATCGAGAAGCGCCTGCGCCACCTCGACACCCCCTGGGCCGCATCCGCGTCGGCCGCCCTGGAGTCCGCCTCGCCGCAGAGTCTGGAGATCACTCACGCACTGCTGGCCCGGGGCGGGCAGCGCACGCTGCGCGAGTGTCTTGCCGCCGAACTGGCCCTCACGCGCACGACCATCCGCACGCCGGACTTCCTGGAGGGCGTCCGCGCGGCCCTGGTCGACAAGGACCGCACTCCCCACTGGCAGCCTGCGTCGTCCGGCGGACGGACGCTGCCGTCCTGAGCATGCGTGCCCCGTGCCGGACGGACGGTCGGTGGCCGGCACGGTCTCAGCCGTTGTCGGGCACCATCGAGACCACGACCTTGCCGGCCTTGGTGCGGCCCTGCTCGACGTGTGCCATCGCCTCGAGCGTCCGGTCGAACGGGAAGGTGCTGTCGATGACCGGGCGGAGCCGCCCGCTGTCGTAGAGGGCGCCGAGCTCGCGCAGCTGGGAGCCGTTGGCCTGCATGAAGAAGAACTCGTAGCGCACGCCCAGCGCCTTCGCCTTCTGACGCACCTTGCGGCTGAGCGCGTTCATGATCAGGCCCATGAAGAAGGGCGCGCCGAGCTGCTTGGCGAAGCCGGCGTCCGGCGGGCCCACGACACTGATGGCCAGGCCGCCGGGCTTGAGCACGGCCAGCGACTTCTCGAGGTTCGCGCCGCCCAGGGAGTCCAGCACCAGGTCGTAGCCGGACAGCACCTTCGAGAAGTCCTCCTTGGTGTAGTCGACGACGACGTCGGCGCCGAGGTCCCTGACCAGCTTCTCGGAATCAGTGTTCGCGGTCGTCGCCACCGTGGCGCCGAGGTGCTTGGCGAGCTGGATGGCCGTCGAGCCGAGGCCACCGGCACCGGCGTGGATGAGCACCTTCTGGCCCGGCTGCACGGGGGCGCGGTCGACGAGGATCTGCCAGGCGGCCAGGGCCACCAGCGGCACCGCGGCCGCCTCTTGAAGGGTGAGGGAGGCCGGCTTGGGCGCGACATCGTCCATGTCGATCGCGATGAACTCCGCGAAGCCTCCGATCCGCAGGTCGCGCGGACGGGCGTAGACCTCGTCCCCGACCTCGAAGCCGCGTACGGCGGAGCCGACCCGCGTCACGACACCGGCCACGTCGTGGCCGAGCGTGAACGGGAGCTTGTACTTCAGGACCTGCTTGAACTCCCCGTCGCGGACCAGCTTGTCCAGCGGGTTGATGCCGGCGGCGCTCACTTTGACCAGGACGTCTCGGTCTGCGACCGGAGGCTCGGGCAGCTCTGCGGCGCGGACGCCGTCCTTGCCGTACTTCTCGACGACGAATGCCTTCATGCCGACCGGCTTTCTGTGTGGGGGTCCGGTGGTCATCTTGATGGAGATGACGCTACCACCTGAGTATAGGAAAGTAAACCCAGGAGGGGTCGTCAAGACCTGTCCGGTGCAGTCATGGCCGCGTGGGTCGACTCCAGGATCCGCTCCGACAGCTCTGTGCCGGCCGTGGCCTGGGCCGGCAGGAGCGCGCCGACCAGAGTGGCCACCATCGGAAGGCCGTCGTCGGTGCCGGTGAGCGACTTGAGCCGCCTCGGTGACCAGTTCCTCCTTGGATGGGAACTGCTTGTAGAAGCCGCCCGTGGTCAGCCCGATGGACTTCATCGGGTCGGCGACGCTGATGCCGTTCACGCCGCGCTCCCGGAAGAGCTGAGAGGCGGGGCCTTACTCGTGCTCGAACCGGGAGACCGTTGACGGGACGGCTTTATATGTCTATCGTAATATAAAGGGAGCCGGCACTTCGGCACCACTCATCCGCCAGCCCCGACGCACTCGGCGTCCTGCCCCTCCTCTACCGACAGCCGGGGCCTTGCGTCGCCTTGGCGGCGGCCAGGTGCGGTCACACACCGCCTGCGCGCTCCCCGCGCGGCAGGCAGCCGCCACCTCGCACCTCTCTCATCCCTTACTTGAGGACACATCCATGCTCAACGCTCTGTGGAACCCGGTCGTCGCCGGGGAGATCTCCCTGCCGCACCGGCTGGCGATGGCTCCCATGACGCGGGACCGGTCCACCCCGGAAGGCACGCCCACCGAACTGAACGCCGAGTACTACGCCCAGCGCGCCTCGCACGCCCTCGTCATCACCGAGGGCACCCAGCCCAACGCCGACGGCCAGGGCTACCTGCTCACCCCCGGCATCTACTCCGAGGAGCACATCGCCGGGTGGCGCAAGGTCACCGATGCCGTGCACGGCGCCGACGGACGCATCGTCATCCAGCTCATGCACGTCGGGCGGATGTCCCACCCCGACAACACCCCTCACCACCGGCAGCCGGTCGCCCCCTCCCCGGTCCAGCCGGCGGGCGAGATGTTCACCTCGTCCGGCCTTCAGCGGATACCGGTACCGCGCGAACTGTCCACCGAGGAGGTCGCCGCGACGGTCGACGACTACCGGCGCGCCGCGGCGGCCGCCATCGCGGCCGGCGCCGACGGGGTCGAGATCCACGGCGCCAACGGCTACCTCGTGCACCAGTTCCTCGCCACCAACACCAACCAGCGCACCGACCGGTACGGCGGTTCCCTCGACAACCGCATCCGCTTCGCCGTCGAGGTCGCCACCGCCGTCGCCGAGGAGATCGGCGCCGGCCGCACCGGCTTCCGGATCTCTCCCGGCAACCCGTTCAACGACATCGCGGAGAACGACACCCACGAGCTGTACCCGGCACTCGTGCGCGCCCTCGCCCCGCTCGACCTCGCCTACCTGCACATCGGTCACGGCGGGGACGACGAACTCCTGCACTCCCTGCGCCAGTTGTGGCCGAACACGCTGGTCCTCAACCGGGCCGGCACCGACATCGCCACCCGTGCCAAGGACGTCGAAGACGGCCTGGCCGACATCGTCACCGTCGGCGTGATGGCACTCGCCAACCCCGACCTGGTCGAGCGCGTACGCACCGGCGCGCCGCTGAACACCCCCGACCCCGCCACCTTCTACGGCGGCGCCGAGGCCGGCTACACCGACTACCCCACCCTCGCTGCCTGACAAACCCCACCCACACCGCCTGACACATCCCGGCGATACCGGTCCTGGCGGCCGGTATCGCCAAATGGCCCCATGGAGGTACCACATGACTGATCACACTGCTGTCGAACTGAGCCCGGAAGCGGTCGAGTTCGCGGAATTCATGGCCGGACTGGCGATTCCCGGGTCCGAGTTGGATGCGATGCGCATCGTGTCGGAGAGCGTCCATCTCAAGGCCCGGGAGCCGGAAGGCGTCACCTACCGGGAGGTGGACGCGGGTGGCGTGCTGGGAATCTGGTGCGAACCGGTCGACGCCGACACTGACCGCGTCCTCCTGCACGGTCACGCGGGGGGCTCTGTCCTGTCCTCGGCGTTCGTCGACCGGAAGCTCGCCGGCCATATCGCGAAGGCCGCGGGGGCGCCCGTGCTGGTCCTGGACTTCCGGCGGGCGCCGGAACACAAGTACCCGGCGCAGGTGGACGACGCGGAGGCAGCCTTCAACTGGCTGCTGTCCGAAGGGTACGAGCCGGGCAACATCGTCACGATCGGCCACTCGATCGGCGGGTTCATCGCCGTCGCCCTGGCGCTTCGCCTGCGCGACAAGAAGCAGTCCCTGCCCGGCGCCATCGTGTCGATCTCCCCCTGGTGCGACCTTGAGATCGCCAACGAGACCATGGTGACGAAGGCCGGAACGGACAAGATCCTCAGCAAGGAGCTGCTGGAGTTCTTCCGGGACGCCTGGATCGGCGGCACGGGCGTCGAGTTCACGGACACCCGGATCAACCTGAACCGGGCGGACCTGAGCGGTCTGCCCCCGACCCTCGTCTCCTGGGGCACGTACGAGGTCCTGGCCGGCGAGGACGAGGAGTTCGCCGCCCGCGTCAAGGACGCCGGAATCGACACGACGACCGTCGTGGTCCCCGGAGGCCAGCACTCCTACGTCTACGGGGCCGGCCGGGTTCCGGAGGTCGACGCCGCCATCGCACAGATCGGCGCGTGGGTCCGGGAGAAGACCAAGATCTGACCGAGCGGCTCGGGCGCGGCAGCCGCAAGATCCGCGCGCCTGCCGGATCGGGACAGTGGACGAACGCCGACATGGCCTGCGGCAGTGTGCAGGTCCGCGACACACGCAAACTCGTCCAGGTCCGGCAGGCGACGGCCGGGATGCCTCACACGTGAACCACGGGCTCGATGGTTCACGACCGGAGGCGGGCGCCTGCTCCCAGCCGGGCGGTGACTTCGCGAGGAGTGAGGGTGGAGTGCTCCGCAGAGCACTCGACGACGACGCGGACCGGGGCGTCGCACTCGGTGTGGCGGACGTCCAGTACAGGACCCTCGGAACCGAGAGCGTACGCCTCGCCCCACTGGCTCAGCGCCATCAGGACGGGCCACAGGTCCCAGCCCTTGCGGGTCAGGCGGTATTCGTTGCGGGAGCGGCTGCCGGGCTCCCGGTAGGGGACGGCCTTCAGGATGCCGGCCGAGGTCAGCTTGCGGAGGCGGTCGCTGAGGACGGCTTCCGACAGGCCGATGTGGCGGTGGAAGTCGTCGAAGCGGCGGACGCCGTTGACGGCGTCACGCAGGATCAGCAGCGTCCACTTCTCGCCGATCACGTCGAGCGTGCGCTGGACCGGGCAGTTCTCCGTGCTCGCCTCAAGCCACTCCATCCCGCCATCGTAAGGGGCTGGCTTCAGCATTGACAGTCAGCTGCGCCGAAGCCTAGCTTCACTTGGAAAAGTCAGCTGACAGGCAGAGCGAAGGGCGCCGGACCGTGGGGCGAACGCGTACATATCACTGGGACGATCCCGCGATCTCGGCGGAAGCCGCCGGACGCATGGCGGGCCTCGACTTCCTGCGCGAGGTGCAGGCGGGGCGGCTGCCGAGGGCGCCGATCAGTCACACCGTCGACTTCGCCCTGGACGAGGTGGAGCCCGGCAGGGCGGTCTTCTCCCTGACGCCGGGAGAGGAGCACTACAACCCGATCGGCAGCGTCCACGGCGGCGTCTTCGCCACCCTGCTCGACTCGGCGGCGGGCTGCGCCGTCCAGTCCACCCTCCCGCAGGGCATGGCGTACACCTCGCTCGATCTGACCGTGAAGTTCCTGCGGCCGATCACCGTGGACACAGGTCCCGTGCGTGCCGTCGGCACGGTCGTCAGCAAGGGCCGCCAGACCGCTCTCGCGCAGGCCCAGCTGCTCGACGCGAAAGACCGTATCCTCGCTCACGCCACCAGCAGCTGCATGCTCTTCCCGGTGCCGGCCCCTCGGGTGTGACTCCGCAGGCAGGGGGGAGGGGCGGCGGGCCGTCACCGCTGTCGACTTTTAGGATTACGCTCGCAATATCATAGACTGGTGAAGTCGGTGAAGGGCAACCGGTCCTTCCGGCCGGCGAAGGGGCGTGTGCTGTGGTGCGGTACGGGAAAGAGCACAAGGCGGAGACGCGGCGGCGGATCATCGAGACGGCGGGCCGCCGGTTCAAGCAGGACGGTATCGACGGCTCCGGCGTCTCGACGCTCATGAAGGACGCGGGACTGACCAACGGGGCCTTCTACGCCCACTTCGCCTCCAAGGACGACCTTGTCACCACGGCGCTCGCCGACCAGCTGAAGGTGCAGGCCGAGAATGTCGTCGCGCAGGCCGCGCCCGGCCGTGCCGGAGTCGAGCAGATCGTGCGGGGGTACCTTTCGCCCCAGCACCGCGACAGCCTCGGCGACGGCTGCCCCAACGCCGCTCTGCTCGACGAGATCGGGCGCTGCACCGACGCGACCAGGCAGGCGTACACCGACGGCGTGCTGATCCTCATCGAGGGCATCGCCTCCCGCATGGCGCCCGAGGACCCGTCCTCCGTGCGCGTGAAGGCGCTCAGCCTCCTCGGTCTGCTGGCCGGGACGCTGCAGCTCTCCCGTGCGCTGACGGACCGTCAACTCGCCGAGGAACTCCTCGAGCAGGGGATCGACAACGCCCTCGCCCTGCTGGACGGCGCCGGCCGGCGCGTCTGACGCACCAGTTCTCTCATCGCCAAGCGGGGTATCCGCTTCGAGGCCCTTCTCGTCGAGGCCGGCCGCGCCGGTGGGGGAGCCCTCGCCGGCCTCGTCGAGACCCGCGCCCTGTGCGCCCTCCCGCGGTGTCCTGGTCCCCGGCCGACAACACGATGTCCCGCCTGCCCACCTCTTGCGGAATGCATTGCAGTATGACCATAATTTAAAGGTCGGCGTGATGCTGAGGGACGCGATCGAACAGGGTTCCCACTCCTACGGGCCTTCTGCCGTCGACCGGACGGACTGCAGCCGCAGTCCAGAAATTCCCCTGCAGAAGGGCACGGCCGTGAACGACGCACAAGGAGTACGAGGCGACGCGGTGGCGTCGTACAAGAAGGCGCCCACCCGCACCGTCACCGCCGGAGGGATGACCTTCGCCTACCGCGACCTCGGCCCGAAGGCCGGTGTCCCGGTGGTCTTCATCACCCACCTTGCCGCGGTCCTCGACAACTGGGACCCCCGGGTCGTCGACGGCATCGCCGCCAGACACCGCGTCATCACCTTCGACAACAGGGGAGTGGGCGCTTCCAGCGGCTCGACACCGAAGACCATCGAGGAGATGGCGAAGGATGCCGTCACCTTCATCCGGGGACTCGGGCTCGAGCGGGTCGACATCCACGGCTTCTCGATGGGCGGCATGATCGCCCAGGTGATCGCGCAGGACGAACCGCAGCTCGTCCGCAAGCTGATCCTCACGGGCACCGGCCCCGCGGGCGGTGAGGGCATCAAGAACGTGACCAGGCTGTCCCATCTCGACACCGTCCGGGGCCTGTTCACCCTCCAGGACCCGAAGCAGTTCCTCTTCTTCACCCGCACCGCGGACGGGCGCCGAGCCGGAAAGCAGTTCCTGGCCCGTCTCAAGGAGCGCACGCACGACCGGGACAAGGCGATCTCCCTCACGTCGTACTTCGCCCAGCTCAAGGCCATCCACCGCTGGGGGCTCGCACAGCCCCGGGACCTCTCGGTCATCCATCAGCCCGTGCTCGTCGCCAACGGCGAGAGCGACAGGATGGTGCCGACGAAGAACTCCTTCGAACTGGCCCGGCGACTGCCGAACGCCGACCTGGTCGTCTACCCCGACGCCGGTCACGGAGGCATCTTCCAGTTCCACGAGCGGTTCGTGGCGGAAGCCCTCGACTTCCTTGAGCGGTAGTGGATGCCGGGGGCTTCGACGGCCGGACAGCTGAGTATACGAAAGTAAACTAAACGCAGTTAGAATCGGTCCCATGGATGCGTGGACCGAAGTGCTTCAGGACACCGGCATGGACCCCCGACTCGACCGGGACACGTCCAACTGCTCGATCGCGCGGACTCTCGAGATCGTGGGCGAGAAGTGGACGATCCTGATCCTGCGCGAGGTCTGGTACGGCTCGTCCCGCTTCAGCGACTTCGAACGCGTCCTCGGCTGCCCTCGCAACCTCCTCGCGACGCGGCTCCGGATGCTGGTGAAGGAAGGGATCCTGACGACCGAGACGTACAAGGAGCCCGGTTCGCGGAGTCGGCCGAAGTATGTGATCACCTCCAAGGGTATGGATCTGGTGCCGGCCGTGATGGGGCTGCTGCAGTGGGGTGACCGTTACCGCGCCGACCCGGAGGGGCCGGCGGTACTGGCGCGACACCGTGAGTGCGGCGCGCAGGTCGACGTCCGGATTCGCTGCGAACGAGGCCACCCGGTGGAGGCGAAGGACATCGAGAGCATCCCCGGGCCGGCCTTTCGTATGAGGTCGCCCGAGTGAGTTGAGCACCGGGGGCGCCCCTCGGCCGGGTCGGGCGCTGCCCCTCGCGCCGGGCTTCGGATGGCGGCCGTGGCGCCGGCCGGAGTGCCTCCCGCGGCGACAAGGTCGGCAGTCCCGCAGCAGGGCGAGCGGGATCAGCGCCAGGCGAGCGGGACGTTCGCCGAGAAGATCCACTGCCGGGACGAGTGCTCGGTGAGCGTGCCGCCGATGAGTGGTCCGGTGGCGACGGCGCTGCCGCTGGCCGCGTCCCGGCTGCCGAAGGCCGCGCCGCGCTCGTTCGGCGGGGACGGCGGCCGACAGCAGGGTGAGCGTCAGCGGCGTCCCTCTCGCGGCCTCGATGCCCTGCGCCGCAGGCGCGGCGATCAGTTCACCCATCCCCGGTGCGAGCGCGGCTGAGGCCGAGCCGCGGCGATGAATCCGGCCATGCTGGTGATGGCCACCTCCCGGACGGCGCTGCCGCCCCGAGCCGGTTGCTTGCGGATGCCGACGGGTGACGGCATGGCATGCGCCGGCGAGCATCGGCATGCACCGGGCTCGGTGCGGAGTTCCTGGGCGGTCGGCCCTCAGGGGAGCTGCGGGTAGAGCGCGGAGACGCCTCCGGCCAAGGCGGCCTGCGCCTGGCGGGAGGCGTTGTCCGCGAGAATCTCGTAGGCGTCGGCGGCGATGCCGTCGATGGCGATCCGCGCGATGTCGACGGGGTCCGACTTGGCCGAGTCGACCGCCCGGACCATGTCGGTGTCCATGTAGCCGACGTGCAGGCCGGCCACTCGGATGCCCTGGTCGGCGAGTTGCAGGCGCAGGGCGTTGGTGAGTGACCACTCGGCGGACTTGGCGGCGCAGTAGGCGCCGAACTGCGGGAAGCTGACCCAGGACAGGGCGGACAGGATGTTGAGGATCGTGCCGCCGCCGGCCGCCGCGATCTGGGGTGCGAAGGCGCGGGCCACCGAGAGGGTGCCGAAGTAGTGGGTGTCCATCTCCAGGCGGATGTCGTCCAGGTCGGCCGTGAGCAGGTCGGCGCCGGTGGAGGATCCCGCGTTGTTGATCAGGATGGTCACGTCACCGGTGGCCCGGGCGGCGGCCGCGACGGAGGCGGGGTCGGTGATGTCGAGAGCGATCGGCTTGGCGCCGGGCAGGTCGACCTGGTCGGGGTTGCGGGCGCCGGCGTAGACGGTGGCGCCGCGGCCGAGCAGCTCGGCGGCGAGGGCCCGGCCGAAGCCCCGGTTGGCTCCGGTGACGAGGGCGGTGCGGGCGGAGAGGTCCATGGAGGTTCCTAAGAAGTGGTTATGGAAGTACGATCGTACGTTAAAGTCGGTGTGCCGCGCCGGCGACGAGAGCGGCGAAGTTGATCCTGGCGGTCTGCGGTCTGCGGTCTGCGGTCTGCGGTCTGCGGTTTCGGGTCGTGGGGCTCGGGGCCCCCGCCGTCGGTGGGCTTTCGCGGGCGTCGGTCAGGCGGGCATGCGGTTGTTCTTGCGGATCTGCTTGTCGAACGCTCCGGAGGGGACGAGGCGGCGCGCCGTGGCCACGCGTGAGGCCAGCGGGCCGGCGGTGTAGCGCAGCTTCGGCTTCTTGTCGGTGGCCGCGGTGACGATCACCTTGGCGACGACGGCGGGGTCGTCGCCGTCCTTCATCGCCTGCGCCATCACCTCGTCGAAGATGCGTCGTCGCTCCGTGTACAGAGGCAGCGGGGTGTCGGGCTGCGCGGCGTTGGTGTCGAAGCTGGTCTTGGTGTAGGCGGGCTGGACGAGGAGGACCCGGACGCCGTGCTCGCGGACCTCGTGGTCCAGCGACTCGGAGTAGCCCTCGACGGCGTGCTTGGACGCGACATAGAGGGCCATGAAGGGCTGGGGGGCGACGCCGAGGACGGACGAGATGTTGATGACGCGTCCGCCGCCCTGGGCGCGCATGTGCGGCAGGACGGCCTTCGTCATACGGATCACACCCAGGACGTTGATGTTCAGGAGGCTCTGGGCCTGGGCGAGGGAGTTCTCCTCGACGGCGCCCGCCGCGCCGACGCCTGCGTTGTTGACCAGGACGTCGATGCGTCCGAACCGGCCGATCACCTCTGCGACGGCGGCGGTGGCCGAGTCGTCGTCGGCCACGTCGAGATCGAGGTACGTCACACCGGCGGGCGGGGTGAGCCCGGAGGTCTTGCGGCCCGTTCCGATCACCTCGAAACCCGCAGCGACGAAGGCGCGGGCTGTTTCCTTGCCGATTCCCGATGAGGCACCTGTCACGAGCGCCACCGGCTGAGTTGTCGCCATCGCGAGTTCCCTGTCTTTGAAGTATGAACGTATAGCTTATGTTCGTACGACAATAGGGGTGTCGTCGGCCGTTGGCAAGGGGACGCCTCCGACGAGCCCGGAAGATCCGGGAGGCTTGAGTGGCGTTTCGGGGAAGGGGGAGGGGGAGGGACGGGAGTGGCAGGATCCGCGTCTCACCTGTGGTTACTGGCGGCCGGCTCACTCGGCGCGATCGATGAGGCCTTGCGCGACACGTGGCCCCGTCACGTGCCGGGCGGCGCCGCCCGCGCGTCCAGCACCAGCACCGCGACGTGCAGGGACGTGCACTGCAGGCCCGACTCCAGATCGCAGCCGAGGAGTCTTTCGATGGTGTGGAGGCGCTGGTAGTACGCCTGCCGGGACATGCCGGCCTGTTTCGCCGCGACCGACTTGTTCCCGGCCGCCGTCAGATACGCGCGCAGTGCGGGGAGCAGGTCGCCGCCGTTGCGGTCGTCGTGCTCGATGAGACGTGTGAGCTGGCGTTCCGCGTACCGCTGGAGGCGGATGTCCTCCCGCAGCACGCCCAGGAGCTCCGGCAGCCGGACGTCGGCGGGGACGTAGAACCAGCGGTCGGGTGAGGCGGGCGTGATGGCCTCGGCCGTCTGCTCGGCCTCCTGCCACGACCGGGCGATCCCGGAGAGGTCGGTCACGCCCGGACCGACGGCGACGACGACCTCCGGGCCGAGCTCCTCGCGGCAGAGACGGCCCATCCGCTCGGCGACCGGCTGCCAGGCGCTGGCCTGCGCCAGGGCGAGGAGGACGCCGATCCGGCCCGGGGCCGTCTCGCCGACCAGGGCGCGGATGCCGGTCTGCGCCATCGCCTTCGCGATCCGCTCGTCGAGGTGTTCCCCGGTGCCGGTGTGCGTATGGCGGATGACCACGGCGAAGAGGCGGTGCCCGAGGGTCGGCAGCCCCAGTGCCTCGGCGCGTGCGCGGGCGTCCGCGGGGGAGCGGAAACGCCGTTCGTACAGGTCCCGCAGCACCGAGCGGTGGGCCCGGCGCTCCCACCAGGCCGGCCCGGCCAGCCGCGCCATGCTCAGGGCGACCGCCGCCCGCTCCAGGACCAGGACGTGTTCCGGGTCGGGCTCCGGGTTCAGCCGGCCCTCCAGCAGGACCAGCCGCCCCCACGGCCCCTGGTGGTCCTGCACGGGCGCGATCAGCCACCCCTCCGCGCCGCTCGGCGTGATCTTCTCCGGGGTCGGAGTGGCCCGGGAACGCCGGGACCAGGCCGACACGACCGGCTCGTACGGCCGGCCGAGCAGTTCGCACATCAGGACCCGGTGGGTGAGGTCCTCCAGCACCACGGGGGCCCCGGTGAGCTCGGCGGTGGTGTGCACCAGTTCCTCGGGGCTCGCGCCCCGCAGCGTCAGGGCGGTGAAGATGTCCTGGATGTCCCTGCCGCGGCGCAGCAGCGCCCCATGGGCGTCGAGGATGAGCGCGTGCACCGCCTGCGTGACGTCGATGAAGCGGACGCCGCGGGCCAGCTCGATCAGCGGCACTTCACGGGCACGGCAGGCCGCCACCAGCTCGTCGGGCACCTTCCGGTACCGGTAACCGAGCTCCACGATCAGGCCGGCCGCGCCGACGTCGGCGAGCTGGTCGACGTAGCCACGCAGCTCGGAGGCGTCCTCGGGATAGGGCATGCCGGTCGTCAGGACCAGCTCGCCGCCCTCGAGGAAAGCGGCGGGGTTGAGCAGTTCGGTGACGTGCACCCAGCGCACCGCACGGTCCAGCTGTGACTCACCGGCCAGCACGCGCGGCATCCCCTCGGCCAGCACCGGGAGGCTCAGAACCTCCGTGATGGTCGGGAAGTGTCCGGTTGCGGGACGTCTGGGCGGCATAGGGAGTGCTTTCGTCCGGGGGTGGGGGTCACCTTCGCACCGGCACATCACCGTGGCAAGAGGGGCAGGGTTACTTTCCGTGGTCGGCGAGCTCGCCGTGACACATCGTCTCGAGAAGGTCCCGAGGCGGAACAGAGTGTGGCTTGACCTGCGTGTTCGCCGGGGTCGAGAGTGAACGCCATCCCCAAGGGGCCCGAATCGAAGGGGTCCGCACGGTGTCCCCACCGTGCCGGGGCACCACTGACACCCAGGCCGCACCCGGCGAAAGGAGCGACCTCATGCGCATCCCGAAGCGCGTCGCCGTGATCGGTGCCGGCAGCATGGGCAGCCAGGTCATGTGGCGACTGGCCGCCCGCGGAGCCGAGGTCATCGGCTACGACCGGTACGCGCCGGGTCACGACCGTGGCGCGGCCGGGGGCGAGAGCCGCATCTTCCGCGCCGTGCACCTCGGTGAGCCCGGCTACATTCCGCTGCTGGGGCTCGCCGACCGGATGTGGGACCGGCTCCAGCGCGAAACCGGCCTCTCGCTGCGGCGCCGTAGCGGCTGTCTGGTGATGGGCGAGACCGCATCACCGGCGATGCGCCTCCTCGTCTCTTCCAGTGCCACCCATGGTCTGGAGCACGAGGTACTGGACGGGGAGGAACTCGCCCGCCGCTACCCGCAGCACCGCCTCCCGGACGGGCACACCGCCGTCCTCGACCGTGAGGGCGCGATCATCAGGCCCGAGGCGTCGGTCCAGGCGGCGGCCGCCCGCGCCGAACAGCTGGGCGCCCGGCTGCACCGCTACACCCCGGTGCGGGAGATCGTCCCCGCGGCGGGCGGCGGGGTGCACGTCGTCACCGACCAGGGCACGGACCACGTCGACACCGCCGTGGTGACCGTGGGCCCCTGGATCAACACCCTGCTCCCGGACCTCCCACGGTCCGTGGACGTCCGCCGGCTGATCAGCTCCTGGCACATCCCCACCCGCCACGACTGGTTCGCGGGCGGCGCCCCCGCCTTCGTGCGCAGCGCACCGCATGACTGCTACGGGCTCCCGTCGCCGGACGGCATCTCCGTCAAGCTCGGCCTCTCCTTCGCCCGTTATCTGCCGGTACCCGACCCCGAACGGGTCGACCGCACGGTCCGCCCGGAGGAACTCGCCACCTTCCGCGAGCTCATCGGCGAGCTGATGCCCGACCTGAACCCCGACCCCATCAGGCTGTCGGTCTACATGGAGGGCTACACGGAGTCCGGGAACCCGCTCGTCGGTCATCTCCCCGGCGAGGACGACATCATCGTCATGGCGGGATTCTCCGGCAGCGGCTTCAAACTCTCGCCGGCCATGGGCGAGATCGCCGCCGACCTGGCACTCGACGGCAGCACGGAACATCCCATCGACTTCCTCGCACCGGCGGGAATCGCCGCCGCCTGACCCCCGGCGACGCCGACGGCGCTGCCTCCGCCCCGACCTTTCTGTCATTGGCATGCCCGAAAAGGCACGCACCGGCCATAACCAGTTCCCCGCGACAAAGACAGGAGCATCCTCATGCCCATTCCCTCGCTTCAGTTCCGCCCGAAGTACGTCTCGTTCGACTGTTACGGCACGTTGATCGAGTGGCCGATGACCCCCATCACGCGGGAGCTCGTCGGCGACCAGATCCCCGCCGAGCACTGGGACCAGTTCGTCCGGGAGTTCCGCGGCTACCGCTACGACCAGGTGCGCGGCGAGTACTACCCCTACGAGCAGGTCCTGCAGGACGCCTTCGAGCGCGTCTGCCGCAAGTGGGGCGTGAAGGCGGCTCCCGACGCGGGCCGGCGGTTCGCCGACGGCGTGCGCAGCTGGGGCCCCCACCCGGACGTGGTGGAGCCGCTGAAGAAGATGGCCGAGCACTACAAGCTGGTGATCCTCTCCAACGCCGGCGACTCCTTCCTCGCGGAGAGCGTGCCCAAGCTCGGGGCGGAGTTTCACGCGGTCCTCACCGCGGAGCAGGCCGGCTACTACAAGCCCCGCTACGCCGCGTTCGAGTACATGCTCGAGAAGCTCGACGCCTCGCCCGAGGACTTCGTGCACGTCGCCTCGCACACCCGTTACGACCACCAGTCGATGCACGACATGGGCTTCCGCAACCTGATCCTGCTGGACCGCGGGTACGACCCCGTCACTCACGGCTACGACTACGTGACCGTGAAGTCCCTCGACGAGCTCAACACCATGCTCGGCATCTGACACGTAGTTCACGCCCGTCCCGCACGGACAGCCCCGCAGAACCGCCACCGAGCTTGTCGGCGACGCCCGCGCAGAACTCGAAGTACCGGGCCGAGGGGGCGACGTTCTCAGCCGCATCATCGACCCGGCCGACGGCGGGGAGCACACGGTCCACGCCCCGCCCGTCGGGCGGATCTTCTACGGCATGAACGGACCCACCGTCGTCCCGGCGCGGGCCTCGGATCCGACGAGGTCGACCCCCACCACAGCCCGCACCCTCAGACCCCATCACAGCCGTCCCTCTTTCCCTTTTGCACCACCCCCAGGAGGCATTCCATGAGAGACGCCCGTATAGATCGCAGGCTCTTCCTGCGTGGCGTCGGCGGAGCCACGGCGGGTCTCGCCGCCGCGACCGCCCTCAGCGCCTGTGGCACCGGCACCAGCCGCAGCGCTTCCACCGGCACCGGTGGGAAGGACGGCAAGACGGTGGTCGTCCGCGACAGCGGCGGTTCCTACGGTGCGGCGCTTCAGAAGGCGATCTACACGCCGTTCACGCAGGAGACCGGCATCCAGGTCAAG
>NZ_JBVHEP010000028.1:0-127224 GCF_055562795.1 Streptomyces sp. NPDC016851
GCCCCCCGCCGCGGGGGGGGGGGGGGGCCCCCCCCCCCCCCCCCCCACCACCACCCCCCCCCCCCCCCCCGGGCGGGGGGGGGGGGGGGGGGCCCCCCCCCCCCCCCCCCCCCCCCACGCCCCCTTTTCGGACCGCTCCAGGAAGCCAAGAAGTGAAACCCCTCACACTCATCAGGTCCAGCAGCGCGCTGCGGGTCGCGCCTGTCGCCCTGCTTCTCGTGTTCGCCTACTACGCCACCGATCTCGGTGACGACCTCCGTATCGATCCGCTGGGCTACTCCGCCACCGTCGTCGACGCGGTGCTGCGCAACCTGCTGCCCGTGGCCTTCGCGGTCGCCTCGGGTCTCGCCGCCTGGGAGGCGCGCAAGCTGGGAGCCTCCGGAATCTGGGGGCTGGGGGCGGTGCGATCCCGCTACACCGTCGCCGCACAGCACCTGGCTCCCGTCGTCGTACTGGCCTGGCTGCTCCTCGTCCTCCCCACGCTGTGCGCCCTTGCTCAGGAGCAGGTCGCACCCGACCTGCCCGGCCTCACGCTGCTGGCGTTCGCGCTGGTGCTCTGCGTCGCCCACGGCATCGTCGGATTCGCCGTCGGAGCCACCGTCCGGCACATCGCCGTGGTGCCCATCATCGCGGTCACCGACTTCCTGGCCGTCGGCTGGTCCACGGGACTGGAGACACCGTGGCCCCGGCACCTCACCGGGCTCTTCGCCGGAAAGATGATGTTCGGTGAACTGCCCACCCCCGCCGCCCTCGCGGCTCCCCTCCTGCTCGCCGTCGGTTCCGCCTGCGCCATGGCCCTGCTGTGGGCGCCCGTTTCCCGCTGGCTCCGAGGAGCCGTCGCGGCAGCACTCGTCTTCGTCTGCGCGTTCGGCTCGTTCTCCTTGGTCGGCAACTGGAGCTACATAGGCCCGCGGAGCACCGGTCACGGCACGGTCGCCTGCGCCGGGCAGTCCCCCCGCATCTGTCTGCCCGAGGCGCGCGCCCAGCACATCTCCTTTCTCACCGAGGAAGCGGAGGCCACGCTGGAAACCCTGAGACGAGCCGGCCTGCCCGCCGAGCCGGCTTCCATCGCGGACACTTCCCTCAGCCTCCGGTATCCCGAACCGTCCACCGAGGACGACTGGACCGTCCCGCTCGGGGTGGGCGAGGCGACCGGCACCGTCCGCTACCAGATCGCCCGCGAAGTGGTGCGTTTCGAATGCGCCCCTCCCGCCACCAGTCCCGCCCGCCAGGTCTACTTCTGGGTGTCCTCCAAGGTCGGGCAGGCGGACACCTACTTGAGACGGCTCAGCTCCGAGCCCGATTTCACCCCTCAGGAACGCAGCCGGATCCAGGACGGAGTGGGGAAGGTCCTGCGGTTGAGCAAGGATCGGCAACTGGACTGGTACGAGAAGACCGTGGCGGAGGCCTGCGAGGAAGACGGGAAGACAACGTGATGTGGTGGCTGCGTGCTCGCCGCGCCCACACTCGGCTGCCCCTGGGCTTCCTGATGTTCGCGCTGCTGGCGGCGATCGTTCAGGACACCCCCCTCTTCCTGCCGTCCATCTGGTCCGGCGGCTCCGAGATCGTGCAGGCCGCCACACTGGTCCCGCTCGTGCTGACCTCGGTCCTCTTCGACTGTCTGCACACCCGGCTGGACGCCGCCGAGAACACCGGAATCCGACCCGTCAGGTCCTTCGACGTCCTGCTCTCGCTCGGCGTGGTGGCCCTCGCATGCGCTGTGGGTGAGGTGATCGCCATGGTCACCGGGGCAGCGTCGGCCGAGACACTGGGCCGCAACACGGCCTTCCTCGCCGGCCTCACCCTGTTGTGCGGGGCTCTCTTCGGGAGGTCCGCGGTCCTCGTTCCCGCGCTGTGGCCGCTGCTCGGCGTGCTGTTCGGCATGAGAGCGCCCGGTGACGCCTATCCGTGGACCGTCCTCCTCGAACCGCCCGGCACCTGGTACGCCACGACGGGAGCCGTCTTGATGCTCACCGTCGGCGTGGGTGCCCACCTCCTTTCACCGAACCGCTTCGCACGGAGAGCCGCATGACGCTTGTTCTCGATTCCTGCACTTTCGCCTACGGTCGACGGCGGGCTGCCGTGCTGAAGGACTTCAGCTACCGCCTTCCGGACGGACTGACCATCCTTCTCGGACCGAACGGGGCCGGAAAGTCCACCATGTTGCAGCTGGCCGCTGCCGTCACCGCGCCGCAGCGGGGAACCGTGACGTGGGACGGACTCGACGCGAAGAGCAAGGACTACCGGCGGACGGTGGCCTGGATGCCGCAGAACATCACCCCCCTGCCCTCGCTCACGGCACGAGAGTACGTCGCCTATGTGGGCTGGCTGAAGGGAATGAGCAGGGGCGATGCCTGGGCCAACGCTCCTCGGGCGCTGTCCCGCGTCGAGATGTCGGAGCGCGCCGACACCCGCACCAGCCGGCTCTCGGGCGGCCAGCTGAGGCGGGTGGGGGTGGCCTGTGCCCTGGTCCACGAGGCACGGGTGCTCCTCCTGGACGAACCCACGGCCGGTATGGACCCACGTCAGCGACGGGTTTTCCGTGATCTCCTGGGCTCGGTCAAGGACGAGGTCCGCATCCTGCTGTCCACGCATGACGTGACCGACCTCGCCGAAGAGGCCGATCACGTGTCCGTACTGGTGGGCGGACGTCTCGTGCAGAACGGCTCGACCGGCGAGTTCCTCGCCCACACTCCGCCCGGTACGGCGCAGGGCCGGGCCGCCGAAGGGGCTTATACGACCCTGCTCGAGTCGGCCTGACCCGCTCAGGCGAGCCGGGTCACGTGTCCTGGATCCCCAGATCCTTGAGGATCTTCGCCACGTGACCCGTCGCCCGGACGTTGTACAGCGCGCGCTCGACCTTGCCCTCCTCGTCCACGACGATCGTGGAGCGGATGACGCCCATGTAGGTCTTGCCGTAGTTCTTCTTCTCGCCGAAGGCGCCGTAGGCGTCCAGGACCTGCTTGTCCGGGTCGGCCAGCAGCGTGACCTTCAGGGACTCCTTGTCGCGGAACTTGGCCAGCTTCTCGGGCTTGTCGGGGGAGATGCCGATCACCTCGTAGCCCGCGCCGGCCAGCAGCTCCAGGTTGTCCGTGAAGTCGCAGGCCTGCTTCGTGCAGCCGGGGGTGAGGGCGGCCGGGTAGAAGTACACGATGACCTTGCGGCCCTTGTGGTCCGACAGGGACACCTCGGTGCCGTCGGCGTCGGGCAGGGTGAAGGCGGGGGCCACGTCCCCCGGCTGGAGTCGCTCGCTCATCGGACCAGCGTAACCGGGGGTCGGGGCAGTGCGATGAGCCGTGGAGCTGACAGACTGGTCGGCACAGGCTTCACACCGACTTCGGAGGCGACACGGTGGCGGACACGGCGGACACCAGGACCCCGGCGCAGATCGAGGCGGACATCAGGCGCCGCCGCGCGACGCTGGCCGAGACCCTCGACGAGATCGGGGTGCGGGTGCACCCGAAGACCATCGTCGGGGACGCCAAGGCCAAGGTCGCGTCCAACATCGATCACACCCTCGGGCGGGCGTACGTGGAGGTCAACCGGGCCGTCACGGACGTGCGCGGCCGGTTCGTGGACGAGGACGGGGCGCCGCGGCTGGAGCGGGTCGTGCCCGTCGCGCTCGTCGTCGTCGGCGTGGTCGGGCTGCTCGCCGTCAGCACGCGGCGTCGCAAAGGCTGACCCGACCGCGTACGTCCCCGGGGAAGACAGGTAGGTTTCAAGGCGTGAGCGCCAAGAGAAACGAGCACAGCACCCATCCTGACAAGCTGCCGATCCGGATGCTGCACGACCGCGTACTCGTGCGGCAGGACACCAGCGAGGGCGAGCGGCGTTCCGGCGGCGGCATCCTGATCCCCGCCACGGCGGCGGTCGGCCGGCGGCTGGCCTGGGCCGAGGTCGTCGCGGTGGGGCAGAACGTACGGACCGTGGAGCCGGGCGACCGGGTTCTGTTCGACCCGGAGGACCGCGCCGAGGTCGAGGTGCGCGGTATCGCGTACGTGCTCATGCGCGAGCGTGATCTGCACGCCGTGGCCGCGGACCGGTTCGAGGGCTCGGAGGACTCGACGGGCCTCTATCTGTAGTCCGGCCGCAGTCCGGACAGCGACGGCGAAGGGGCCGGTGACGGGAGTCACCGGCCCCTTCGCCGTCGCTTTGCTACGTTGGAGGGACCCCCGACGAGACGCGCCGTACCGGGACGAAGGCAAAGACGACGCACCCCACCGTCAGCCCGTTTCCCGGAGGTGCCCGTCATGGCCTGGGTTCTGCTCGTCGTCGCCGGTCTGCTCGAAGTCGGGTGGTCCGTCGGTATGAAGTACACCGACGGCTTCACGCGCCCGCTCCCCAGCGTTCTCACCGGCGCCGGCATCGTCGCCAGCATGCTGCTGCTGTCCCAGGCGGCCAAGACGCTGCCCATCGGTACCGCCTACGGCGTGTGGGTGGGTATCGGGGCGGCCGGGGCGGCGGTGTTCGGCATGGCCGTGCTGGGGGAGCCGGCGACCGCCGCCCGGATCTTCTTCGTGTGCCTGCTGCTGGTCGCCGTGGTGGGGCTGAAGGCGACCAGCGGTCACTGAGCTATTCGCGGCGGGCGCCCTGCGGGACCACGCCCCAGCCGGGGCCGGTCGGGCCGCCCGTCTCCCCGCCGTCGGTCGCGTCGCCGCCGCCCTCCGTCGTGCCGCCGTCGGTCGAGCCGCCGTCGGTGGCGGTGCCGCCGTCGCCGGTCCCGCCGTCCGCGGTGCCGCCGCCGGTCGGGGACTCGCCGCCCGTGCCGCCGTCGGTGGTGCCGCCGTCACTCTGGCCCTCAGTCTGCCCCTCGGGCGCGCTGGGGGACTGGCCGGGCGTCTCGGTGCCGGTCTCCTGGCCGCCGCTGGACGTGCTGCCGCCGTCGGTGGTGCCGCCCGTGGTCGGGTCGGCCGGGGTCTCGGTGCCGGGGGCCTGCGAGACGTCGGCGCCGGGCTGGAGCCGGAGGTCGAAGTCGGTGACCGGCTTGTTCTTCAGGGCGTCCCGGGTGAACTGGGCCCAGATCTCGGCCGGCGGCCCGCCGCCGTTGACGCGGTCCAGGCCCATCGCGCCGTACAGCGACTTGTGGGCGGCGGTGACCGGGTCCTGGCCCATGACGGAGACGACCGTGGCGAGGTCGGGGGTGTAGCCCGCGAACCAGGCCGCGGTGTCCTCCTCGGCGGTGCCGGTCTTGCCGGCGGCGGGGCGGCCGGCGGCCTGCGCGGCGGATGCCGTGCCGTTCTGGACGACGCTGCGCAGGACCGAGGTGGTGGTGTCGGCGGCCTCGCGGCTCACGGCCTGCCGGGTGCGCCGCTCGGGCAGGTCGATCGGCGAGCCCTCCTTGGTGACCTTCTTGACCATCGTGTACGTGCCGTGCCGGCCGTGGTTGGCGAGCGTGGCGTACGCCTCCGCCATGTCGAGGACGCTGGCGGTGGCCGTGCCGAGCGCGACGGCGGGGCCGTCGGCGAGGTCGGGGGTGTTCTCGGGAACGCCGAGGTCGATCGCGGTCTGCTTGACCTTCTGGGGGCCGACGTCGGCCGCCATCTGCGCGTACACCGAGTTCACGGACTTGTCGGTGGCCTCGGTGACGGTGACGTCGCCGTAGGAGACCTGGTCCTCGTTCTCCGGGGCGTACGGGTCGCCGGTCCAGCCCTGGACGGGGCGCTTGTTGGTGCCGTCGTAGATCGTGTTCGGGGTGATCACGCGGCCGTCCTGGGTCTCCGAGTGGTTCTCGACGGCCGAGGTGAACACGAACGGCTTGAAGGTGGAGCCGACCTGGAAGTCCCTGCGGGTGGCGTTGGGGGTGTACTGCTTGACGTAGTCGATGCCGTTGTACATCGCCACGACTTCGCCGTTCTTCGGGTCGACGGCGGCGCCGCCCGCGCGGACGTAGGTGTCGACCTTGTTGTTCTTCTTGTCGAGCTTGTCCATCAGCTTGTCGTTGACGGCCTTCACGAAGGCGTCCTGCCGGGGCTTCTGGAGCGTCGTGGTGATGCGGTAGCCGCCGGCGTCGAGCTGGTTCTCGTCGATGATCTTGTTCTGGGTGAGGTAGTCCTTGACGGTCCGCACGATGTAGCCGCGCTGCCCGGACATGCCGGTGGACAGGGTGGACTCCTTCGGCACCGGGAACTTCATGCCGGCCCGCTTGGACTCGCTGAGCCAGCCCTTCTTGACCATGCCGTCCAGGACGTAGTTCCAGCGGGACTCGGCGGCCCTGCGGTTCTCGGGGTGGGCGACGACGTCGTACTGGCTGGGCGCGTTGACGAGCGCGGCGAGGTAGGCGGCGCGGGCCGGGTCGAGGTCGGTGGCGTCCATGCCGTAGTAGGCCTGGGCGGCGGCCTGGATGCCGTAGGCGTTGCGGCCGAAGTAGCTGGTGTTGAGGTAGCCCTCGAGGATGTGGTCCTTGCTGACCTCGCGGTCCAGCTTGATCGCGATGAAGAATTCCTTGGCCTTGCGCGTGAGGGTCTGGTCCTGGCGCAGGTAGTAGTTCTTCACGTACTGCTGCGTGATCGTGGAGCCGGACTGCTTGCCCTTGCCGAGGGCCGTGTTCCAGGCCGCGCGGAGCATGGCCTTGGGGTCGACGGCGGACTCGGTGTAGAAGTCGCGGTCCTCGGCGGCCAGGATCGCGTGCTGGGCGTCCTTGGAGATCCGCGGGAGTGTGACGTTCTCCCGGTTGATCTCGCCGTCGCGGGCGATCACCGAGCCGTCCGCGTACAGGTAGACGTTGGCCTGCTTGGTGGCGAGCGCGTTGGCCGGCGGGATCTTCACCAGCGAGTAGCCGAGGAAGAAGCCGCCGACCAGCAGCAGGGCGACGACGAGGAAGGCGCCGAGCGTCATGCGCCACGTCGGGATGATCCGGCGCCAGCCGGTGCGCTTCGGTTTCCCGGCCGGTTGGGCCTGCGGCGTGGCCGGGTCGCCGTCCGCCTGCGGCT
Organism: Streptomyces sp. NPDC016851; assembly: GCF_055562795.1. Classification (NCBI taxonomy): domain Bacteria; kingdom Bacillati; phylum Actinomycetota; class Actinomycetes; order Kitasatosporales; family Streptomycetaceae; genus Streptomyces; species Streptomyces sp. NPDC016851. Next base: position 6,930 of record NZ_JBVHEP010000028.1, read on the forward strand.
CTCTCGGTGCCCAGCCCGGTGTCGGCTGCTGCGGCTGCGGCTCGTCACTCATGTCGTGCACGGACTCCTGTTTCGCGTCGTACGTCGTTCCCGTACGTCTCTGCTCGCTCTTGCGCCCCTGTGATGAAGACTGTCCCATCCGGCGATCAGTTCCCTGACCGAGGGCCGTGTCGTGGGGCGGGCTGCGGGACGGGCTGTGTGCGGGCGAGCGCCCAGCCGGACGCGGGATGAAGCGGGCCATCCTGCGCGCCTGTTCGTATCGCGATCCTGCGTGCGCGAGATTCGCCTGAAGGGGGACACGACGATGCGACTGCTCGCCCTGGCCACGGGCGCCCCGGCCCACGCGGACGCAACGGATCGTACCGTCTGGGCCGGTGCGCACTCGCCCCGCGGCGCCTGAGCCGCCCCTCGAAATTGCGTGGCACGCGTGATCGCCGCTCCACTAGGCTCCTGCGCTTCGGTGCCCGGCGGCGAGGAGGGCTGTGGATGTGGGCTCGGGACGGTTGTACCTGGCCGTCGCGGCGGGGGGCTTCAGACGGTACGCGACGTACCGGGCGGCCACGGTGGCCGGGGTGTTCACCAACACGGTCTTCGGCGTCGTCCTCGTCTACACGTACCTGGCGCTGTGGGACGAGAAGCCGCATCTGGGAGGGTACGACCAGGCGCAGGCCGTGACGTATGTGTGGCTGGGACAGTGCCTGTACGCGACCCTCGCCATCCAGGGCGGCGGCGCCGAGAAGGACCTGATGGCGCGCATCCGCACCGGTGAGATCGCCGTCGACCTGTACCGGCCGGCCGATCTCCAGCTGTGGTGGCTGGCGGGCGACGTGGGACGGGCGCTGTTCCAGATGCTGGGACGGGGCGTCGTCCCCTTCTTGTTCGGCGCGGCGTTCTTCCCCATGGCGCTGCCGACGTCGGTCACCCCCTGGGCGGCCTTCGTGGTCACGCTGCTGCTGGCGGCGGTCGTCAGCTTCGCGCTGCGCTTCCTGATGGCCCTGAGCGCGTTCTGGCTGATGGACGGCATGGGCGTCAACCAGGTGCTGATGATCACGGGCATCTTCTTCTCCGGCATGGTGCTGCCGCTGAACGCCTTCCCGGGCGTGTTCGGCGACATCGTGCGGGTGCTGCCGTGGGCGGCGCAGATCCAGATGCCGGCGGATGTGCTGATGGGGGAGACCGACCCGCTCGGGGCGTTCGCCTTCCAGGCGGCGTGGGCCGTGGCACTGCTCGCGGCGGGGCGGCTGCTGCAGTCGGCCGCGACGCGCCGGGTGGTGGTGCAGGGTGGGTGAGCGGAGCGCCCTGCTGGAGGGACTGCGGGCCTACCGGCTGATCGCCGGGATGTGGGTGCGCTCCAGCATGACCTACCGCACCTCCTTCGTCGTCACGGTGTTCGGCAACCTGCTGGTGACCGGCCTGGACTTCGTGGGGATCCTGCTGATGTTCTCGCAGGTCGACTCGCTGGGCGGCTGGTCACTGCCCGAGATCGCCTTCCTGTACGGGCTGTCGGTGACGGCGTTCGGGATCGCCGACCTGGTGCTCGGCTCGATGGACGTCCTGGGCTCCCGGATCCGAGACGGCTCGTTCGACATCCTGCTGGTGCGTCCCGCGCCGGTGCTCGCCCAGGTCGGCGCCGACCTTTTCGCGCTGCGCCGCCTGGGGCGGATCACTCAGGGCGCGGTGGTCCTGGGCTGGGCGCTGGTCTCGGTCGACGTCGACTGGAGCGCGCCGAAGGTGCTGCTGGTGCCGGTGATGGTCGTCAGCGGCGCGGCGATCTTCTCGGCGGTGTTCGTGGCGGGCGCGGCCTTCCAGATCGTCGCCCAGGACGCCGCCGAGGTGCAGAACGCGTTCACGTACGGCGGGACCACGCTGCTGCAGTATCCGCCGACCGTGTTCGGGAAGGACCTGGTGCGCGGCGTGACCTTCATGCTGCCGCTCGCCTTCGTCAACTGGGTCCCCGCCGCCTATGTGCTGGGCCGGCCCTACCCGATCACGCTGCCGCAGTGGACGGCCTTCGCATCGCCGCTGGTGGCGGTGGCGTGCTGTGCGCTGGCGGGGCTGGTGTGGCGGGTGGGGCTTCGTTCCTACCGGAGTACAGGGAGCTGACGGTGTTGGACGGCATGGACGGTCTGGACGGCGGCATGGACGGTGCGGACGGCGGGTTCATCGAACTCGACGGCGTCGAGAAGGTCTTCGACGTGCGCAAGAAGACCGGCTTCATGAAACGGGAACGGCGGCAGGTCCGGGCCGTCGACTCGATCTCCTTCCGCGTGGGACGCGGCGAGATGGTCGGCTACATCGGCCCGAACGGCGCCGGCAAGTCGACCACGATCAAGATGCTGACCGGCATCCTCACCCCGAGCGCCGGCCGGCTCCGGGTCGCCGGCATCGACCCCTCCCGCGAACGCACCCGGCTCGCACACCGCATCGGCGTGGTGTTCGGGCAGCGTACGACCTTGTGGTGGGACCTGCCGCTGGTCGACTCCTACCGGCTGATGCACCGCATGTACCGGATCCCGGACGCCCGTTACCGCGAGAACCTCGGCCGTCTGGTCGAACTCCTCGACCTGGGCGACCTGCTGGACGTGCCGGTACGGCAACTCTCGCTCGGGCAGCGGATGCGCGGCGACATCGCGGCGGCCCTGCTGCACGACCCGGAGGTGCTCTACCTCGACGAGCCGACCATCGGCCTCGACGTCGTGTCCAAGTCCAAGGTGCGGGAGTTCCTGCGGGAGTTGAACGCCGAGCGCGGCACGACGGTGCTGCTGACCACGCACGACCTGCAGGACATCGAGCAGTTGTGCAAGCGGGTGATGGTCATCGACCACGGGCGCCTGATGTACGACGGCCCGCTCGCCGGGCTCCACGAGGCGGGGGAGAGCGAGCGGACCCTGGTGGTGGACCTGGAGCGGGAGCTGCCGCCGATCGACGCCCCGGCACCCGCCCGGGTCGTCCGGGTGGACGGCCCGCGGCAGTGGCTGGCGTTCCCGGCGTCGGAGTCGGCGGCGCCGCTCGTCGCGCGGATCGCGGCGCAGTACCCGCTGGTGGACCTGTCGGTACGGGAGCCGGACATCGAGGCGGTGATCGCGAAGATGTACGCCGAACAGGCCGAGCGGGCGATCTCGTAGCCCCCGGCGGGGCGAACTCGTAATCTGCTGTGTATGACCGACGACTCAGTCCCGGACCTCCGCGCCTCCGACGCCGACCGTGAACGGGTCGCCGAGATCCTGCGGGACGCCCTGGCGGAGGGCCGTCTCGACATGGCGGAGTTCGAGGAGCGGCTGGACGCGACGTATCAGGCGCGGACGTACGGCGAACTGGCGCCGATCACCCGGGACCTGCCGGCCGCGGGCGTCACGGCGCCCTCCGTGTCCCTGGCCAAGGAGCCCGCCGCCGGCCCGGACGGCTCGCGCTGGTCCGGGCGGATCGTCGGCGGGGAGGGTTCCTCGTCGTGGGCCGTGGCCGTGATGTCCGGCTTCCAGCGCAAGGGACACTGGACGATGCCCCGGCGGTTCACCTGCCTCGCCCTCTGCGGAGGCGGGGAGATCGACCTGCGCGAGGCGAACTTCGCGGACCGCGAGGTCGAGATCAACGCCATCGCGATCATGGGCGGGGTGGATGTCATCGTCCCGCCCGGCGTCGAGGTCGTCGTCCGCGGCATCGGCATCATGGGCGGCTTCGACCACCGCGAGGAGGGCGTCCCCCGCGCCCCCGGCGCACCCCGCGTCGTCATCACGGGCTTCGCCTTCTGGGGCGGCGTCGGAATCCAGCGAAAACTGACCCGGGCAGAAAAACAACGCCTCCGCGAGGAACGCCGCCGCCAGCTGGACTGAGCCGCCCACCGTCATGGCCGCCTTAGCTGCGGGCAGTCGTGCCGCTGGGGCGGCACGGGTGGGCGCAGCGGCACCCCGCCACCGCCGGGCTGCGGACCCACCCCCGCCTTGGCACCCATACCCCGTGCCGAACAACAGGCAGTCCTACAGCTCCGCCGGCACCGACCCCTTAAGGCTCTCCAGGTCGAACGCCTCAGCCATCCGCGCATACCCCTTGTCACTGGGATGCAGATGATCCCCAGAGTCGTAGTCGGCCCGCAGCCGCCGCGGATCGTAAGGATCACGCAGTGCCTCGTCGAAGTCGACCACCGCGTCGAACACCCGCCCCGCACGAATCTCCGCATTGATCTGCTGCCGCACGGCTTCCCGCGCCTCCGAGTACCCCCGGTGCCCACCGAACGGCATCAGCGTCGCCCCCACGACCTTCAGCCCCCGCGCATGCGCCTGCTCGACCATCGTGCGCAGCCCGCCGACGATCGCCTTCGGATCCGCGAGCCGCGGATTGCGCAGGATGTCGTTGACCCCGAGGTCGATGACGACGACCTTGACGTTCGTCCGCTCCAGCACGTCCCGCCCGAAGCGGTTCAGCCCGCTGGGGTTGTCCGCCGGCCGGCCCAGCCCGTCCGTCAGGACGCGGTTCCCGCTGATGCCCTGGTTGACGACGCTGTAGCGCGGCAGGTCCCGCCCGGCGGAAATCTCCGCGCGTAGCCTGTCGTACAGGACATCGGTCCACCTGTTGTTGGCACCGGCGGTGGAGGTGATCCCGTCGGTGAGCGAGTCGCCGAGGACGACGACCGTGCCGTCGGACTCGTTGCTCAGCACGTCCAGCGCGGTCACGTACCGCCAGTACATGCTCTGCTCGGTGTAGGGCGAGCCCGTCGCGTCGGCCGTGTGATCGCCCTGGGCGACGTAGGAGATCTGCCGGGCGTGCGGGTGGTACGTCACCGAGCCGGAGCTGGTCGGCGTGTACGTGGTGATCAGGACGTCCGCGTCGTGCGGGATGACGATGCGCACGGCATCGCTCATCACCTGCCGGCCGGGCGGGATCACGACCGTCGGCCCGCCGTTGAAGGTCAGCTGCCGCAGGGTGTCCGGGAGCGCGGCGGCCGTGCCGCTCCCGGCGCCGACGGCGATCGAGGCGCGCGTGATGCTCAGCGGCGCCTGACCGTAGAGATTGGACAGCGTCACGCGGGCACTCGTACCGCCGACGCTGGTGTGGACGACGTTGCGCACCGAACGGTCCGCCATGCCGGTCGTCTCCGTGCCCGGCTCGGCCGCGGCCGGGGAGGTGGACCAGGTGCCGACCCAGGTGCCGGTGGAGGCGGGGGCGGCGGAGTTGTTCGGGAGGCGGTCGTCGGCGAGAGCGTTGCGCGCCGACGTACCTCTGTCGGACGCCACGCCGACGTATATGGCGGTGGAAAGGGCCACGATCGCTGCGACAACGACGGCCAATAGGGCGTAACCACGACCCCGGGTCATGCTGTGTAGTTCTCCTCGGGCGATGGGAGCCCAAGGCTCCGATCTGATATGCCCATGATGCGTCATGGGCCAGGGGAAGCTCACACGGACCCCGTGGCATTACCCCCTCCCGACAGACGCCGGGAACTCCTGATCCGTTCCAGGAGTCGGTCAGGAAGGGACAATGTGTGCGGGATCACCGAGCGGGTGGAGCGGATGGAACGGACGAAAGCAGAAGAAAAGGGCGACGTCGGAGGGCAGCATGCCCGCCCCGTCGTCACCACGAACCGTGCGATGGGCACCTTCAGCCCCGCGGACGAGGAGAAGCAGCGCGGCGTACGCCGCATGAAACTCACCGCCACCGGGCTCCTGCTGTTCGTGGCCGTGGTCTACATCCTCGCCAAGTGGGCCCAGAACTCCGGCGCCGGCCCCTGGGCGGCCTACGTCGCGGCGGCCGCCGAGGCGGGCATGGTCGGCGCGCTCGCCGACTGGTTCGCCGTCACCGCCCTCTTCCGCCACCCCCTCGGCATCCCCATCCCGCACACCGCGATCATCCCCACCAAGAAGGACCAGCTCGGCGTCACTCTCGGCGAGTTCGTCGGGGAGAACTTCCTCTCCCAGGACGTCGTACGGCAGCGGCTGCGCGCCGTCGGCATCGGCAGCCGCCTCGGCGCCTGGCTCGCCGTCCCCGAACACGCCGACCGGGTCACCGCGGAGCTGTCCACCGCCCTGCGCGGCGCCCTGACGGTCCTGCGTGACTCCGACGTCCAGGCCGTCGTCGGTGAGGCGATCACGCGCCGGGCCAACGCCCAGGAGATCGGACCCGGCATCGGCAAGATGCTGGAGAAGGTCGTCGCCGACGGCGGCCACAAGCGGGTCGTCGACCTCGTCGTCACCCGCGCGCACGACTGGCTGGTGCTGCACCGCGACGAGGTGATGGACGCCGTGGAGGGCGGCGCCCCCGGCTGGACGCCGCGCTTCGTCGACCGCAAGGTCGGCGAGCGCGTCTACAAGGAACTCCTGCGCTTCGCCACGGAGATGCGCGACATGCCCGCCCACCCCGCGCGCGGCGCCCTCGACCGCTTCCTCACCGACTTCGCCTCCGACCTCCAGTCCGACACCGACACCCGCGCCCGCATCGAGCGCCTCAAGGGCGAGGTACTGGGCCGCGGCGAGGTCCAGGACCTCATCGCCAGCGCCTGGACGGCCGTACGATCCATGATCGTCGCGGCGGCGGAGGACGAGCGCAGCGAACTGCGGCTGCGCGTACGGGCCTCCCTGCTGTCGCTCGGTTCCCGGATGGCGCGCGAGCGCAAGGTGCAGGACAAGGTCGACAAGTGGGTGGAGGACGCGGCCGTCTACGTCGTCACCACCTACCGCAAGGAGATCACCTCCCTGATCACGGACACGGTGGCGAGCTGGGACGCCGAGCACACCACGAAGAAGATCGAGGCGAACATCGGCCGCGACCTGCAGTTCATCCGGATCAACGGCACGGTGGTCGGCTCGCTCGCCGGCCTGCTGATCTACACGGTGTCGCACGCGCTGGGTGCGTGAGCGGTCGGGTGCCTGAGCGGTCGGGTGCGTGAGCGGCCGGGGACGTGACGCACCGGTGGCGTCAGTTGTCAGGGCGTAAGCGATTCCGCTCAGGGCACTCGACCCGGGTTCTTCTCGATGAGGAGGGAGCCCATGACCACCGCACAGGCCGGGACCGGCCGCACCGTGACCACCGACATCCCCGCCCGCCTCGACCGCCTCCCGTGGTCACGCTGGCACTGGACGATCGTCATCGGACTCGGCACCGTGTGGATCCTCGACGGTCTCGAAGTCACCGTCGTGGGTAACATCGCAAGCCGCCTGTCGGAACCCGGCAGCGGCCTGCCCATCACCTCCGGCGAGGTCACCGGCCTCGCGGCCGCCCTCTACGTGGCGGGAGCCTGCTCCGGCGCGCTGTTCTGGGGCCGGCTGACCGACAAGTGGGGCCGTAAAAAACTCTTCATGATCACGCTGGCGGTCTACCTCGGGGCCACCGCCCTGACCGCGATCGCCTTCGACACCTGGTGGTTCTTCCTCTTCCGCTTCCTCACCGGCTTCGGCATCGGCGGCGAGTACGCGGCCATCAACTCCGCGATCGACGAACTGATCCCCAAGGAGTACCGCGGACGCGTCGACCTGATGATCAACGGCAGCTTCTGGCTGGGCGCGGTCTTCGGCTCCCTCCTCTCGATCGTCGCGCTGGACACGGACATCTTCGCGGCGAACGTCGGCTGGCGCCTCACGTTCGCGCTCGGCGCGGTCCTGGCCCTGGTGATCCTCCTGGTCCGCCGGCACGTCCCGGAGAGCCCTCGCTGGCTGCTGATCCACGGCCGCGACGACGAAGCGGAACGCATCGTCTCCTCGATCGAGCGCAAGGTCGAGGAGGAGAACGGCGAACCGCTGCCGCGCGCGGACGGCGAGATCACCATCCACCAGCGCCGCAGCGTCACCTTCCTGGAGATCGGCCGCACGGTCTTCTCCGACTACCGCCGCCGCGCGATCCTCGGCTTCTCCCTCTTCATCGGCCAGGCCTTCCTCTACAACGCCATCACCTTCGGCTTCGGCGCGATCCTCACGACGTTCTTCGACGTCCCGAGCGGCAGCACCGGCTACTACTTCGCGGTCATCGCACTCGGCAACTTCTGCGGCCCGCTGCTGCTGGGCAAGCTCTTCGACACGGTCGGCCGCCGCGTGATGATCTCCGGCACGTACCTGCTGTCCGGCCTGCTCCTCTTCGGCACGGCCTGGCTCTTCGACCAGGGCGCGCTCAGCGCGACCACGCTGACCGCATGCTGGTGCGCGGTGCTGTTCTTCGCCTCGGCGGGCGCCTCCAGCGCCTACCTGACGGTCTCCGAGGTCTTCCCGATGGAGACCCGCGCCATGTCCATCGCCTTCTTCTACGCCATCGGCACGGCGGCCGGCGGCATCAGCGGCCCGCTCCTCTTCGCCGACCTCACCGGCACGGGCAAGGTCGGCGACACGGTCCTCGCCTTCCAGATCGGCGCGACCCTGATGTGCCTGGCCGGCCTGACAGCGGCGATCCTCGCGGTGCGGGCGGAACGCCGCTCCCTGGAGGACATCGCCACACCGCTGACGGCGGCGGAGGGCAAGGCGGACAGCGACGGCGTAGGCCCGCACCCAGCTGCGGGCAGTCGTGCCGCTGGGGCGGCACGGGTGGGCGCAGCGGCACCCCGCAAGCGCGGGTGAGCGGCCCGACCCGTGCCCGGGCCGCACGCCCAGCACCCTTGCAACGTGCCGGACGCTACTCGACCCCACCCCGCCGCACACGATCCCGCCGTCGCAGCAGAAGCAACCCACCCGCGACGGCGGTGACCCCCGCGGCGGCGGCCCACCCCACGACCTCCTCGGAACCGGTGGCGGCCAGGTCCCTCCCCGAGGCAGGCGAGGCAGGCGAGGCAACGACCGACGGAGCGGCACCCCCCTGAGGCCGGGCGCCGGACCCCGCAGCAGACGAAGCAGGGTCCGGCGCCGGCGCCGCGGGATCCGCTGCCTTGTCCCGAGTGAAGGCCAACGTTCCGAAGCCCAGCTGGTCGTACCCTCCACTGTTCGGCCCGTAATCCCCACCCCCACCCTCCGGCGCGGCCTTGGCCGCCGCACGCGTCACATACGACGCCGACATCCCCCGCCGCTTGGTGTAGTGGTTGGCGATCATCGCCCAGACGGGACGCGTCATGGCCGGGTCCACACCCGCCGCCTCCGTCGCGGTCTCACTCCCCGACCACCCCCCGATCGCCCCCTTCTTCCGCGTATTGGCCGTGTACGGCACATCCCCGCCCAGGCTCCACTTCGCCACGTACTGCGCCCCCTTGAGGAAGCGGCTGTCGTCATAGCCGTAGAGATCGATGCCCTGGTTCCAGGCCATCTCGCAGACCGTGCCCATCAGCCCGACCCCAAGCAGGGAATGCCCCTGGTCCCGCCCGGATTCGAGCCACTCGGCGAGCCCGTCCTCGTGCACGACGGGAATCGCGTGCTTGACGGACCCCGTGCCGTCCCCGTGCTTGAAGTACTCGACGGCCCGGTCGACCACGGCACGGTCGTCGCAGAAGATGCCGGTGGCGAGCACACAGGCGATGGCCGTCAGGTCCCAGTTGGGCCAGTAGTTGGTGATGACGGCACCGTTGTGATCGCTCAGGAAGCTGTCGCTGAGCGGATAAAAGACGTTCCGCATCACCTCCTGCGCCCGCCCGAGCGCGAAGTCACCGTGATCGCGTACGAGTTCGGCGGCGTTGGCGAACTGGTAGCCGTACAGCCCCGCGGCCAGGAACCGGTCGGCCGAGCCCTGGATGGATGTCAGCTTCCCCGACCAGGCGTTGAGGATCGCCACCGCGGTGTCGGCGTGAGCGGTGTCGCCGCTGACGTGGTACCGCAGGGCGTTCTGGTAGGCGGCGTGGATGTCGTTGTAGAGGACCGCGTAGTTCTGCGGCGACCCCGCACCCCGGTACACCGTCGCCTGCGGATTGGGCCGCCAGCCGCTCTGCGCGTGCCGGTTGGCGGTGAGCTTGGCGAACCCGGCCGTATAGGGTCTGGCGCCCGCCTTCACCTTGGCCGCCATACGGTCCAGGTCGGTACGGGTGTGCAGCAGCCCGGGGTGGGCGAAGGCGGAGCCGGCGGCGAGTGCCGGGCTCGCGAGAGCGGTCGTACCGACACCGGCGCCGACGCCGACACCGGCGGCTCCGGCTGCCGCGCCCGCGGCCTTCAGCATGCTCCGGCGGCTGATCTGTCGTGTCACGTGTCGTACCTCAACGTCGTAAGTCGCGTTCCTGCGGGGGACGGTGAGGAGACGGCCGGACGGCGAAGGCGATAACAAAAACTGCGCTATAGTTGATCTGCGTCCAGTCGCCGGAACTCCAAGCTCCGGTCAGACGGACGATGCGTTGGTGGTCCAAGGAAAGACGCCCCACTTCCTGTGGGGAGATGCAGGTGCAAGGCCTGCCCGGCGCTCCAGACGAGAACCCCGGCCCTGAATTTCAGGGCCGGGGTTCTTTGTGCTGTGCGCTCTGCTCAGCCGCGCCGGTCGGCGACCACCCAGGACGCCACGGCCACGGCCCCCGCCACTCCGAACACGGCAGGCCAGGCACCCACCTTCTTGGCCAGCGGATGAGACCCGGCGAAGGCGGCGACATACGCGGCAGACAACGCCCCCGCGGCCACCCCACCGGCCTGCTGCCGCCACTGCCGCGCGGCCGCGGCCCCGGCGACGGCCAGCACGGCCCCGCCGAGCGGCCGCTGCCTGGTCCAGCGGGCCACGCCGTACCCGCCCACGAGCCCGCTCGCGGCGATCACCGCACTCGGAACCTTCGCCATGCCTGCCTCCTGCTCTTGCTCCTGCTGCTTCTGCCCCGCTCGCGATCCTGAGGCTAACTCCCGAGGTCGGGGGCGCACGCGCCGGGCCGTACCAAGGCGCCTTACCGGACGGCAGGCGAACCTGAGTCGAGGCTTGTCAAGTTTCCGGCTCCGAGCTATATAAGAAGACGAAGAACGTAGGGCATCGCACCGGCAGCGCCTGAAGAGAGGAGTGACCAGTGATGCTCATGCGCACGGACCCCTTCCGTGAACTCGACCGGCTCACCCAGCAGGTCCTCGGCCCCGCCACGCGCCCCTCGGCGATGGCGATGGACGCCTACCGCTCCGGGGACGAGTTCTTCGTCCACTTCGACCTCCCCGGCATCGACCCCGAGACGATCGAGCTGGACGTCGAACGCAACGTCCTGAACGTCCGAGCCGAACGCAGGTCCCCGGCCCCCGAGGACGCGGAGCTGCTCGTCGCCGAACGGCCCACGGGCACGTTCACCCGCCAGCTCTTCCTCGGCGAGACGCTGGACACGGAGCGCATCGACGCCTCGTACGAGGCCGGCGTCCTGACCCTGCGCATCCCGGTGGCCGAGCAGGCCAAGCCGCGCCGCATCCAGATCACGGGCGGCGACAGGCCCAAGCAGCTCAGCGGCTGACGGCACGGCACTCACGTACCCACGCACCCACGCAGAACCCACGAGGGCTGTCCCGAGGACGTCCCACCCACGGGACAGCCCCCGCCCCCCCACACACCAACCCGCGCCGCCGGAGTCCCACCCCGGCGGCGCGACGCAGGACCGGATCCGGAGGAAGACCCACACATGAGCGTGACGACGGTGCCCAGTGTGACGACTGCTCTCACGACCCCGAAGACCCTGATCCCCGCCCCGCCGCGCAACCACGACACCCGAGGCGACGACAACGCCTGGACCCGGCTCATCGAAGCGGTGCGGGAATCGGGCCAGTACCCCACCAGGTCGGAGGCGGAGCGGGTCACCCGTATCGTCCTGTCCGCCCTCGGCGGTCATGTGATCGGCGACGAACGGGTCGACCTCGCCCGCGCCCTGCCCGAGGAGGCCGCCAGGGTCGTCGCCTCCCAGATCCCGGCCACGCGCCGGCTGACCGCCGCCGAGTTCGTCGACTCCGTCGCGGCCCGCATCGAGGGAGCGACCCCCGCCACGGCCCGATGGGACGTCAGCTCGGTCCTGAGCGTGCTGCCGCTCCTCGTCGGCGACGACCTGATCACCCGCATCCTGGCCCAGCTCCCCACCGGCTACGCCCTCTTGTTCGGCCGAGCGGACCTGAGCCCGGCGTCGTAGGGCTCGGCGTCGTAGGACCGGACCGGGCGTCATAGGCTCCTGAACCGCGCGACGGCCACCTCTCGGACGGACAGGAGGTGGCCGTCGGACAGACGGCCAAGCCACCGACAGGAGCCGACACTTGACCCGTACGAGGTCCGCGACCCTCACCACCCCCGACGGCACGCACCTCGCCCACAGGGACCACCACCCCCCTGGGACCCCCGCGACCACGTTCCTCCTCCTGCACGGCCTGGCAGGCCACCAGGGCGAGTGGGACACCCTCGCCGCGCACCTGTCGGCCGAGGGCCACCGCGTGGTGACGTACGACGCCCGCGGCCACGGCGCCAGCACCCGCACCCCCGCGACCACGACCCGCGCCGCCCACGTCCAGGACGCCATAACCCTGATCGAGAAACTGGGCCTGGCCCCCGTCACCCTGCTGGGCCAATCCCTCGGCGGCCACACGGCCATGCTCCTGGCCGCGTCCCACCCCCACCTGGTGAAGTCCCTGATCCTGATCGAAGCGGGCCCGGCCGGCCCCGCCCCGGACCTCCCCGCCCAGATAGCGACCTGGCTGGACAGCTGGCCGACCCCCTTCAAGTCCCTCGACGCGGCGGAGGCCTTCCTGGGCCACGAGGCCTGGGCGAGGGGCCTGGAGAAACGAGAAGACGGCTGGCACCCCGCCTTCGACCGCACCACGATCACCGACACGATCGCGGAACTGGCGACCACGGCCTACTGGCCCGAGTGGTCCCGCATCACCTGCCCCACCCTCCTCATCCAGGGCGAACACGGCACGATGCGCCCCGACGAACCGGCGCAGATGCTCACCCACCGCCCGCACACCCACCACATCCGCATCCCCGACGCGGCCCACGACGTGCACTTGGACCAGCCGGACCGCCTCTACGAGGGGATCAGGACCTTCATCTCCTGACTCAGCAAATGGTTCGACAGGGCCCCGTCTCCCCGCCCATCCTGCGGTGGCGCACCGGTGCGCCCCAACCCGCCCGAGGAGACGACCGTTGAACCCCAGCATCCGCCACATCACCTTCGACTGCACGGGACAGCCCTACGAACTCGCCCGCTTCTGGTCGGAGTTGCTGGGCCACCCGATCTCCGACGAGGACAAGCCCGGCGACCCCGAGGTACTGATCGAGTTCCCGAACGGCGCCCCCGGCCTGCTCTTCGTCAGCGTCGAGGAAGGCAAGACAACCAAGAACCGCATCCACTTCGACCTCCAGCCCACAGGCCGCACCCGCTCCGAAGAGGTAGAACGCGCCGTGACCCTCGGCGCCCGCGTCCTGACGGACCGCACCCTCCCGAACGGCAGAGGCTGGATCGTCATGGCCGACCCCGAGGGCAACGAGTTCTGCGTCGAACGGGGAGAACTGGATCGGGTGGAGGACCGCGTGGAGGCCTGACGGGTCTCGGTTCGCTGCTGGCCGCACTGCCGCCCGCCGCGCCCCGCTACCACCAACTCACCAGCTACCCGGCGACGGTCCTTGCCCAGTCTCGACCGACCCCGCCGCCCCACCCCTGGGCCGCCCGGTCGGCAACAACTCCGCGGTGGAGGGGCGAGTGTCAAGAGTGAAGCGAAGCGCAATCGGCGAAGCCGACGCCCGAAGGGCGCTCTTGACACTCGCCCCGGAACCGCCAACCTCGGGAACACCGGGCGGCCGTGAGTACGTCACAGCCAACGTGATGGTTACAAACCTGGGAGTCTGAGGCGATCACCATGCGGGGCCGGCCCACCGGACGAGCCCCGCCCTTCCTTTACTCAGTCTCTTCACTGGCGGCTGTGCGCCAGATCTGCACCAAGCAGTATTGATCTGCGTCAATCAATTTCTCTTCGTTCCCCGACGGCATGGGCAAGGGTTCCCGGCTTCCCGCCAACGGTGAGGTGAAAGGCCCGCCTGCGCGATTGAATATCCACCGCCATCGCATTCGATACAAGCCGGGCGAGGGAAGGATCAGGGGGACTTCTTTCTGCCCCCCGTCGATGGTTTCCAGCGCGAGCTCGCCGCCGGGAAGCTCAACCTCCACGTCCTCCGCACCGGACCACTGAGCATCGTTTGCCGGAGGGGCGGTTGACCAACTCTCCAACCGTACAGACGCCCGGATCACCTGCTGCGGCACCTGCAGATAGACCATGCCAGCAGCCGAAAGAAGCCAATTCTTGCGATCCGCATGTGGTGAATACGTATCGACGCTCGTGTCAACCAGCCCAAAAATGCAGTAACTTGGAGACACCACGGTCTCGAAGTCATCCAGCAGCCTGCTCAAGGGCACCTCGCACGCCATCAGTGAGTCGCGAGCAGCATCCTGCCCTCAGAGGCAGGAACCGCCCGACGCGGCCAGAGCCAAGTGCCCTACGGCGTAGCGGAACCAGCCTGATCCTGGGCGCTGCTCAAGGCACTGATAAAGCGCAACCACGCCTCTCTACCGACGGAAACGATGGGTCCCCGTTGGTGGTAGTGCTTGGAGTCGCGTATGAGCGCGCTGTGCGCGACGTAGGCACACTCCAGGCACTCGGTGGTGTTGCCGCCGCTGTACGACGACTTGAACCACCGTGGCTCAGAGGCGGTCAGGGGGCTAGCGGGCATTCAGAGCTCCTTGCGGGCGCGATGGATCAGGGCGGAGGAAGCCTCCATGTCCAACGCTTGTGCGCGCAGGTACTCGAACGCAAGTCTGTATCGCTCCAGTTCCTCTTCCTTCTCCAGGAAGAGGGAGCCCGTGTGGAAGTCGACGTACACGACGTCGAGGGCCGGTTCAGGGCCGCCGATGATGACGAAGCTGCCCAGGGCAGCAGCGTGCGCGCCCTTGGAGAACGGCAGGACCTGGAGGGTGATGTGAGGGGACTCGTTGGCTTCGAGGAGCCGGTCGAGCTGTTCCTTCATGACCGCCGACGAGCCGACCACGCGGCGGATCACCGATTCATCGAGGATCGCCCACAGGTGCAGCGGCTTCGGGCGGGTCAGGATCTCCTGCCGCTTCATGCGGATGTCGACGAGCCGCTCGACTTCTGCCGACTCCAGGGGCACTTCATTCGCCTTCTGGAGCGCTGTGCTGTAGTCGCGTGTCTGTAGAAGTCCAGGGACGTAGACGCAGCAGAAGTGGTTCTCACGGACCGCCTCGTCCTCAAGGGTGAGCAGCAGGTTCATGCTCTCCGGGATGGAGTCGGCGAAAGAACTCCACCAGCCTTGCTCCTTGGCGCTCTTGGCGAGGTTGACCACTGCTCGCCGCTCAGCGTCCGTTGCTCCGTACTCACGGCAGAGCGCTTCGACGACGATCCACTTGACTGGTCCGGCCGTGGTCTCGTACCGGCTGACGGTCGCTTTCGATACACCGACCAGGCGCCCGGCTTCCTCAAGCGTCAACCCGGTGCGGGAGCGCAACTTGCGCATCGTGGCGCCCAGTTGGCGGCGACGTGTCGTGCTCCGTTCGGGCATGAGGCTCCTTCACCATGTGCCGGGCCTCAGCCCGGAGGACGCCCATCAGGCTAGGCAGCGGTGAAGCGGGCTCACCACCAGGTTCACCCGATAGATTCTCATGAGAAGTTACACAGTGAGATTTCTCTGTGCCATGCTCGTTCCCGGTCGCTACGCAGCGCAGCCGTACGGATACGGCGTGATCAAGGGCGTTGCGTAGCTAGGGAGGGAGGACAGGTCATGCCTGGCTACGAGGTCACGGAGTCGCGACTGCGCTGTGTACTGCCCTTCGAAGCAGCGTCGGCGGAGGTGCGCCTGCTGAGGAGAGCAGCCGTGCAGCAACTCAGCCGGTGGGGCATGCCGGTCGCCGCTGACGACGCAGAACTCCTTGTTGCGGAGCTGGCCACCAATGTCGTCAAGCACGTTGGTGAAGGGGCGTCGGCGACCTTGATCCTGGAGAGGAAGGCGGAGCGCCTACGCCTTGAAGTTCACGACAAGAGCCCGGTCCTCCCCATCGTCAGGGAGGCGGGATGCGGTGATGAGTGCGGCCGTGGTCTGCATCTGCTTGCGGCGATGGCAGTGGACTGGGGCACCGTTTTGACCGCGGCGGGTAAGGCCGTCTGGTGCGAGATCCCCCTCAACAGCGGGCATAGCTGCCACCGTTTCGAGCGAGCTGTGGAGGCGCTCGAGAACTACGAGGGTGCTGGGCGCGGGCTAGGCCAGCACGGGCGAGGCCGAGAGGTGAGCCTTGTCGAGTCGGCGGTCGAGCTGATCGCTGATCTGCTCCACTGGACCAGCGCCCGAGGCCATGATCCGGATGACATTCTCGACCGCGCTCAGATGCACTACGAGGCTGAAGCGGACGCGGCCTAGTGGACGGGTGTCTGAATGGAGTTGCGTATCTGCTCCCGGAGAACGGTCGGCGTGCGCCAGGATTCCCCCGGACGGCTCCTGTGGCACATGCGGTGGCAGTTGGCGCACAGGCATGCGAGATCGTCAAGACTGGTCTCTCGTGTTCCGGAGACATGGAGGGGAGTGACGTGATGCACTTCGATGTAGCCCTCGCCCAGAGCTCCATAGACGCGGGAGAAGTCGAAGTCGCAGACCTCGCACTTCAGCGTGCGGCTACGTCGCCGTACTTGCTCGATCTTCAACGACCGAAGCTTAGGGTCCCGCTCCCGCGCGAGTGCTCGGCGGACGAGCAGACGCCCCTCGATGGCTGTGTGGCCCGCCTCATCGACTTCGTCGGGTTGCGGCGGGATGGCGTGCAGGTCGCCCGAACCGACGCCTTCCTCAAGCACCCTCGCAGCTTGGAGCATCTCAGCTTCACGCGTCGTGAAGGCCTCGATCATGAGAAGCGTGAGCTTCCCGCACCGCGTCGCCTTGCCAGAGTACGAGCTGTGATTCGTCATGAAGTCTGTGGTCTTGCGGCTAACGCTGTCTGGAGACCGGAAGCTGGGCAGCGCCCGAGCCTCGGGCCTGTGGATCGGCAGCGACCGCAGCAACTCCGAGAGCTCACGTACCGCACGGTCCGTAGTTCGCAGCTCGCGCCAACCGTTCGTGACGACCAGAGCGCCGGCCAACACAAGTTCGTCCTCGGTCCATGTAGGTATGCGCACGAGCAATATCGTATGAGTGTTCGGCGCAACGGAGGGCGCGTTCAGCGCGCCGCGGGGCGTGCTGCACACTTAGTGAAGTCTCGTTGTCAGTGGGGTCTGTCACCCTCAGTGATGGTGGATTGCAAACTGTGTCTGCCGCTGTACGGCTATAAGGAGGGGGCATGACCCGCACGAACGAACCGAAGCGCTCCAAGGGCAAGGTCGAGGAGCCCGAGTTCACCTCGATCGAGATCTGTGCTGGAGCGGGTGGGCAGGCCCTAGGCCTCCACCAGGCTGGATTCGGTCATCTCGCCCTCGTTGAGATCGACCAGTATGCCGCGAAGACACTGCAGACGAATGTCGAGTCTCACCCGACGTGGGCCTGGGAGAGAGAGAACTGTGACGTTCTGCCGCCAACAGACGTCAATGAGTTCAAGCGAGAGAAGCACCTGCAGAAGAGCGTGGAGCTGCTAGAGCGGCGCGAGCTGGACCTCCTGGCTGGTGGTGTTCCTTGCCCTCCGTTCTCACATGCCGGCAAGCAACTCGGCAAGGCAGACGAGCGCGACCTGTTCCCGGCGATGCTGCGCCTCATCGAGAGGCTGAATCCCCGGGCTGTCATGATCGAGAATGTGCGCGGGATCATGGACCCGAAGTTCGAAGACTACCGGGACTGGATCAAGGCACGGCTCCAGGGCGGCTGGTTCCGCGGAGACGACGGGCAGATGGCCTGGGAAGACGGACTGGGCTACAAGGTGTGTGAATGGGACATCCTGGAGGCCAGTGACTTTGGAGTCCCGCAACTCCGCCCCCGTGCCATCCTCGTTGCTTTCCGTAGTGACGTCCTGAAGGACGTCAAATACGAGTGGCCTGCAGCGACCCACGATGACCATGTCAGCGTTGCGAAAGCGCTAGAGAAGTCGATGTACGCCCGGTACGAGCCGTATTTCGAGGGCGCTCGTGCTGAGCAGGCTCGCGCAGCATACGAGCGCTGGCTGGACACTGCGCACAAGCGACACCAGGAGCTCTTGGAAAAGGGTTCCAGTGGTATCGCTCCCACGCTGGTTGGCGGATCGAAGAAGCACGGGGGAGCCGACCTTGGTCCTAGCCGGGCAAAGGCAGCTTGGAAGCTGCTCGGCGTCGATGCCCTCGGGGTAGCTAACGATCCCGAGACTTGCAGGCAGAAGGGCACGGAGGATCGTGACCTTTTCGGCCCGAACGGACCGATGCTTACCGTGCAGCAGGCTGCGATCATCCAGGGTTTCCCTCCCGAATGGCAGTTCGCGGGTGGCAAGACTGCGCAGTACCGGCAGGTGGGCAATGCCTTCCCGCCGCCCGTCGCCAAGGCCGTTGGTGAGTCGATCGCCGATGTCTTGAGAGCTGCGCGGGAGCGGGACAGCGGCAAGGCTTAGCGCACCGCTACTGCTTGCGCGTCTGGCGCGCTTGAGGTCGGCGCTTTGCGACCTCCGCAGCGATCCGCGTCGCACACGCGGCGGCCGGTTCGTGCTCCCAGAACCGGAGCACCGTCCAGCCGGCCTCCGATAGACGCTGGTCGGTATCTCGATCGCGTGCAACGTTCCGGGCTACCTTGTCTGACCAGTACCCCGGGTTCGTCCTCGGGGGCACGTAGTGCTCCGGACAGCCGTGCCAATAGCAGCCGTCGATGAAGACCGCGACCTTTGCCGGGCCGAAGACCAAGTCGGCGGTCCGGCGAAGGCCCGGAAGCGGCTTGGCGGCGACCCGGTAACGCAGACCTCTGGCATGCACAAGCCGGCGGATGAGCCACTCCGGCTTGGTGTCCCGGTTCCGGATAGCCTGCATGTTCCGGCGACGAGCCGCGGAGGAGGCCCACGAGCCCTCCGGAGGGAACCACTCACCCTCCGGCTGAGCTGGGGGGTCTGAACTCTTACTCATAGCGCTCTGACTTACCAGGTGGTCAACGTGTATGCGAGTTCTTCGTAGGGCCGGAGACGTCCTTGACGGATGCTCTCTGACAAGTCGCGCTTCTGCTGGTCGCTTCCGACGTCTCGCACAGCATCCTGCAACGCATCGAGGGCGATGTGGTAAACAGCGTCGACCTCGCCGGTTCCTCTAGCGATGGCAGCGATCCTGCTAGGCACTGGCTCGGCAGTCACAGTAACAAGATGCGGAAGCCGGCCGCGTCTGTGCCTGATCATCTGCAGGAACTCGCGCCGGACGTTCTGTACCCGATCGGGCCGAATTGTCCACTTGTAAGAGATGGCGGCGTGCAGAAAGGGATGGGTGCCTACGGGAGGCGGATCCTGCGCGGTACCGACAGTGACGTCAGGCTTGATCAGATAGTCGAGTCCAAGGTCGGCGCTCAGGACGGGATTCTTGACAACGACCTTCTTGAGGTTCCCGAGGTGGGCGTACTGCGAAAAGTCTGCAATGACCTTCTTGTGGTCTACGTGCCAGGTGCGGGAAGAATCGATTATCGGCAGTGATTTTTCTAGATCTTCATGCACCAGTCGTTCCAATGCGGGCCCAAGGCTCTGGGGTGTTCCCGGCAGGATTATCTCTGATGTGACGCCCAAGTGCTCAAGAATTTTTCCTGCCAGCGCCTTGGATGTCTTGCTGCTGCTGTCAGCGCTATACGGCACAGGTTTCCCTGATGCCTTTAGCTTTTTCCAGCCGAGAAGTTGGGTCGCGAAAGGAGCACTCATCTCTGTGTGCTCCTACTTGGTGTGGGAGGGGAGCAGCGGGGCTATCTCTGGTGCGTCATCGGGAGTGGCAATCACCCAGGGTTCCCCGCCCAGAATCACGTGGGGTGCTTCCTTGTGGTGTGGCCGTTGCCTTGCAACACGCACGCTGACGAACTCTCCCTCACGCGGTGGCAGGAGGCCGAGCTGCTCCGCTACGGCACGATGACTGTCGTAGTCCCCCATGATGAGGATGCCGTCGGTCCTGAGCGCCGAACGAGAGCCCCCATTGCCGCGGACGCGCTTCATGTAATCCTTCTGCTGGGCAACTGTCCGCACCACATTGCGGCCTATGCGTCGTTTCTGTACGCGCCGGAACAGCTCGTTGAGGCGTTGCTGGCCGGAGTTCGGTGCGAAGACCGCCTCGCGCTCGGAGGGGTCCATATGGAGAAGCACGTTCTCCGGAAGCTCTGAATCGCGCCACAACCAGAGGATCTTGTCCCGATGTATTGCCTTCACGGTGAGCTTCGCATCGCGGTTGCCTCCTCTGTTCAGCCATTCCTCTCGCACTCGGAAAAGACCGGCACTCCAGCGGCTTTCGTAGTCGTTGGCCCATACGAGCAGGCAGAGATGTCCCCTGGCCTCTGGCGGGATCATCCAGCCACCGAAATTCTGCGAGTACTTGCAGTCCACCTCAATGCCGGCGATCCGGTAGTCCATTGCGTGGCCATCTGCGAATCTGAACTCGCGCTGGAGATTGATTTCGACGAGGGTTCCCGCATGGGTCCGCTCAGTCTTGTACAGAGTCGCCCAGTCGTAACGTCCTGTAACCTCGCCATTCAGTAACTGATCGATTGTGTCCCGCAGTACCGATGCGAAGCGTTTCTCTGCGGCATCGATGCCCATCAGCTCCCTGCTCACTGCTTGAAGTTCTGCGTCGCGCTTCACCTCCTCGGACAGGGCGATGTTCCGTGCAGCGCTTATGTCGATGGGCAGCAAGCGATTCCCCCTCATGACGAACTAACTGGGATAGTAGCGTCATCTGTGTGACGAGAATTCCTGGCACGGAACCGCACCAGGCGCCGGTCGGCGCTCGCCGCTGAGGTAGGCGGGATCAAGGTGAACGCCATCACGATCTTCGACGGGTCGGCCGAACCGTTCCGCACGGCCGCGTGTACGTCGCTGTGACTGTCCCCCTCGACGACCGGGTACAGAAGTGCCACCCCTGTTGTAGAGCCGATGACGGCGCTCTCAGCAGGGTGCGCCTCAGCCGACGAGCGCGCCGCATCGATCAGGCGCTGTGCCGCAGTGCGATGTTCGACACTCGCGATGCGGCCGAAGGAGGTCTTGCCGGACTGCCGGCTTCGGCGGACGAGGGACAACGGCAGCGAACCGAGCACGCGGGCCTCTATGCGCGTGCTCGCAGCAAGACGAGGGGAGATGAGCAGCCAGTCGTCCACCTTGGCGAGCGCGCCGTCGAGCTGGCTGAGGTACGTCAGGTGAGGGTCGAAGTGCCCAGGGCGTTCCCATTCGAGCTGAGACAGCACGCTGACAAGGTCACTGTGGGAGACGGCCCCAGTCAGCGCCTCGAAGGTCCGTGTGAGCGAGCTTGATTCGTCTGGCGGATTGGTGAATGTAGTCGGGGCTGCGGTGAGCGAGTCCAGCAAGGGGCGCCAGCGCTCGGTGTTCCGCTTGAGTGCCGCGTTGTTCAGCGGGTACGACGCAGGCTCGATGGGGCGGCCAGGTGACCGGATCTCCACCAGCTCCGCGTTGAACATCTTGTTGCGGGCCGAAGGCCGGATCCAGGGCAGGTGCTGTGCCACAAGGGGAGGCACTTGCATGGGCGTGATCTGAGGCTGTCCATCGACCCCCACGGCGTACTGGGCCAGCTGCTCTCGGAAGGTTTCCTCGTCACGGCAGATCGCTTCGTAGGCCTCATACAGGTCGGCGTACCGGTTGCGGCCAAAAGGCTCCTCCCGTCCGATGTAGAGCCGGACCAAGTCACGGTAACCAGGCCTGAAGCCGAACCAGCGTCCCATCTGCATCAGCGTGTCCGCCTGCTGGGTAGTGCGCCGGTAATAGGTGATGGTCAACCCCTCCACGGTGAAACCGCGAGAGAGCTTCGTTCCGCCCACCAAGATCTTCCAGACGTGCGGTGTCCGGTCGAAGTCGAGGTTCAGCTGGTCGAAGTAGCGGTCGGAGTCACCGTTCACGACGATGACTGGCTGACCGCCTGAGCCGATGCGCTGACGTGCGGCACTGACGTAAGGGCGTAGTTCCTCATAGGAGGCAGGAGCAGGGAGGTCTGACGCGCGAGCGTCACTGACTGCGGCGAAGTCGGAAGCCCACAGCGCAGCAAGGCGTTCATGGCCGGCTGCCGAGCTGTAACCCGCCTGATGCCACATGGAATTGATACGCAGCGCGAGATCCGCGTGATCGTCCTTTCGTACCGACTGATGAGCGAGCATCGTGTGGTGTCGGAACGGGCCGTCGTCCACACCGTGGCCGGCCCGGTACAGCTTCAGGGCACCAGACAGGACGAAGGCGTCCATGGCCTCCTGGAGGCGGTCGCCCGTGGACTCGTAGATGTCGCGTATGTGTGCCTTCTCCTGGGAGTTGGCGTGAGTGCGCTCATCCCGGGGGATCGCCGAGTCCAGATCGTGGAAGTCCTGGGCGCCCATGTACCCAGAGGGGCGGGGCAGCGAGATCAGGAAATCGCTGGGGAAGATGTCGTCGTCGTCACCGGGGTCAACGAAGACGTTGGCGAAGGGGGTAGCCGTGTAGCCAACGTATTGCGCGCGCGGAAGTAGTTTCAGGAGCTGGGAGAGCAGCCCGTTGATGGCCGTGCGTTCAGTGCTGCCTTGCTCCCACTTCTTGGGATCCAGGGTGTTCACGGACGCCTGGTCGGACTCGTCATCGATGATCAGGGCAGGCAGCTCACCGAGCAGTCCGTGAATCTGTTTGAGGTCTTTGACGAGCTTGGTCAGAACAGACTTGTTCTTCTTCACCACGAGGATGCGGGCCGCCGCGTGGTGGAGGTTCGCTGGATCATGCAGAGGGCGGGTCGGTTCGCGCTTCTCGAACTCAAGAGCCCGGATGCCTTGCGCCAGGCTCTTGTAGTCGTTGTCGCGAGTCGTCAGACGCTCGATGTCGAATGCGCCAAGCACAGACGGGCGTGCACCGTGTTGGACAAACTCGTCCCAGTCCGCGTCGTCGTCCCCTACGTAGTCCACGCCCACGAGGGAGTCGAGGTCCGTGATGTCCGCGCCTCGCAGGATGTTCTCCTGCCCGATCAACTCCATGTCGAGGCGGCGCTGGGTCTGAGCGCGCAGCAGGTTGAGCGTGCCGCCGAGCACGATGACGAGGCGGTAGCCGACATCGAT
This sequence comes from Streptomyces sp. NPDC016851, assembly GCF_055562795.1. Classification (NCBI taxonomy): domain Bacteria; kingdom Bacillati; phylum Actinomycetota; class Actinomycetes; order Kitasatosporales; family Streptomycetaceae; genus Streptomyces; species Streptomyces sp. NPDC016851. The sequence continues at coordinate 29,937 of NZ_JBVHEP010000028.1, forward strand.
CGCCTTGGCCGTGACGCCAGTGAAGTTGGCTGTCTTTCCTGACTGCACGTACCCGACCACCAGGCCCTTCGCCTGCCGAGCCGTCGGTTGTTCTGGATCGGTGAGGCGTTCAACAACTGCCCGGCTTGCCTCATCGAGGCTGGCGATCGCGGCATCGGACCAGCCCTTGGCACGGAGCTTCTGCTCGTACGACGTCCAATAGAAAGAACGGGCGGCTGCTCGCTCAGAGGTATACCAGGGGGTGAAATCACGCGTGATCACTGTGGGACCCGGGATCTTCGCCACCGGTACGGCGGCATCGAGCGCCTTCCGCAGGTCACTTCCAAACCGCAGCCGGTCATACACGGCTGTACGCCGTTCATCGGTGCGGGCTGGTATGGCTAGCGCCCACTGAGGATCTTCGGCGAAGTCCCAGGCGGTGAGGTGACGGCTCCACAGGGCTCTGAGTGCCTCGTTGCCGTCGACGAGGCAGGTGCGGAACAGTTCCTCGCTCAGGTCGGCGTCCGGATAGTCCTCGTCGGCTGCAACGGCGGCCCAACGCGCGAAGTGGCGGGGGACGTTCAGCATGCCGGCCAGTGCGTGGGTGTGGATCTCGACAAGCACGTTGGCTGGGGTGTCGCTCATGTGAAGAAGTCCTCGGTGCATCAAGGGGAACGGAAGTAACTGCGCGCTGGTGTCAGGAGAGTTGTTGCGCACGTCGCGTGCGCTGTGCGTCCACCGAAGCCAGGAGGATGGTGTTCCAGTAGTCCAGGCGGTCCTGGCGACTACGCTCCCAGCGGCCCAGCCCGAAGCAGTCCTCAAGAAGCAGGAACAGCAAGGTCTTCGTGACCGGGGCGTCATTGGCACCGCCGCGTCTGCCGTCGTTGAAGTCCTCTCGGTAGGCCTTGTTGAGGATGACCGCATTGTGCTCGCGGTCAAGGTCGAAGAACTGGTTGGTCGGCAGCGCGCCCCAGGTGAAGGTGATCGGTTCCTCGCCCGGTTTCTCAGGCAGTTCTTCCTTGATGACCCGCTTGACCTTGGGATCCAGGCCCTTGCCCGGAGGAGTGACAGGCTTGCGGACGATCTCGTTCCGCCTCGAACCGTCCCTGTAGGCAGTCTCAGCGTCCAACAGGTAACTCCGGAAAGTGTGCCCCTTGGAGTCCACCGCCTTATCGAGACCGTCAGTGAAGGCTGGAGTGACCGTGACGCTCTCCTTCTTGACATCGAGGCTCAGGACACTGTTCTCACGAGACGGAAGATCAACAGCGACCCGGGCGAGAACATGGTGCCCCTCGGGGTTCCGCCAGCCGTTCCATCCTCCCGCCTGCACGAGGCGGTCGTTCCGGTAAAAGTAGAAGCCCTGTCTCTCCGTGAGTGAACCGATTTGGCGGAAGCCCGCCTGCTTGGACCTGGCAGGCCAGATGTGGGCGGTCAGGCACAGGTCTCCCAGACCTTCCACCGGGGCTATGAACTCCCGGGGGTAGCCTGGCTTGCCTGGCACCTTGTAGCCGAATGGATCCAGGGCTTCTACAGCGATGTGGTCCACTTCCTCGCCGAGGCCGCGCTCGCCGCTGCTCACGTCCCATACCGCTATGTCGAGCTTCAGGCCGCGCTGCAGGTACCGGTGCAGATAGAGGCCGAGATGGGTCTCAAGGCGGGAAATTGCCTTGGACAGGAACTGGTCGCTCTGGCCGCGCGCGACCGTCTCAAAGGTCCGCACACCGTCCCAGCGCACGATCGTTCCCTGCCACTCGATAACCCCGTCGTAACGGTCTACGAGATCCTGCGCGTACCGGGGGTCAACGGTGTCGCAGCGGAAGCTGTCTTCGATGCCCTCCGCGGTGAGGCGCCGCCCCGCAGCTCGGCTCCGCCTAGTGCGGCTTACCACGGTGAGCGAAGAGGCATGAGAGAGGGAAGCGGCCTTCAGGCCTGTGCCGTACATTCCGAGGGCGCCCTCGCCGTAGTCACGGCGGCGCCCCACCGTCATCGCGGCATCCAGCCCTGCCTCGTCCATTCCCTTGCCGTTGTCGATGATCAACAGCGTAAGGATCCGATCGGCATCACGCAGGAAGTGCACGACGATCTTGTTGGCACCGGCGTCGATGGAGTTGTCGATGAGGTCAGCGACGGCGACCTCGAAACCGTAGCCCTGGTTGGTCAGAGCCTTGCCGTAGCCCGCGTCTGGCGGCAAGTGCGTGCTGCCGCTCGTGGGGACGTCGTACTGCCAGTCGCTGCCGGACTCGTAGGGCATGCTTCCTCAAATGCACAGGTCAGGGCCTGCTTCACGAAGTAGCAGCCCCTTACATCCAACGGAGAGTGTGACGGTACTGCAAAGGTTGGACATAGGGGGAGGCGTGCGCTGAACAGGGGCGATAAGTCCGTTATTTTTCAATAGCTTTGGCCATGGATGTTCTTCTGATATCCCCCTTTGTCCGCATCCATGATCTGCGGCTGGCTGTGTGGAGTCCGAAGGGCCGAGCTGGTTGCGAGAAGTCAGCAGTGGCACCGGGGCCAAGTACAGGCTGGAGCCGCCCGCTTCCCTGCCAGTGTCGTGCCTCCGCGCCCCGCCCCAAGGGCGCTTCACTCCGCTGCGCTGCGTTCCGCGTCGGCTGGCGCCGATGGCCCTGCGGGCCACCCTTGACCCGGGCCGCTCCAGCACGGGAGAGAAGCGAGCGGGCGGCCCGGAGAGGAGGGGGCCGCAGGTGGGGAGCGCAACTGGTTGGCTCCCGGCACCCGGCGTGGGTGAATGCGGCAGCAGCTCGGCGTACGCCGGGTCGGTTCGGCGGCGGGTCGCCGGTGGGGTGAGGCGTCCGGGGCGTCACCAGAACGCGCCCGCTCCCATCCCCAACCCGAGCAGCACGCAAGAGACCCCCCAAGCCAGATGCGCCCCCGCCGAGTACGACACGTTCGCCGGCCTTCCGTCCTTCTGGTGTACGACCACCACCCGGCGTGGGTCCCTCGGGTCGTAGCGGAGGACGACCGGGACTCCGGCGTGGAGAGGGTGTTGCTCGTGATTGAGGGGAGTGCGGCGGTACGTCTGGTCGGCCGGGGCGTTGGGGCGGTCGACCGGTGGGGCTTTGTAGCGGACCTGGGGCGGGTGGAGGGTGGGGCCCTCTCGGCGGGGGCCACGGGCCACCTCGCCCCTGGTGCGGATGCCCCGGACGCCGAGGCGGGAGAGGGCTCGGCGCTGGCGTTGGGCTATGCGTAGGTTCCAAATGCCGAAGGCCGTCATGGCAGCGGCCATGATGAGTGCGATCGTGAGCCAGGGCTGGTCCATGCGACGTTCCCCCCGGGAGCCGACGTCAGCCGTCAGTCGTCTGTCGTCCGGTAAGACGGGGGTGGTGTCGTGGCAGTTCCGTGGGGCCGGCTGTCGGGCCGGCCCGGGTCGACACCGCCCCGGGTACTCGGCGATCTCCGTCCGTTCCCACTAGCGGTACACCATTGCTGGGCCCTCCAGTGTCATCTCGTGGCGGGTCGTGACTTTGTAGCGCCGCAGTGGCGGATCTTCAGTTCCTGGCAGAGTGGGACGACCGGCGCGATCTTGCCTGCCAAGTCGTCCGTGACGGGCCGGATGACCCGGCGCTCTTTCTCAGGCCGTGCGTCCGTGGCAGGCGCCGTACGGTTGTCCGGAGCCGCACCAGCAGGCCGCGGTGCTCTGTGGGGGCCACGCCACCGCCCGCCCCCTCGCCGCCAGGGTCGTGGCGTACTGGGGGAGCAGCGTCGCGTCCGACGGGGAGGAGAGTTCCGAGGCTGCGAAGGCCTCGTAGGACGGGACCGTGCCTGTGACGATGCCCAGGTTCGGAGTGCCGGAGGATGCGAGTTCTCGCAGGGCGGACTCTATGGTCGCGAGGTGGGTTTCGTGGGAGGGGTATTCGGCGGCCAGGTCGGGGTACGCCTCGAGGAGTTCTGAGAGTTCCGTCGCCGGCCAGTGGAGGATCGCCACCGGGAAGGGGCGGGAGAGGGCCTCGCGGTAGGCGCCCAGTTCCGCTCGGAGGCGGGTGATCTCCGCTTCCAGTTCCGCCGGGTTCTCCGAGCCCAGGGACCAGACGCGCTTGGGGTCGTGGAGTTCGTCCAGGGTGATCGGGAGGGAGTGGACCGTGTCCGCCAGCGCGTCCCATTCGTCGTGGGACTTGCCGAGCATGCGGCGGACCCTGTGGCGGCCGAAGAGGAGGGGGTGGGTCGGCTGCGGGGGTTGCGGGACGTCGGTCAGGAGGAGACGGACGGCCGCCGTGAACGTGTCGTGCGCCGCTTCCAGCTCGTCGTGCGATTCCAGGGCCTCGGCGACGATCACCCAGGGGGCCGGGTCCCGCGGGGACGCCACCCGGACGCCCTCGATGATCGCCCTGGCCTCGGCCTCGTGGCCGTACTCCCAGAGGTTCGACGCCTTGAGCGCCCGTACCAGGTGGGGGGTCTCCAGGCCGTCCGTGGAGGACAGCAGACGGTCGTAGAGGGCCGTGGCCGTGGGGCGGTCGCCGGCGAGTTCCAGGTGGGCCGCGGCGCGCAGCAGCAGGGCCTCGGAGTCCTCGGGATACAGGCCGGCGGTCCGCTCCAGGCGTGCCGCCTCGGCGGTGTGGTCGACGTTTTCGGCAGGCGAGTCGGGGCGCATGGGGGACACCGTACTGCCGGGAGGTGACGAGCGTGAGAGATGCGCGGGCCAGACCCCTGGCCTGCGCGGGTTCCCCATGCTTGTCATCCCGGCTTTACGGATCGTCCCGAATCGCCGCCATGGCAGCGGGCTAGAGGGTTACGCCGTCGATTTGGAGTGTTTGGACCGATTTTGCGGCGAAGGGGACACTGACCGATTTGCCGGACAGGCGGATGTCCGAGCGGGGCGTGTAGAGGTCGCCGCCGCCCGTCGTCACCGTGTTCCAGCGGGGTACCGCGCCGTTCGTGCCGCCCGTCACCGTCGAGAAGCGGGAGAGGTCGAAGGTGAGGGTCTGGGCCGATGTGGAGGTGTTCACCGCTACCAGCACCAGACGGCGGGACGACGCCGAGTACGCCGCCACCGCGTAGCTCACGCCCGTGTCGAGGATCGTCATGCCCGGGCGGATGTGGCGGCTGAACTGGGCCAGCACGTAGTGCTTCGTCTGGACCGTGGTCGGCTGGAGGGTGTTCGCGTCGTAGGCGATCATCGCCCAGCCCGTCGACGGGTCCATGACCTGCCAGTAGCACCACGCCGTGGGATGCAGCCAGCGGAAGTCGTAGCAGAGGTTCGACGCCATGGTCAGGCCCGTGCCGTCGCTGTCGCCCGTCTCGGAGTTCCACAGCTTCTTGCGGGAGGTCGTCACCACGTCCGTGTAGAGGAGGTCGCGGCGGCCGCCCGAGCCCTGGTAGCCGTGCACGTTGACCTGGGAGACCAGGGCTTTGGTGGAGGAGTTGAACGACGCCCAGGTGGAGCGGGCCGTGTCGTAGTTCGTTTCGTCCGAGGCCGCGATGCGGAGGTTCGTCAGGCCGCGCTTGTCCAACTCGCTGCGCATGTAGGGGAGTACGGCCGCCTGGACCGCGGGGTCCATGTGGCAGCCCTCCTGGGTGCCGGTCGCGGTCCACCAGGTGGAGGCCGGCTCGTTGAAGGGGTCGACCGTCGCGAAGTTCACGCCCCAGTTGTTGCGCGCGTACAGGGCCGTCGCCGCCAGGTGGGAGGCGTGCTGGCGGTAGTTCCAGGTCTGGAGGTTGTTGCCGCCGCCCGCCGCGCCCGAGGGGTTGTGGTTGCTGCACATCCACCACATCGGGGAGTTGGCGAAGAGTTCCGTGATCGCGCCTCGCTGTGTCGCCTTCACCAGCATCGCGCGCTGGTTGGCGTCCGCCGACCACTTCCAGGCCGAGGAGGCGGGGTCCTCGTTGTTCCAGTCCTGCCAGAAGCCCTCGATCTGCTTGAAGCCGGGGATGTTCGGCGATTTGACCATCGTCTCGCCGCCGACGCTGTTCCAGCTGCACGCGCCCAGGTTGTAGCGGGCGATGTTCAGGCCCAGGCCAGGGAGCGATCTGCCGTTGTACGTCACCGACTTGGTGGTGAAGAAGAGGTCCGCGAAGTCGTCCCGGGCGCCGAAGACGTTGGCCCACCAGGCGAGGGAGGTGCCCCAGCCTTCCCAGGTGCCGTACGTCGTCGAGGGGTTGACGGCGATGGTGGCGTCCGCGTGCGCGGTGCCCGTCGCCAGGGCGCTGCCGAGGAACGTACCGCCTGCTGCGGACAGCAGGGTTCTGCGTCGTATCACGGCTCCTCCGTAGGGGAATCGGGGCAGGCGCCGGTCCCCCCGGCCCGGCGTCGCGGGTTGGCCCGTACACGGTCCGTACATGGCCCGCTCATGGCAACGAGAAGCATCGGGTGTGGCGGGTGGGTTGTCGAGACTTGCGACGAACCTTTCTCAAACCCGTGTACGAAGTCTCGGACGCTCGTGGCGGAGTGATCCTGTATAACGAACAGAGCGAAGAGGATGGGTAGTCGAGCGAGCGAGTGAGCGTTCGGGAGGGGGAGTCGATGGTCCGCGGTTGGACTGGTCTGCGTCCCGCTCTCGTGCTGCTCTTCCTGGTCCTGGAAGTGGCGCTGCTGGACTCCGGCAGCCTCTACGCCACCGTCGCGCTCGCCGCGACCGCCGCGGCCTCCGCCGCGCTCACGGTCTGCGCCCTCGTCGCCTCGCGTTGCGCGCCCGCCGTGCCGCGCACGCGGGTGCGTACGGCCATCCGCGACCGTGACCTCCGTACGGCCTTCCTGCCCCAACGCGATCCCGACGCCCGGGGGCGCACCCGGCCCCGGGCACCCGGACACGCCCTCCGGGCGACCTTCGCGTAGGGCCACAGCCAGCACGTTCCCGTAGCCGGCCCCGCGCGGGTCGTCATGCCGCCATGTCCCACTCCCGGCACGACGAGACCCCCGGAGGGCTCACCCATGTCCGTCTTCGCCCACCTGGTCGAGCGACTCGCCGACCTCCTCCAGCCGCTGTTCGGCGCCTCAGCGGCCGCCGCCGCGATCATCCTGTTCACCGCGCTCGTACGACTCCTCGTCCACCCCCTGTCCCGGGCCGCCGCACGCGGCCAGAAGGCCCGCACCGCGCTCCAGCCGAAGATCGCCGAGCTGCGCAAGAAGCACGGGAAGAACCCCGAGAAGCTCGAGCGGGCCGTACTGGAGCTGCACGCCGAGGAGAAGGTGTCGCCGCTGGCCGGCTGCCTGCCCGGGCTGCTCCAGGTGCCCGCGTTCTTCCTGCTCTACCACCTGTTCTCCAGTGACACGATCGGCGGGCGGGCCAATGAGCTGCTCGACCACCAGTTGTTCGCCGCGCCGCTGGGGGAGCGGTGGGTGGACGCGCTCCAGGGTGGTCTCCTCGGTGGGGCGGGGCTCGTCTACGCCGGGCTGTTCGTGGTCGTCGCCGGGGTCGCGGCGTTCAGCTACCGCCTCAGCAAGCGCATGATGGCCGTGAACCCGGCGCTTCCGGCTAGTGGTGAGCAGCAGGTGGCGGGGCTCGGGGCGGTGACCAAGGTGATGCCCTTCATGTCCTTCTTCACGCTCGTCACCGTGGCGGTCGTGCCGCTGGCCGCCGCGCTGTACGTCGTGACCAGTACGACGTGGAGTGTCGTCGAGCGGGCTGTGCTGTACCGGTAGCCGGTAGCCGGTAGCCGGTAGCCGGTAGCCGGTCCCTGTTCCGGTACGTGACGGTCCAGTACGTGAACTGGGTATTGCGGAGTGCACTCCCAGCTTGGAGGATCGACCAGTCCTCCGATGGCTGGCCCGCCGCATCCGGGTCGCAGGCCTCGGGTGGGCGCCCGCGATCGAGGGAGACGTGATCATGAAGCTGCTGCGAGTCGGTACGGCCGGGGCCGAGCGGCCCGCACTGCTCGACGCCGACGGGACCCTGCGGGACCTGTCGGGCGTCGTGCCGGACATCGACGGGGCGCTGCTCGCGGACGACGCGGCGCTCGACCGCGTCCGTGCTGCCGCCGACGCCGGTGAGCTGCCCGTACTGGACACCACCGGGCTGCGGATCGGGCCGCCGCTGGGGCGGATCGGCAAGATCGTCTGCATCGGGCTGAACTACCACGACCACGCGCGCGAGACGGGTGCCGAGCCGCCCGGCGAGCCGGTCCTGTTCATGAAGGCGCCGGACACGGTGGTCGGGCCGAACGACACGGTGCTCGTGCCGCGCGCGTCCCGCAAGACCGACTGGGAGGTCGAACTGGCCGTCGTCATCGGGCGTACGGCCAGGTACCTGGGGTCCGCGGAGGAAGGGCTCGCGCATGTCGCCGGGTACGCGGTGGCGCACGACGTGTCCGAGCGGGAGTTCCAGATCGAGCGGGGCGGGACCTGGGACAAGGGTAAGAACTGCGAGACGTTCAATCCGCTGGGGCCGTGGCTGGTGACGGCGGAGGAGGTGCCGGATCCGCAGGATCTCGCCCTGAAGCTGTGGGTCAACGGGGAGTTGAAGCAGGACGGGACGACGGCCGAGCAGATCTTCCCTGTGGGGGAGGTCGTGCGGTATCTCAGTCAGTTCATGACGCTGTACCCGGGCGATGTGATCAACACGGGGACGCCGGCGGGGGTGGCGCTGGGGGCGCCCGAGCCCAAGCCGTTCCTGCGGGCCGGGGATGTCGTGGAGCTGGAGATCGAGGGGCTCGGGCGGCAGCGGCAGGAGTTCAAAGACGCCTGAGGGGCGGGGAGCTGCGGAACGTTCGCGACTGCGGGTTCGTCGTGGTTGTTCGCGCAGTTCCCCGCGCCCCTGAGGGGTCAGCCCAGCAGCGCTGCCAGGTCGCGCCACGCCTTCCTCGGGAGGGCGTCGCGCGGCTCGCCGTCCAGGACCTGGAGGGCGAGGTGGTCCGCTCCCGCCTCGAAGAAGGCGTCGATCTTGGCGCGGATCGCCGTCTCGTCGCCCCAGGCGAACAGGGCGTCGACGAGGCGGTCGCTGCCGCCGTCCGTCAGGTCGTCCTCGGTGAAGCCGTGCCGGAGGAAGTTGTTGGTGTAGTTCGGCAGCGGGAGGTAGATCCCGAGGAACTCGCGGGCCAGGGCGCGGGCGCGGGACGGGTCCGTCTCCGGGATGACGCCCAGCTCCGGGGCCAGCAGCGGGGCCTCGCCCAGGATCTCGCGGGCGTGCGCGGTGTGCTCCGGGGTGACCAGGTACGGGATCGAGCCCGCCGCCCGGTCGCGGGCCAGCCGGAGCGACTTCGGGCCCAGGGCGGCCAGGAGGCGGCGGTCCGCAGGCACCCCGGCGGCGTCCAGGCCGTCGAGGTGCTCGACGAGGGCCGAGTAGGGGCGGGAGTACTGCTCCACGCGCTTGGCGTGGCTCACGCCGAGGCCCAGCAGGAAACGCCCGGGATGGGCCGCTTCCAGTTCCCCGAAGGCCGTGGCGGTGGCGTCCGGCTCGTGCTCCCAGATGCTCTGGATGCTGGTGCCGACGGTGAGCTTCGAGGTCGACTCGATCAGCGGGGCGGCGTTGGCTGCGGAGCTGTTGCCGCCCAGCCAGACGGCGCCGTAACCGAGTTCCTCCAGTTCGGCGGCGGCCTCGGTGAGTTCGCCGCGCCGGTCCGGGTCCTCCGAGCGCAGCCCTACGCTCCAGATGCCGTACCGGCCGACGGTTTCCTTCAGGGCGGTGGTCATCGGTTGGGATCCCTCCGGTTGGGCGCCATGGTCGATCATGCGTACTGCAGGTGCCAACCGGAGGGGGCCGCCGATGATTCCGGCATCAACTAGCTGTCCAGGAACCGCTCCAGGGCCTCGACCACGAACCGGTGGTCCTGGAGCTGCGGCATCCCGGACACCGTCACCGCGCCGATCACGCCGACGCCCTCGACGGTGATCGGGAAGGAACCGCCGTGCGCCGCGTACGTGTCGGGGTCGAGGCGCGAGGACTCCTCGAACGTCGTGCCCTTGGCGCGGAAGCGGGCGCCCACCAGGTAGGAAGCGGAGCCGTAACGCTCCACCACCCGGCGCTTGCGCTCGATCCAGGCGTCGTTGTCGGGCGTGGAGCCGGGCAGCGCCGCGTGGAACAGCTGCTGGCCGGCGCGGTGGATGTCGATCGCGACCGGGGCCTGGCGCTCCCGGGCCATGTCGACGAGGAGCGAGCCGAGCGCCCAGGCGTCGTCGTGGGTGAACTGGCGGAACACCAGGCGGCGTTCCTCCTTCTCCAGCTCCTCCAGACTCGGGGTGAGCTCCGGGTGGAACTTCGGGGTGAGCTCCTGGCTGTGCGAGGGGTTGCTCTTGTGGGTCACAGGGTCACCGTCACCTTCTCGCGGGCCGAACGACGGGCGGCTTCCAGTACGTCCAGGGCGGCGGCCGCCTCCAGGGCGGTCACCGGGTTCGGGGCCCCCTCCAGCAGGGCCTTCGCCACGGCCGCATAGTAAGCGGGGTAGTCGCCCGGGAGGGTGGGTTCGGGCCGGCCGCCTCCCGTGACCGGGGACTCGCCGGAGCCCACGCGGCCCCACAGCGACTCGGGCTCCGCGCCCCAGCCGGGCCCGGGGCGGTGGCCTTCGCGCAGGGCCGCCTCCTGGGGATCGAGGCCGTACTTGACGTAGCCGGCGGCGGAGCCGAGGACGCGGAAGCGGGGGCCGAGCTGGGCGGTCGTCGCGGAGACGTAGAGGTGGGAGCGGACGCCGCTGGTGTGCGTGATGGCGATGAACGTGTCGTCGTCCGTCTCGGCGCCCGGGCGGCGGATGTCCGACTCCGCGTACACGGCGGCCGCCGGGCCGAAGAGGACCAGGGCCTGGTCGACGACATGGCTGCCGAGGTCGTACAGCAGACCTCCGATCTCTGCGGGGTCGCCGGACTCCCGCCAGCCGCCCTTCGGCTTCGGACGCCAGCGCTCGAAGCGGGACTCGAAGCGCCAGACGTCGCCCAACTCGCCCTCGGCCAGCAGCTTGCGCAGGGTGAGGAAGTCGTTGTCCCAGCGGCGGTTCTGGAAGACGGAGAGGAGCAGGCCGCGCTCCTCGGCCAGGGCGGCCAGCTCACGGGCCTCGGCCGCCGTGCCCGCGACGGGCTTGTCGACCACGACCGGCAGACCGGCCTGGAGCGCGGCGGTCGCGAGCGGCACGTGCGTCTTGTTCGGGGACGCGACGACGATCAGGTCCAGCTCGGCGGCCCGGTCGAACAGCTCGTCCGGGCCGGTGGCGAGGCGCACGTCCGGGAACTCGGCGCGGGCCTGCTGCTGCCGCTCGGGGTTCGAGGTGACCGCCGTGTCCAGGGCGAGGCCCTCGGTGGCGGCGATCAGCGGGGCGTGGAAGACGGAGCCGGCGAGGCCGTAGCCGACGAGGCCGACGCGGAGGGGCGAGCCGGAGGCGCCCGGAGTGCCGGGGGTGCCGGGCGTGCCGAGGGGTGTGCCAGTCATGCCACCCACTTTGGCAACGCTGTTGCCAAAGTGCAAGCGCCGGGGACAATGGAGGGCGTGGGCATGAACAGGGCGGACGACCGTACGGGCGGAGTGGGCGGCATGACCGGTGCAGGGGCCGGAGCGAACCTGCTCGCCCTGCGCAGTCACAACACCGCGCTGGTGCTCGACCTGCTGCGGACGGCCGGGCCCGACGGCATCAGCCGGCTCGAACTCGCGGAGCGGACCGGCCTCACTCCGCAGGCCGTCAGCAAGATCACGGCCCGGCTGCGGGAGGACGGGCTCGCGGCGGAGGCGGGGCGCCGCGCGTCGACCGGGGGCAAGCCGCGCACGGTGCTGCGCCTGGTGCCCGAGGCGGGACACGCGGTGGGGGTCCACCTGGACCGGGACGAGGTCCGGGCCGTGCTCGTGGATCTGCGCGGGACGGTGGTGGGGGAGCGGCGGGCCGCGCTGGATCTGGGGGCGGGTGCGGGGGCGGTCCTGACGGCGGTGACGGATGCTGTGCGGGCGACGGTGGCGGAAGCCTTGCGGGGGGCGGGTGCGGGGGCGGGGGCTGTCCGTGAGGCGGGGTTGGACGCCGCCCGGGGGACGGGGTCGGAGGGTGTCCGTGCGCCGGATGCTGGGGCCGCCGGGGTGACGGGGCCGGAGGCTGTCCGCGGGCCGGAGGCCAGGACCGTCCGGGCTACGGGGGTGGGGGCTGTCCCTGCGCCGGAGGCTGGGGACATCCCGGTGACGAGGGCGGAGGCTCTCCGAGAGGCGGGGCCGGAGGCTGTCCGGTTGACGACGGCGGAGGCTGTCCGGTCGACGGGAGCGGGGGCCGGCCGGTCGACGACGGCGGAGGCTCTCCGCGCGGCGGGGTCGGAGGCCGTCCGCGCGACTGCGACCGAGGCGCTGCCCGGCGGGTCGCCGCCGCTCGCCCGTGCCGGTTCCCTGCTCGGGGTGGGGGTGGCGCTGCCCGGGCCGCTCGACCACGTCCGGGGTGTGCTGCACCGGGTGACCGGTTTCCCCGAGTGGGACGGCTTCCCGCTGCGGGAGGCGCTGGCGGAGCGGCTTGGGGTGCCGGTCGTGGTCGACAAGGACACCAACGCGGCGGCGGTCGGCCTGGCGGCCGGGGGCGAGGGCGGCTCCTTCGCGTATCTGCACCTCGGGACGGGGCTGGGGGCCGGTCTGGTGATCGGCGGGAGCGTGCACCGGGGAGCCCGGACCGGGGCCGGGGAGTTCGGCCACCAGGTGATCCAGCTGGACGGCCCGCCGTGCACCTGCGGCGACCGGGGCTGTGTGGAGGCGCTGTGCCTCGGCGCGGTGGCGCGCGGGGACGTGGAAGAGGCGGCGCGGGTGCTGGGAGCGGGCGCGGCGAACCTGGTCGGGCTGCTCGACATCGACGTGGTCCTGCTGGGCGGCCGGACGGTGGCCGCGACGCCGGAGGCGTTCGTGCGGGGGGTCGGGGCGGTGCTGGGGGCGCGGGCCCGGCGGACGGGGGAGGACGCCGTGCCGGTGCGGGTCGCGCCGGGCGGGGGACGGGGCGTCGCGGTGGGGGCGGCTCAGCTGGTGCTGGGGCCGGTGTTCGGGCGGGGGGTCGGGTGAGGGGGCGGAGCCGAATACCGGCTGGGCCCACTCTGACGGCGGGCCCGCTCTGGCCGGCGGCCCCGCTCTGACGGCGGCCCCGCTCTGACGGCGGGCCCACTCTGGCCGACGGCCCCGCTCTGACGGCGGCCCCACTCTGGCCGGCGGGCCCACTCTGGCCGACGGCCCCACTCTCACGGCGGCCCCACTCTCACGGCGGCCCCACTCTGACCGGCGGGCCCGCTCGCGTGCGAAGGCGCTGGGGCGCCGCTGAGGGTCCTGTCCGGTCGCCTGACGTGTCCGCCGACCGGGCGGATCCGCGCCGCCGTTCGGGGGCCTTCCCGGCGGCGTCGGCTCGCTTTCGGCTCCATCCGGCAATGTCACATCTCCATGCGACCCTGCACGCCCGCTCACCTCTGCCTCGCGGCGGCAGCCGCCGTTCTGCTCGCCGGGGCTCATCCGGCGTATGCGGACGAGCCGGTGCCCGCCTGTGCCGCGCCCGACGACCACACCTTCCCGCTCACCACCCGCATCCACGGCGGGCCCGGCGCCTACGAGGCCGGGGGCGGGTTCGGGACCTGGTACGTCGAGCTGACCAACACGACCGACCGGCCGTGCACCGGAATCCACCCCGTCGTCGTGTTCGTCGACGACAAGCGGGCGCTGGAGCCGTCGCAGCCCCGGCTGGAGTTCTTCGAGGGGACGCGGGCGCACCCCGTGCGGTTCGAGAAGACGAGTGAGGACGAGCTCATCGGGGCGTTCGCCGACGACGAGGACCGCTTCGCCGGGTTCACCGTCGGGCCGGGCAAGACCGTCTCCGTGAAGGTGCGGCTCGCGGTCACCTCGGACGCCGTACCGAACAAGGTCACCGTCAACGCCGCCGTGGTGCAGCGGCACGACGACGACGGCGACTGGGTCGGGCAGTCGAACGACTACCGCTTCGGCATCGACGGTGACGGGCCGATCGACGGGGGTGAGCAGGAGGCCGACGGCGGCACCGACTCCCAGCCCGACTCCGACCCTGACTCCGACGCCTCCGTCCCGCCCCGCGAGGACCGCTTCCCGTTCGCCGAGGAACTCGCCCGTACGGGAACCGGCGGACAGGTCGCCGCGGCCGCCGCGGCGGTGCTGCTCGCCGGGAGCGGGGCGGCACTGCTCCTCGCGCGCCGGCGCCGCTGAGCCCTCAGTCCTGAGTCCCTGAGCCGCTGAGCCGCTGAGCCGCTGAGCTGCGGACCCTCTGAGCCGCGAGGAGCCGTCCCGCCTGTCGGGACTCCGTACACGGGCCATTCCCCAAGATCCGGCCACTGTTTAGGCTGGGGAACCCGGCCCCAAGGCGCACGCTGCACGCGTACGGCAGGAGATCCCGCACATGGCAGACCGCAAGCCCATCGAGTCGTGGCTCACCGACATGGACGGTGTGCTCATCCACGAGGGCGTCCCGATCCCCGGCGCCGACGCCTTCCTCAAGAAGCTGCGCGAGTCCGGGAAGCCCTTCCTCGTCCTCACCAACAACTCGATGTACACCCCGCGCGACCTGCACGCCCGGCTGCGCCGCATGGGCCTGGACGTGCCGATCGAGAGCATCTGGACCTCGGCTCTGGCCACCGCCCAGTTCCTGGACGACCAGCGGCCGGGCGGGTCGGCGTACGTCATCGGCGAGGCCGGCCTGACCACCGCGCTGCACGACATCGGCTACATCCTGACCGACCACGAGCCGGACTACGTCGTCCTCGGCGAGACCCGCACGTACTCCTTCGAGGCCATGACGAAGGCGGTGCGGCTCATCCTCGGCGGCGCCCGCTTCATCTGCACCAACCCCGACGAGACGGGCCCGTCCACCGAGGGCCCGCTGCCCGCGACCGGCGCGGTGGCCGCGCTGATCACCCAGGCGACCGGCAAGAAGCCGTACTTCGCGGGCAAGCCGAACCCGCTGATGATGCGGACCGGGCTGAACGCCATCGGGGCGCACTCCGAGAGCAGCGCGATGATCGGCGACCGCATGGACACGGACGTGCTGGCGGGCATGGAGGCCGGGATGCAGACGTTCCTGGTGCTCACCGGCCTGACCAGGCCCGACCAGGTCGAGGGCTTCCCGTACCGGCCGTCGCAGGTCGTGGACTCCATCGCGGACCTCGTCGACCGGGTCTGAGCCCGGGAGGCGGCGGGCCGGAGTTGAAACCCGTCGCCACCCGTATGGAGCAGTCGCCGCGTCCCTGAGGATGCGGTGACCCACTGTGCGGGGGAGGCTCCAGGCGTCTGGAGGTTCACGATGGGTTCCCTGAGAGTCACTGTCTGTACGAGTGTCCTGGTCGCGGCCGCCCTCACCCCGGCGGCGTACGCGGCGGACGGAGGGGGCGTCTCGGTGACCCCGGCGACCCCCGCGCCCGGCAGTGACGTCACGCTCCGCTTGACCGGCTGTGCGGAGAGAACGGCCGTCGCCCGCTCGGCGGCGTTCGTCGCGGACGCGCGGCTCACCGTCACCGACGGTGACCTCGTCGGCGAGAGCCGCGTCCGCTCCACGCTCGACGCCGGGACGTACGCCGTGCAGGTCCGCTGCGGGGACGCCGAACGGGCCGGCACGTTCACCGTCCGGGAGGGTGAGGGACGGCGGAGGTCGGCATCCGGGACGGACGAGTCTTCGTCATCCGTGCCCGACTTCGCCGGGGCCGTAGGCCAGCCGCCCGCACCCGGGGCCGTAGGCCAGCCCCTCGCGCCCGCGCCCGGGACCGGCGGCCGGCCGCCCGCACCCGGGACCGTGGGCCAGCCGCCCGTGCCCGAAGGCGGTGGCCAGTCGTCCGCGCCCGGCGAAGACGGACACGGGAATGGGCACGGTGACGGTGACGGTGCCGGTGACGGGCAGCAGTCCACGCCCGGGGGAGATGAGCAGCAGTCCGCCCCCCGGCGACCGGGCGCGCACCCCTCGCCCGTGGCCCCGGTCCGGGCGGGCGGTGGCGGCGCGGCCGACCTCGTCGCCGCCGAGGACCGCGGGGCCGGTCCCGGCACGGCGCAGGGGGTGACCGGCCTGGTGCTCGCGGGCGTCGCCGCGGTGGTCGTCGCGCTGGGCGGTGTCCGCCGCAGCCGCGGAACGGACTGACCATGTCCGAACAGGATCGAGACCAGGAGCGAATCAAGGGCCGGTCCCCCGGCACCGGCCGTCTGCTGGCCGGCGTGACCTGGGTGGCGCTGCTGCTCGGGCTGTGGCTGTGGGGCCGCGAGGTGACCGACGTACGGCACGGCATATCCGCTCCCACGACGGGCGACATGGCGGCGGCCGGACGTCCCCCGGACGTGAAACTGCCACCCGAGCACCGCCCGTTGGGCGACGCGCTGCCCCAGCGCGTCGACATCCCCGGGCTCGGGGTGCAGGCGCCCGTGGTGGCGCGGGGACTGGACGCGCGCGGCGCGCTCGATCCGCCCCCGTACGACCAGCCGGGTGTCGTCGGCTGGTACGCGGGCGGCGTGGCACCCGGGGCGCCGGGCACCGCGCTGATGGTCGGGCACGTCGACACCGACACCCGGCCCGCCGTCTTCTACAAGGTCAGCGCCATGCGGCCGGGCCAGACGATCCGGGTGATCCGGGCCGACGCCAAGGTCGCGGAGTTCACCGTCGAGTCCGTCCAGGTCCTCACCCGCGACCACTTCGACGCCCACCAGGCCTACGGACCCCGCGAGTCGGGCCGTGCCGAACTGCGGCTGGTCACCTGCGGCGGCAGCTTCGACCGTACGACCCGCAGCTACACGGCGAACGTGGTGGTGTCGGCGTACCTGACGGGGACGGGCCTCTGAGGCCTGTTGCGGCCTCGGGTGCCCACCCAACCCGGTCGACGACCCGCTCCCCCTGAAGTCGCCGACCGGGCTGGTCCTCGACCGCGCGCGCACGGGCTGCGGGAGTAACCCGGCGAGCTGCGCGGGAGGGCGCGGGAGCCACGGTGGGTGAAGCTCTGGCCGGAGACCGGGCCCTGCTGAGAAGACTCTAGAACCAACCGGCCGCCCGGGCCTAGAGGTTGAATAACGTCAAGTCCCGGCTCGGTGGCTCTGCGTCACGGGCACGGGTGGGCTGTGCTCCCACGGGAGCTGCGCGACGTATGTCAGGATTGAGACTTGGAACAGTGTGCCCAAGGGGGATTTGGATGTACGGCAGCAGGGGGGTAGGGGCAGCCGCCGGAAGGCGGGTGTCCGCAGCGGTGCTGGGGGCGGCGCTGCTGATGGCGGGCTGTTCCTCCGGTGACGGAGGGGACGGGGCGGACGGAGCCGACGCGGGCACCGGGATCACTCAACAGCCCAAGGAAAAGGCACCGTTCTGGGTCAATCCGGACGGCACTGCGGCCCAGCAGGTCGCCGCCCTGGAGAAGGCCGGCAAGAAGCAGGACGCCGAGCACATCCGCAAGATCGCCGAGCAGCCGGTCGCCGAGTGGGTCGGCCCGGACAACCCGCAGGAGCAGACCAAGGGGTTCACCGAGGCCGCCGACAAGGCCGGCCGTACGGCACTGCTCGTGCTCTACAACATCCCGCACCGCGACTGCGGCCAGTACTCGCAGGGCGGCGCCGCCGACGGCAACGCCTACCGCCAGTGGCTCGACGGCGTGGCGGCGGGCATCGGCGACCGCTCCGCCACGGTCATCCTCGAACCGGACGCCCTGCTGCACCTGGTGGACGGCTGCACCCCGGAGCAGTTCCACGAGGAGCGCTACGACCTCCTCAAGGGTGCCGTCAGCAAGCTCAAGTCCCTGAAGAACACGAAGGTCTACCTGGACGCGGGCAACGCCGGCTGGAAGAACCCCGACCAGATCTTCGAGCCGCTGAAGTGGGCCGGCATCGACCAGGCCGACGGCTTCTCCGTCAACGTCTCCAACTTCTACTCCACCGAAGACTCCATCGCCTACGGCAAGCAGCTCTCCGCCAAGGTCGGTGGCAAGCACTTCGTCATCGACACCAGCCGCAACGGCAAGGGCCCCTACACCCAGGGCAACCCGGACGAGCGCTGGTGCAACCCGCCCGGCCGGTCCCTCGGGGAGACGCCGACGACGAAGACGGCGGACCCGTTGGTCGACGCGTACCTGTGGGTCAAGCGGCCGGGGGAGTCGGACGGCGAGTGCAAGGGCGGGCCCAAGGCGGGCCAGTGGTGGTCGGACTACGCGCTGAAGCTGGCGAAGGCCACCTCCTAGCGCCCGCGGGCCGAGCACGAGCGAAGGCAGCACACGAAAGGGGCGCCCTCCACACCGGAGAGCGCCCCCATCGGCCGATCGCTACGGCACCTTGACCCACTGCGCCTTGCTCGGCGTGCCCCGGTCGTCCGTCACGAACAGCATGTACCAGCCGGCCTGGACCAGGTTCCGGTTCTTCGGCACGGTCACCGTCAGCTTGTCGCCGGACGCCTTGACGTCCAGGGCGATCGACCGCTGGTCGACGTCCGTGACGTGCGTGGCGGCGCTCGGGCGGATCAGCCGGGCCTTCTTGATCCTGGCCGCGTCCGACGAGGTGAACGTGCCCGTCCCGCCGCGCTCGATGGTCTGCGGCCCGCCCGACAGCGAGGGCTGGTCCCCGTCGCCGTAGAGGTACGGCGGCGTGTAGATCTCGATGCGCTGCTCGAACTCGCCCGGCTTGGTGTTGGCCTTGTCGCCGTAGAGCGAGTCCGAGCCGAAGAACATCACGCGGCCGTCGGGCAGCAGGATCGACCCGGAGTGGTAGTTGCGGCCCACCAGCGGGTCGGCGACCCGCCTGAGGTCGTTCTTCTCCGTGTCGTAGATGCGCGCCTCGAAGATGTTGGAGTCGCTGCGGCCCCGGTAGTCCTCCGAACCGCCGGAGATCAGCACGCTGTCGTCGGGCAGGATCGAGGCGTTCGGGTAGCGGGTGCCCTTGTCCAGGGACGGGCCGTCCACGAAGCGCGGGTTGTCGGCCTTCAGGTCGACGATCCGGGTCTTCTCGCTGGACTCCTGGGACTCGCCGACGCCGCCGCCGCCGATCACCATGTACTTCTCGTCCTGCGCGGGCGGCAGCAGCACCGTGCCGGAGGTCTCCATCAGCTTGGGGTCGCTCAGGCCGGGGATCTTCGTGAACTTGTTGGTGTCCACGTCCCACACGCCCGGGTCACGGCCCACGTTGTCCGGCCCGTAGCCCGCGTTGGAACCCGAGTAGAAGACCTTGCCGTTCTGCATGAGGAACAGCGCCGGGTAGGTCGGGAACTGCCGGACCTTGTCCGTGTAGGTCCACTTCTTGGTCTTCGGGTCGAAGACCTCGTTCTTGCCCGGGACCAGCTGGCCGATGTCGTCGAGGCCGGAGACGCTGAGGATCTTGCCGTCGCTCAGGGTCGTGAGCGTCGGGTACCAGCGGGCCTCCTTCATCGGGTCGACCTTGATGTACTTCTCGGCTACGGGATCGAACTCGAAGGCGTCCCGGATGCCCTGGAAGTCCTTCTTGTCGAGGGCGAGCTTCTGCGCGATGCCGTAGGTGTTCTTGGCGTCGGCGCCCTTCAGGCCGTGCACGCGGTAGTTGTCCTGCGTGCCCGTCTCGTATTTCTTGCCCCGCTTCTGCGCCTCGACGTAGATCCGGCCGAGACCGGGGTCGTTGCGCAGGAACTTTCCGGTCGCCTTGTCGAAGACCTTCTTCGCGCGCGGCACGAGCACCGGGTCCTTCGAGACGAAGGTCTTGCCGTTCTCCTTGCCCGTGAACTTGGTGCCCGCGGGCAGCGTGATCGGCTTGTCCGGGTTCTCGTTGTGGACGATCATCAGGCCGCCGGCCTTGGTGACGTCACCCTTGAGCTTCTCGTACCGCTTGGTGCCGCCCGCGATGAGCAGGTTGCCGTTGGCGAGCTGGGTGTGGCCCGTGCAGAACAGGTCGCTGGGCGTGGGGACCTTCTTGATGGTGCCCTTGACCGGGTCCCAGATCCGCGTGTCGAACTTCTTCGCGTCGAAGTTGTCCTGGTCGTTGCCCGACCCCGCGACGAGCAGCACCTTGCCGGTGCGCAGCAGTGCCGCGTGGATGGTGTTCTGCCGGTACTCCTCGGGGAAATCGATGATCTCCCACTTGCCGTTCGCGGCCTTGTACTCCGGCTTGTTGATTGTGTACTGGTGGTATTTCTCGGTGCCGAAGCGGTAGAGCCACGGCCCGTTCATCCCGGCCAGCGCGAGTACCACCGCCGTGCCGATCGCGAGTCGACGGGCCCGGCGGCGGCCTGCACGGTCGTTCATTCCTTACGTCCCCCAAGTCCACCAAGGGCGATCTGCATGGTCTGGTCGGTCCCCCCGACCTCCCCGTTTGCGCCAGGGGCGGCGGCCCAACCGGGCTTGTGCTGCGAGGCGTGCGCCGCCGACGGCTGCTGCGGGATGGGCAGCGGCTGCGTCCGGTGCGGCCCCGCAGGGTCCTGCGGCTGCTCCGCGGCGGGAGCGGCGGGCTTCTTCGCGTCCTGCCGCAGCTGCCAGCGCCAGGCGAAGACCGGCGAGGCGGTGATCAGCAGCGCGAACGTCGCCCAGATGATCATCGCGGGGTGCGAGTGGCCGAAGACGAAGCCGGCCGCGATCGACGCACCGAAGATCGCGACGAAGTACCAGTGGTAGCGGAACGTCCCGAACCAGCGGTCCGGGCTCGCCGAATCACCCTTGGGCGTGACCACGAACTTGCTCTTGCGCCGCAGCACCGAGTCGATCAGCGCCTTCGCGTACAGCGGCGCCGACAGCGCGGACATCACCATGCCGGCCACACCGCCGGAGCCCTCCGGCTCGTGCGGCGAGACGTTGTGCCGGCGGTTCCAGACGTACAGGCCGATCTGCAGGGCGGAGGCGTTGCCGTAGAGCATCAGCCAGACCGCCGGGTCGATGTTCACACCCGAGGCGCCCAGGCCCAGGAACAGGCAGCAGCTCAGCGCCGCCAGGATCCAGTTCAGGGCCGACATCGGGTAGAAGATGATCATCATCGTGTAGTTGAAGAGCTTGCTCGGCGGCAGCGAGTACCAGCCCTTCCAGTACTGCTTGAGGATCGTCTCGTACGTCCCTCGCGACCAGCGCATCTGCTGGGTGAAGAAGTCCGTCCAGGCGCTGGGGCCCTCACCGACCGCGAGCACGTCCGGGGTGTAGACCGAGCGCCACTTGTTGCCCGTCGCCGGGTTCTTGTGGCGGTGCATCTCGAAGCCGGTCGCCATGTCCTCGGTGATCGAGTCGTACAGACCGCCGATCTGCTTGAGCGCCTTGATGCGCACGGCGTTGGAGGTGCCGACGAACATGGGGGAGCCGTAGCGGTTGCCCGCGCGCTGGATCAGCGCGTGGAACAGGAACTGCTGCGACTCGGCGGCCTTGGTGATGGGGTTGTCGTAGTTGCCGTAGACCTGCGGGCCGATGACGAAGCCGACGTCCGGGTCGCGGAAGAAGCCGAGCATCCGCTCCAGGTAGTTGGGCAGCGGCACGTGATCGGTGTCGACCGAGGCGAAGAAGTCGTACTCGTCGCCGTGCGCCTCCAGCCAGGCGTTGTAGTTGCCGTGCTTGGTCTTGGCGCGGTGCGGGCCCTTGGCCTGGTTCCACTTGGCGACGCCCTTGCGGGAGAAGTGGTGCACGCCGAGGCGCTCGCAGACCGCCTTCACCTCGGGGTCGTCGCCCTCGTCGAGCAGCCAGACGTGCATGAGGCCCCGGTGGCGGATCTTCACCGCGGCCTCCAGCGTCTTCGTCACCATCTCCAGCGGCTCCTTGCCGGGCACGAAGGAGGTGAGGAAGGCCACTCTGGTGCCGGTCTCGGGCACCACCGGGATCGGGTCGCGGGCGACCAGCGTGGCGTGCGCGTTGGACACCACGTTCATGCAGCGGAAGAACTCGATCAGACCGATCGAGACCAGCATCACCATGTCCAGCGCGGGCAGCCAGTCGAAGGCCGGGTAGTCGCGTTCGGTCCAGTGCTCGGGCTGGAGCAGCCACACCAGCAGCACCACGGACAGCACCGGGGCCGCGGCCAGCATCAGGGCGACTCTTATGCGGTGCGGTTCCTGCGAGATCAGCGACCGGTACTGCACCTTGTACGGCTTGGTCGGATCAGGCTGGGTGAGGGGACCCGCGAGCCGGCTGTAGTGCTCGTAGTCGTATCGCGGCAGCGTCTTCTTGATCCGCCGGAACGTCCCCGTGGTGCTCATCCGATGAGCCGGGACCCTGAGCTGGGTGGTCTGGGACGGGTCGTGGTCCTGCTGCCGGGCGCCCGTCGGCCTCGACGTCATGAGTCATTCCCCCCACACGCGGACACCGCGTGTTTCGTCGCTTCCTTCCGTCTGCGGCAGGTCCCCCTCGACCTTCACAGACGTATCAGTGGTGGGTCGCTGTCACCACGTCATCCACACCCTATAGACACGGCAACGCGACCTTCCGGTTGCATGATGCCCCCCTCGGCATCGCTTCATGAACAAGGGCCCCTACCCCCGCCCAGCGCGCAACCGGTTTCGAATCCCCCCAACTGCCGCGAAACCGCAGCATCTTGAAAAACCAGAAAACCAGGGTTCTACGGCGCTCATCATGATCGCAAGGTGCGAAACGCGGCGTTTACCGGTCATACGCGTTCATTGTGGTGGGTGTGGGGAGCGTGTGGAGCGGTTGTGGACAGGCGGGCGCGGATGTTCCCGAAGTGCTCTCTTATGGCCTCCTCCGCCCGCATCGAGTCACCGGACCGGACCGCGTCGAGGATCTCCCGGTGCTGCCGGCAGGTCACCTTCGGGTCCTGCGGCTCGCCCCCGAGGTCGGTGCGGACCCGGTGGAAGGCGTCCCAGAACGCCTCCAGGACCTCGCTCAGCAGCACGTTGTCCAGCCCCCGGTAGAGGGTGGCGTGGAAGGCCCGGTCGGTCTCGGCGAGACCGGCTCCGCGCGCGGCCTGCTCTTCCATACGGCCGACGAGCCCGTCCAGTTCAACGAGGTCCGCATCCGGTATCCGCCCCGCGAGCCGGGAGACCAGCCCGGTCTCCACCGCCTCCCGCAGTTCCAGCAGCTGGAGCAGGGAGTCCTCGCCCCGGTAGTGCCCGGCGACCGTGCGGAAGGCGAGGCCCTCGATCATCGGGGCCAGGGACATCGGGCCGACGTAGGTGCCGAAGCCGTGCCGGATCTCCACGATGCCCATGGCCTGGAGTGCCTTCAGTGCCTCCCGCACCGAGTTCCGGCTCGCGCCGAGGTACTCCATCAGCTCGGGCTCGGTCGGCAGCGGGGCCCCGGAGGCCAGCCGGCGGTCGATGATGAGCTTCTTGATCCGCTCCTGGAGATCACGCGCTGCCATGGCGAGAGGGTATCCGGCCAATCGCGCGGTGGGCCGGGTTCCGGCCAGAGTGCGCCAGGGCTGTGGCCCGGTATGCGAAAGGCCCCCCGCTCTCGCGAAGGGCCTTTGCCGTCTGTGCGCCGCCAGGGACTCGAACCCCGGACCCGCTGATTAAGAGTCAGCTGCTCTAACCAACTGAGCTAGCGGCGCGCGCTGACGACGTAACTCTACAGGACACCGGGAGGTGCTCCGGACCACCCGGCACGGCCCCCGGAAGGCCCCCCGTACGGGGCCGCGTACATCATTCGGACCGTCAGCATGCGCGTGCGGAAGACAGTTGAGAAACTGACGACGCGCGCCCGGACGGATACAGGCGCGGCCTTTTCCGCCGGAAGTGTGAGGGGAATCGCATGAGGTCTCCGGTATTCGAGGAATTCGACCCAGCGAGCGACTGCGACTGCCCCGGATGCGTCCACTGGCGCCGCGCCCTGCCGCATTCCTGGGCCGGCCGCACCGCCGCCCACCCGGCCGCACACCGTGCCCTCGCCCTGGCCGCCGTGGCTTCGGCGGCGCTCGGCGCGGGCCATGCCGTACCGGCCGCGGCCGCCCCGCACGCACCACCCCATCGACCCGGCGTTTCCGCAGGTGAAGAGCCTGACACCCCCCAGGGCGGCAAGGCCCCGCTGCACGGCCCCGGCGGTCGTCCCGCGAAGCCCCCGGCCACCCTCAAGCCCACCGCCATCACCCGTACGGAGATCATCAACCGGGCCAAGACCTGGGTCGCCGCGAAGGTGCCGTACAGCATGAACGACTACTGGTCCGACGGCTACCGCCAGGACTGTTCGGGCTATGTCTCGATGGCCTGGAAGCTGCCCGGAAACGAGTGGACGGGCAGCCTCGCCCAATACGGTGAGCGGATTTCCAAGGAGGAACTCCAGCCGGGCGACATTCTGCTCTTCCACAATCAGGCCGACCCCGAGAGCGGTTCGCACGTCGTCATTTTCGGCGGCTGGACGGACCACACGCACACCTACTACACCGCCTACGAACAGACCCGCCCGCACACCCGCCGGCAGTCCACCCCGTACGCCTACTGGAACGACTCGGACCAGTACGTCCCCTACCGGTACAAGGGCGTCACCCCCGAGGAGCCGGGGAAGGAACCGGGGACCGTGCCGGGCAAGGAACCGGCCGGCGGGAAACCGGGCGCACCGGCCGCCACGCCCTACCCGGGAGCGGCGTATTTCGGCCCCGGCGCGAACAACAAGTACGTCACGCTGCTCGGCCGGATGCTCGTCGCGCGCGGGGCCGGCGGTGCCTACGCCTCGGGCCCGAGCCCGCGCTGGACGGACGCGGACCGGCGGGCGACCCGGGCCTTCCAGCTGGCCCAGGGCTGGACGGGCGCCGACGCGGACGGCCTGCCCGGCCCGCGCACCTGGGAGCTGCTGGTCACCGGCAAGGGCAAGGACGTGAAGGCCGGGGCGGTCGGGCCGCCGCCCTCCTCCCACGGCGTCCCCGGCTACCCGGGCCGGGCGATGTTCCGGCCCGGCGCCGGCAACGCGTACGTCACCCAGCTGGGGAGACAGCTGGTGCGCAAGGGGTTCGGCAGGTTCTACCGGGTCGGGCCGGGACCGCGCTGGGGCGAGGCGGACCGGCGGGCCGTCGAGGCCTTCCAGCGCACCCAGGGCTGGCGGGGCGGCGCGGCGGACGGCTACCCGGGTCCGGAGACCTGGCGGCGGCTCTTCTCGTGAAGCCCGCCTCGGCGGGGCCCGGACCGCGGGCACCGGGGATCACCGTTGTGACGCATCTGGCGCGGAGGCTGGAGGCACCCATGAGTACGACCACTTCCCACACGTCCGAGCCCGACGGGCCGGCCGGCGGCCCGGCCAGACCCGCCCGGCTCATCCAGAACGAGGCCACCACCGAGATCCCCGTCCACCTGCTGTTCCGCGACGACCCCGACCCGGCGCCGGTACCGCTGAAGCCGGCGGTCGTCGCCCGCCGGCAGGGCACGGGGGAGCAGCCGCGCCTCGGACGCCCGGCGGCCGCGGCACCGCGCCCGGCGCCGCAGGTCGACCCCGACCTGGCGGAGCGGCCCGCGCGGGTACTGCCCGGGGCGGCGGGTGTGCTGGCCGGGGCCTGCGGGGCCGCCGGGTGCGCGGTCACCTCCTGGTGGGCGGGGCTGCTCCCGCCGCTCGTGCTGGAGGCGCTGCGGCTGCCCGCGCAGGCCGGGGCCGGGCTCGGTCCCGCGCAGTGGGCGGCGTACGCGGGGGCCGGGGCGCTCGGGCTGTTCGGGTTCGGCGGGCTGGCCCGGGGCCGGACCGGGCGGGCCTGGGTGCTGGATCTGTTCGGCCGCTACCGGGGGACCGTCCGGCGCTCGGGTCTGCTGTGGGTCAACCCGCTGCTGCTGCGCCGCCGGGTGGACGTACGGCTGCGGCACTGGCGCAGCGAGCCGGTGCCGGCCGCCGACGCGAGCGGGGTCGCGCTGCGGGTGGTCGTCCTGGTGGTGTGGCGGGTGCGGGACACCGCGCGGGCCACGCTGGGTGTCGAGGACCACGAGACGTATCTGCGCGAGTGCGTCGAGGCGGCGCTGGCGCGGGTGCCGGTGGAGATGCCCGGTGGGACCAAGGGCGCGACGGACGCGGCGGCCGAGGCGCTGACCCGGCTGGTGGCGGCCGACGCGGCGCCGGTCGGCCTGGAGGTGTTCTCGGTGCAGCCGCTCCGGGTGGAGTACGCCCCCGAGGTCGCCGCGGCGATGCACCGCCGCCGCATCGCCGCGCTGGACGCCCAGCACCGGGCGAGCGTGCTCACCTCGGTCGTGGACTCGGTGGAGGACACGGTGACCCGGCTGACCATGCGGGGGCTGGTCGAACTCGACGACTACGAGCGGAAGGCGCTGGTGAAGGACCTCACGGTGGCGTTCTGCGCGGGCCGGGGAGAAACAGCTCCGTGATTGGTATGGACATGTTCAACTGACGTCCTTACTCTCAGACTTGGTCTAGACCTACCTGCACAGCTCACTGCACCTCCCCCACGTTCTCCAGGAGCGGCAGCATGCGCACTAGGACCAAGTTGTCCGCAGCCGCGGTGGGACTGGCCACGACCGGAGCCCTCGTACTCTCCTCCGGCGGCGCCAGCGGCCACGGCTACACCGACCTCCCCGTCAGCCGGCAGAAGCTCTGCCAGAACGGCACCGTGACCAACTGCGGTCCGATCCAATGGGAACCGCAGAGCGTCGAGGGCCCGAAGGGCTTCCCGGCCTCCGGCCCGGCCGACGGACAGATATGCAACGCCGGCCTCGGCCAGTTCAGCCAGCTCAGCGCACCGCGCACGCCGTCCGGCGGGGCCTGGCCCACCACCAGGGTGACGGGCGGCCAGACCTACACGTTCCGCTGGCAGTTCACGGCCATGCACGCCACGACCGACTTCAAGTACTACATCACCAAGCCGGGCTGGAACCAGAACCACAACCTGGCCCGGTCCGACCTCAACCTCACGCCGTTCTTCACCGTGCCGTACAACGGCCAGCGGCCCCCGTCCACGCTCTCCCACAGCGGCAGGCTGCCGTCCGGGCTGAGCGGCCACCACGTCATCCTGGCGGTGTGGACGATCGCCGACACGGGCAACGCCTTCTACGCGTGCTCGGACGTGACCTTCTGAACCTTCTGAGGTTCCCTTGAGTCACCGGTGCGGCCGGCGTGGGTAGGTTCCTCCCACGCCGGCCGATCGGGGCCGGCGCATCGACCTCGGGGGATGCGCGATGGACGTGATCTTCTACGTCGTGCCCGGCCTGATCACGGCCGGGGCGCTCTTCATGGCCTACCGGATCGTGTGGCGCTGGCTCCAGATCCGGGGTGCCTGGAACAGCGGACTGACGGCCGAGGGCCGGTGCCTGCGCGCGTACGCGACGGTCGGCGGCGGGCACGGCGACACATCCGTGCGGACAGCGCTCCATCACGTGTACGAGTTCATCACACGCGACGGCCGGGTCATCCGGTTCGAGGAGGAGGGCGGCCGAGGGACGATCGTCGAGGGCGACTACGTCACGGTCTACTACAGCGACGGCCGGCAGGTCGTGGCCACGGCGCAGCCGCCGAGCCGGGCGAAGCACACGGTGGCCGCCTTCGGCATCCTGGCGTTCCTCGGTGTGATCGTCGTCTTCTGCGCCGGTTTCGTCGTCACGTACGTCCAGATCTTCGGCCCGTACGGCGACTTCCTCTTCAGCGGCGGCAGCGGGACGAGCCCGATGCCGTGACCCTCCACATCTGACGGTCCGTCAGCTAACCTGCGCGCCCATGGACACCAGGGCGGCGGCGGGTACGGTCGCGAAACTCATGGCCGAGCGGTGGGGCGATCACCGGCCGGGACTGTGGTGCGGGGAAGAGGTCCTGACCCACCACGAGGTGGCGTCCGGAGCGGCGGCCCGGGCGGCCCTGCTCGCCGACCTGCTGCCGCCGGACGCCGAGCCCCACCTCGGGGTGCTCCTCGACAACACCCCCGAGTTCCCCCTGTGGCTGGGCGCGGCGGCCCTGGCCGGGGCGGCGGTCGCCGGTGTGAACCCCACCCGCAGGGGCGCCGAACTCGCCCGCGACATCCTGCACACCGAGTGCCGCGTCCTGGTCACCGAGCGGACCCACCTGCCGCTGCTCAGGGGCCTGGACCTGCCCGGCACCCGCCTGCTGGTGACGGACACCGAGGAGTACACCGACCTCCTGGCCCCCTACGCCGGCGCACACCCGGACGCCTCCCGCGCCACCCCGCGCGACCGCTTCCTCCTCTACTTCACCTCCGGCTCGACCGGCGCGCCCAAGGCCGCCCTCTGCTCCCAGGGCCGCCTGGTGGCCGCCGGGCGCTCCCTGGCCGGTCAGTTCGCCCTGGGGCCGCAGGACGTGCACTACCTCTGCATGCCCCTGTTCCACGGCAACGCGGTGATCGCCGGCTGGGCACCGGCACTCGTCACCGGGGCGGGTGTGGCCCTGCGCCGGCGCTTCTCGGCGTCCCGCTTCCTGCCGGACGTGCGCCGATACGGGGCGACGTACTTCACGTATGTCGGCCGGGCGATCCAGTACGTCCTGGCCACCGAGCCGCGCTCCGATGACCGTGACCATCCCCTCCGCCTGGGCTTCGGCACGGAGGCGGGTGCGGTGGACGCGGCGGCCTTCGAGCGGCGGTTCGGGGTGCGGCTGGTGGAGGGATACGGCTCCTCGGAGGGCGGGGCGGCGGTGCAGTGGTCGCCGGGGACACCGCCGGGCGCGGTCGGCCGGGCGGCACCCGGGCTCGTCGTCCTCGACCCGGAGAGCCGCAAGGAGTGCCCGCCGGCCCGCTTCGACGCGTCGGGGCGGCTGCTCAACGGGGACGAGGCGATCGGCGAACTGGTCAACCAGGGGCCCAGCCCCTTCGAGGGCTACTGGCGCAATGCGGCGGCGGAGGCGGAGCGGACCAGGGACGGCTGGTACTGGACGGGCGACCTCTTCTACCGGGACGCCGACGGCTACCTCTACTTCGCCGGCCGCACCGACGACCGCCTCCGCGTCGACGGGGAGAACCTGGCCGCCGCGATGATCGAGAACATCCTCGCCCGGTACGAGGGCGCCGCCGCCGTGGCCGTGTACGCGGTGCCGGATCCGGTGACCGGGGACCAGGTGATGGCGACGATCGCCGGGACCTTCGACCCGGAGGCGTTCGCGCGGTTCCTGCTCGTCCAGCCCGACCTGGGGACGAAGATGGCGCCCCGGTTCGTGCGGGTGGTGGGGCGGATGCCGGTGACGGCCACGAACAAGATCCATCGGGCGGCGTTGCGGAAGGAGGGCCCGCGGTGCCCGGACCCGGTGTGGTGGCGGCCGCCGGGGGAGCGTGCGTACCGCCTGCTGACCAGGGAGGATCTCGAACACGCCGAAGGGCCTCCCGCTCCCACGAGAGGCCCTTCACCGGTGCGCCGCCAGGGACTCGAACCCCGGACCCGCTGATTAAGAGTCAGCTGCTCTAACCAACTGAGCTAGCGGCGCATGACTCCCGCCGACCGCGTTCCGCATGGCGCGTTCTCGCGGCGGCGACGGAGAAAATAATACCCGGTCCTTCGGGGTGCTTCCGACCACCCGGAGCAGGAGCTAGATCGCCATCGAGAGCAGGACCGGTGCCGCGTTGCGGTTGAGGGCGTCCGCGGCCTGGCGGAGCCGGTGGGCGTGCTCGACCGGGAGGGACAGGGCCAGGCAGCCGACGGAGGAGCCGGCCGTGACGGGGACGGCCGCGCAGACCGTGCCGACCGCGTACTCCTGGAGGTCCAGGACGGGCACGGTGGGCGGCTGGGACTCCAGCCGGGAGAGCAGCAGCCGGTCGCTGGTGATGGTGCGCGAGGTGAGGCGGGCCATCTTGTGCCGGGCGAGGTGGTCGCGGCGGCCGGCGTGGTCGAGCTGGGTGAGCAGGCTCTTGCCGATCGCGGTGGCGTGGGCCGAGGAGCGGAAGTCGACCCACTCGTTGACCTTGGGCGTGGCCGGGCTGTCGGCGTACTGGGTGACGCTGATCTCGCCGTCGACGTACCGGCTCATGTAGACGGCGGCGCCGACCGAGTCGCGCAGCCGGTCGAGGGTGTGCTGGAGCTTGTCGCGCAGGGCCTGCTCACGGTGCTGGGCGGAGCCGAGGCGGGCCAGCGTCTCGCCCGTGACGTACGCGCCGTCGGCGATCTGCTCGACGTAGCCCTCGCGGCGCAGCATGCGCAGCAGCGCGGTCAGCCGCTCCGGTCCGATGCCGGTGTACCGGGCGAGCTCGGCGTCGGTGACTCCGGTGGAACTCCGCGCCACGGTCTCCAGGACGCGCAGGGCTTCCTGGGCCGCGTGGTACGGGGTGGTCGGCGGCTCGTGCTTCAGCGCCACGGTGGTCTCCCCCTGCGCTTGCTGTTAGGGCCGTAATCCGGTCAGTGAACCTCTTCCAGGTTAACCGGCAAACACCCTGCGGAGAGCGGGGGTTGACAAGATTCCCGGGCCTCCGGACTGGGGCATCGACCCTCTGGCATATGCCAGGAGCATGCCCCAGCCTTGAGGTCCGGACGTTCTGCCTGGTCACGCGGTGTAGTCAGAGCACTGCGCTGAGAAACTCCCGCGTGCGGTCGTTCTCCGGCTCGCTGAAGATCTTCTCCGGCGGACCCGACTCGATGACCCGGCCCGAGTCGAACATCAGCACCTGGTCGGAGATGTCCCGGGCGAAGTTCATCTCGTGGGTCACACAGAGCATCGTGATGTCCGTGGAACGGGCGATGTCCCGCAGCACGTCCAGGACGCCCGCGACCAGCTCCGGGTCGAGCGCGGAGGTCACCTCGTCCAGGAGCAGCACCTGCGGCCGCATCGCCAGCGCCCGGGCGATCGCCACCCGCTGCTGCTGCCCGCCGGACAGCTGCGCCGGGTGCGCGTCGCACTTGTCGGACAGGCCGACCATCTCCAGCAGGCCCTTGGCCCGCTCCACGGCCTCGTCCTTGGACATGCCGAGGACGGTGACCGGTGCCTCGGTGATGTTCCGCAGCACCGTCATGTTCGGGAACAGGTTGAACTGCTGGAAGACCATCCCGATCTTCTTGCGGACCTCCCGCACCTCCTTGTCGGAGGCCGGGAACAGCTTCTGCCCGTCGACCGTGATCGTGCCCTCGTCGGGCTTGAGCAAGGTCATCAGCAGCCGCAGGATCGTGGTCTTGCCGGACCCGGACGGCCCGATGAGGGTGACGTGCTTGCCGGCGTCGACGGAGAAGTCCAGGTGGTCCAGGACGGTGTTGCTCCCGAACCGCTTGGTGACCTGCTCCAGCCGGATCAGTTCGCCGGTGCTCCTGGCGGGGTTCTTCTCGGGATTGGGGAGAGTGTCAGTGGGCAAGGCGTCGCTCCAGGGCTCGCAGGAGAAGGGAGGCCAGATAGGAAATGACGATGAAGGCCACGCCGATCACCGTCAGCGGCTCGGTGAACTGGAAGTGCTCCTGCGAGAACAGGCGCGCGTGGCCGAGCATCTCCAGCACGGAGATCGCCATCAGCATGGGCGTGTCCTTGAGCATCGCGATGACGTAGTTGCCGAGCGCGGGGACGACCCGGCGCACCGCCTGCGGCAGGATCACCGCGGACCACGTCCGGCGCAGCGGCAGGTTCAGCGCCGTCGCCGCCTCCCACTGGCCGACCGGCACGGCCTCGATACCGGCGCGGTAGACCTGCATCGTGTACGTCGAGTAGTGCAGCCCGATCGCGAAGACGCCGGTGGCGAGCGCCGAGAAGGTCAGGCCCCACTCGGGCAGCACGTAGTAGAGGAAGAACAGCTGCACCAGCAGCGGGGTGTTGCGGACGAACTCCGTGACGACGCCGACCGGCCAGGTCACCCAGCGCGTCGGCAGCCGCATCAGCAGCGCCCACACCAGGCCCAGCACGAACGAGACCAGCGAACCGATCACCAGGATCTGAAGGGTGACCAGCAGACCCTTCCAGAAGTCCGGCATGAAGTCGGAGACCGCGCTCCAGTCCCAGTTCATCGGACCCCCTCCACCACGACCGGCTCAGGCGCCCGGGTCTTGGTGTCGGGCTTCTTCCCGACACCGGCCTTGAGCTTCTTCTCCAGGCCGCGCATGACCCGGGTGAGCAGGAAGGCGATCACGAAGTAGATGAGCAGGATGTACGTGTAGATCTCCGCGCTCTCCTGGAGCGCCAGACGCACCAGGTTGCCGCTGAACGCCAGGTCGCCCATGCCCATGATCGACACCAGGGCGGTGCCCTTGAGCAGCTCGATGAGCAGGTTGGAGAACGGCGGGATCATCTCCGGCACCGCCTGCGGCAGCAGGATCAGCCGCATCCGCTGCCAGGGCGTGAAGCTGAGCGCGATCCCGCCCTCCTTCTGCGCCGGGTCGACCGCGGTCAGCGCGCCGCGCACGATCTCGGAGCCGTACGCCCCGTAGGTCAGGCCGAGCGCCAGCGTGCCCGCCCACAGCGGCACCAGCTGCCAGCCGAAGGCCGGGGGCAGCACGAAGAACACCCAGAAGATCATCACCAGGGCCGAGGTCCCGCGGAACACCTCGGTGTAGAAGCCCGCCAGGAAGCGGACGATCCACAGCCGGTGGGTGCGTAGGACGCCGACCACGAAGGACACCGCAGCCGCCAGCAGCGCGCTGCACACGAGCAGCTGGATCGTGACCCAGACGCCCTTCAGTACGAGTTCCCAGAGTCCCGAGGTCATCCGCCGCAGAGCTCCTTCGCGGTCAGATCCGTCATCTCGGCCTCGGTGAAACCGAACGGCTTGAGGATGCGGAAGAGTTCACCGCTCTTCTTGAGCTTGCGCAGCTCGACGTTGAAGGCGTCGCGCAGCTTGGTCTCGGTCGGCCGGAACGCGAAGGCGCCCCCGTCGACGTGCGGCTTGCCGCCCACGATCGGCTTGAAGGGCTCGGTGGCCTCCGCCTTGGCGGACTTCTTCACCACCTCGCGCACGGTGAGCGCCGTACCCGCGAACACGTCCACGCGGCCCGCCTCGACGGCGTTCAGCCCCGCCACCTGGTCCGGGACGATGAGGATGTCGCTCTCCTTGTACCCCGCCTCGACGGCGTACTGGATCTCGGCGTATCCGGTCCCGGTGGCGAACTTCGCCTTCTTCTCGACGACGTCCTTGTAGTCGCGCAGCCCCTTCGGGTTGCCCTTGCGGACGATGAACGCGTCGAGCATCTGGTAGTCGGGGTCGGAGAAGATGACCTGCTCGCAGCGCTCGGGGTTGACGTACATCCCGGCGGCCAC
This sequence comes from Streptomyces sp. NPDC016851, assembly GCF_055562795.1. Taxonomy (NCBI): domain Bacteria; kingdom Bacillati; phylum Actinomycetota; class Actinomycetes; order Kitasatosporales; family Streptomycetaceae; genus Streptomyces; species Streptomyces sp. NPDC016851. The sequence continues at coordinate 62,731 of NZ_JBVHEP010000028.1, forward strand.
GACGTCGAACTGCTGGGAGTTCAGGCCCGGGATGAGCGAGCCGAACTCGGTCGGCACGGGCTGGACCCGGTCGACGCCGAGGCGCTTGAAGATCACCTTCGCCAGTTCCGGTGCCTCACCGGTCAACTCGCCGTTCTTGTCGATGAAACCGAACGGGATCTCACCGGCGATGCCGAGGCGGACGACGCCCGCCGCCCGGAGCCGGCCGAGCAGGTCACCGCCCTCGGTGCTCGACGCCGTGGCCACACGGCTGCATCCCGCGGCGCCCAGCGCGCCGAGCGCCGCGACCCCCGCGAGCAGCGACCGGCGTGTGGGCCTGGAGGCGGCCTGGGATATGGGTTCCGGACTTCTCAGTGGGCTTCTCTGTGGTGGAGCCATGGGCGCGCGGCTACCCGACCGCATCCGAGTTATGCCGATCTTTTCAAGCCCCGCACGTCTGCCCGTGCGCCCTTGACCGCGGGGGCGGCGGGCACTCCCATGGAGGCATGGCTGATCGCTATATCGAAGTCTCCCTGGTCAAGCGCGGCGTGACCTGCAGGGCCAGGCTCCTGGACGACCGCGCGCCGATCACCTGCGCGGCCGTCTGGGACGCCCTTCCGCTGGCCGGCGACGTCTACCACGCGAAGTACGCACGCAACGAGATCTACGCCCTTTTCCCGCCCTTCGCCGAAACCGAACCACCCCTGGAAAACCCGACCGTCACTCCCATTCCGGGCGATCTGTGCTATTTCGCCTTCGCGGGCACGGAGTTGGGGACCAAGTCCTACGGCTACGACCGCGAGGTCCGCGCCGGGACCACGCTCGTCGACCTGGCCCTGTTCTACGAGCGCAACAACCTGCTGCTGAACGCCGATGTCGGCTGGGTCCCCGGCATCGTCTGGGGCCAGATCGTCGAGGGCCTGGACAGCATGGCCGAGGCGTGCAACGACCTGTGGAGGTCGGGAGCGGCGGGGGAGACGCTCAGCTTCCGGAGGGCCTGATCCGGCCGGCGGACGCCACGCCGGCCTCGTACAGCGCGTGGGCCGCCCGCAGCACCAGATCGTCCCGGTGCCGGGCGGCCACGAGCTGGAGCCCGATCGGCAGGCCGTCCCCGTCGGCGCCGACCGGCACGCTCGCCGCGGGCTGCTGCGTCATGTTGAACGGGTACGTGAACGGCGTCCACCCCGTCCAGCGCCGATGGCCGGATCCTTTCGGTACCTCGACGCCCGCCTCGAACGCCGTGATCGGCAGGGTCGGCGTGACGAGCAGGTCGTACGTGTCGTGGAAGCGGCCCATCCGGCGCCCCAGGTCCATCCGGACGTCCACCGCGGCGAGATAGTCCAGCGCCGAGTAGCGGGCGCCTTGTGTGCAGATCTCGCGCAGGCCGGGATCCAGCAGCTCCCGCTGCTTCGGTCCCAGGTGCTGGGTCACCCGGGCCGCCCCGCTGAACCACAGGGTGTGGAAGGCCTCCACCGGTTCGGTGAGGTCCGGGTCGGTCTCCGTGACGTACGCGCCGAGCTCCGCCAGCCGCTCCACGGCGTGCCGCACCGCCCGCGCGACCTCCGGACGCACCGCCACCTGCCCGCCCAGCGACGGCGAGTACGCCACGCGCAGCCCGTGCACCCCGCCCGTCAGGCCGTCCGCGTAGGCACCGGGCGGCGGGGCGAGCGCCGACCAGTCGCGCGAGTCCGGGTGCCCGATGACGTCCATCAGCAGCGCCGCGTCCGCCGCGTCCCGGGTCATCGGCCCGACGTGCGCCAGCGTGCCGAACGCGCTCGCCGGGTAGAGCGGCACCCGCCCGTAGGTCGGCTTCAGCGCGAAGATCCCGCAGAACGACGCCGGGATGCGGACACTGCCGCCGCCGTCCGTGCCCAGCGACAGCGGTCCCGCGCCGAGCGCCACGGCCGCCGCGCTGCCGCCGCTGGACCCGCCGGCGGTGCGCGAGGGGTCGTACGGGTTGCGCGTCACCCCGCTCAGCGGCGAGTCCGTCACGCCCTTCCAGCCGTACTCGGGGGTCGTCGTCTTGCCGATGAAGACCGCCCCGTGCTCCCGCAGCCGGGCCACGGACGGGGCGTCCTCGTCCCAGCGCCCCGCCGGATCCACGGCCTTCGAACCGCGCAGGGTCGGCGCGCCGCGCAGCAGCAGGATGTCCTTGACCGTGACCGGCACCCCGTCCAGCAGCCCCTGCGGCTCACCGCGCCGCCATCGCTCCTCCGACTCCCGGGCCCGGGCCAGCGCGTCCTCGGCGGTCAGCCGGACGAAGGCGTTCACCTCCGGCTGGATCGCCTCGGCCCGCTCCAGCGCCGCGCGGGTCGCCTCCACAGGGCTCCACTCGCCCTTGCGGTAGCCGTCGAGGAGCCGTACGGCGGTCAGCTCGGTGAGCTCGGTCATGCACCCTCCAAGGAACGTCAGTGTCCGGGTACATACCCGCGCTGTTTGTCGACCACGTTCTCCAGCGGCTTTCCGGCGGCCCACAACTCGTACAGCTCAACGAACTGGGCGCCGAGCTCGTCCCGCCAGCCGACGATGTCGCCGCTCATGTGCGGGGACACGATCAGGCCCGGGACCTGCCACAGCGGGCTGTCGGGGGTCAGGGGCTCGGACTCGAAGACGTCCAGGGCGGCGCCCGCGATCCAGTGCTTGGCCAGGGCCTCGGCGAGCGCGTCCTCGACGACCAGCTGGCCGCGGCCGATGTTGACGAACCGGGCGGACGGCTGCATCACGCCGAAGCGGCGGGCGTCGAACATGCCGTGCGTCCGATCGGTGAGCGGTGCCGCCGCGATCACCCAGTCGGCGCGCGCCAGCAGCCGGTCCAGATCCTCCGGGCCGTGCACACCGGTGCGCGCGGCGCGGCCCACGAGGGCCGTCGTGATGTCCAGCGCCTCCAGCGTGCGGGCGATCGCCCGGCCGATCGGTCCGGTGCCGACCACGACGGCCCGGCTCCCGGCGACCTTCTGCGACTCCCGGTGCCGCCAGGTCCGCTCCCGTTGCAGCTGAAGCGTGCGCGGCAGGTCCTTGGCCATGGCCAGCACCAGCGCGGCGACGTACTCGGCGATCGGCTGGTCGAAGATGCCGCGCGCGTTCGTCACCACCGTGTCGGAGGCGGCGAGTTCCGGACACATCAGATGGTCCACACCGGCGCTCGCCGTATGCACCCAGCGTGGTCGTGGGCCCTCGCCGGGCCAGGCGTCCCGCACGGCGCGCGACGTGAAATCCCACACCAGGAGTACATCCGCACGCGGGAGGCGTGCGGCGAGACCCTCCGCGTCGGTGTGTTCGATACGGGCGCGGCCGGTGAGGCTCCCGAGGCGGGGGAGGGGCTCGGCGTCCAGGACGAGCAGAGTGGGGGTGGGCATGAGCAGCCGTTTCTCCAGCCGTGCGGCGGGGGCGGCCTGCCTTCGGGAGGCGGCCGGTGACGACGAGTTAACACGGTGTTGACCAGGGAATGATCCGGACGGATTGACCACGCTCGCACCCGAACCTACCGTCGTCAACACGGGCGTTCCCACGATCCGTTGCACACTCGTTGCCCAGTGTGAGGCCGGTGCCCTGCCATGGACGTCTCATTTCTCGGCGGGCCCAGCCCGCAGCGCGGGGTCGGCGTAGTCGCCCCCTTCGACTTCGCTCTCGACCGCGAGCTGTGGCGGTGGGTGCCGGACGAGGTCTCCCTGCACATGACACGAACACCGTTCGTGCCGGTCGAGGTCAGCCTCGATCTCGCCCGCATGGTCAGCGAACACGAGACGCTGAGCGAGGCGGTCGGCACGCTCAACGCGGTCGCCCCCGAGGTCATCGCCTATGCCTGTACGTCCGGCAGTTTCGTCGGCGGCGTCATGGGCGAGCGCGCGATGTGCGAGGCGATGAGCCGGGCGGGCTCCGTCCCGGCGATCACCACCTCCGGCGGGCTGCTGGAGGCCCTGGTGGAACTGGACGTACGGCGGGTGGCGCTGGTGACGCCGTACACGGTGTCGGTGACGCAGTCGCTGGAGGCGTACGTCGCCCAGGCCGGCGTCACGATCTCCGGCTGTGCCTTCATGGGCCTGACCCGGCACATCTGGAAGGTCCCCTACCGGGAGGTGGTGGACATGGCCCGGCAGGCCGTACGCGACGACGCCGACGCCCTGTTCATCAGCTGTACCAACCTGCCCACCTACGACGTCATCCCCCAACTGGAGGCCGAACTGCGCATCCCGGTGATCTCGGCCAACCAAGTGACGATGTGGGCGGCGCTGCGCCGACTGGGTACCCGTGCGGTGGGACCGTATCAAGCGCTGATCAATCCGGAGGCGCGTGTCGGTCTCGGATCGCCGGGGGCGGACCCCGGTCCCGTCGTGCCGGAAGAAGAGCAGCAGCAGGAAGGCTGGACATGACAGCACTGGGATTTCTCTACCCGGGCCACTCGGCCGAGGACGACTATCCGCGCATCGAGCAGTTGCTCGGCAGCGACATCCGGGTGGACCTGGTGCACACCGACATCGGTGAGGACGCGCACCGGGTGGACGCGCTGCTCGAGATGGGCTCCGCCGGGCGACTCGCGGCGGGCGTCCAGGAGCTGCGGCACGCCGGCGCGGACGCCGTGGTCTGGGCCTGCACCAGCGGCAGCTTCGTCTACGGCTGGGACGGCGCTCAGGACCAGGTGCGCACCCTGGCGCAGACCGCCGGCATGCCGGCCTCCTCGACGTCCTTCGCGTTCGTGCACGCGGTACGGGAGCTGGGAGTGCGCCGGGTCGCGATCGGCGCGACGTACCCGGACGACGTGGCGCAGTTGTTCGCCGAGTTCCTGCGGGCGGACGGCGTCGAGGTCGTCTCGGTGAAGAGCTCCGGCATCATCACGGCCGCCGAGGTCGGCACCTGGGGCGAGGCGGAACTCCTCGCCATGGCCCGGCACGCCGACCACCCCCAGGCCGAGGCCCTCCTCCTGCCCGACACGGCCCTGCACACGGCGGCCCACATCCCGGCCCTGGAGAAGGACCTCGGCAAGCCGGTCCTCACCGCCAACCAGGTCACGGTCTGGGAGGGCCTCCGCCTGGCGGACCGCCGCGTGAACGCGCCGGAACTGGGGGCGCTGTTCACGAGGGAGCCGCTCGTCCAGGCGTGAGCGCGCGTGCCGTTCTCGCCACCGACGCCCGGAATCGGTCCCACCTCTTCGGTGGGGCAGATCCGGGCATAAGGGGTGAACTACCCGCCAGGAGGTGAGGAATCCTCAACTCCGCCGTCTCGCGGGGCTCTTGAGTTGACCGAAAGCGCGTTCCCCTTCCGTTGTTCTCCCCGTGCACACTGGCCACGTCCGCAGCCAGTCGTGCCGTGAAGGACTCCCCGATGGCCGAAACGGGCCCGTTCAGATCTTCTGTAAGCGCTGTCCAGCTGTCCGGGCGCCTGCTGTGCTGGAGCCTGGCAGCGGCGATGATCACCGCCGCGGTGGACGCCGTCCTCGATCCGCGGGCGGACTGGTGGGGTGCCGTGTGGTCCCTGCCCTGGTGGCTCGCCTGCGGAGCCGTCCTCGCGTGGATCGTGCTCCGCGTCCGCGAGAAGGCCGCCCGGCAGCCCCCGTACGGCGGCGCGCGGAGCGACTGGGAGCAGGCCGCCTGACCCCGCGGCACCTCCCGGGAATAACCGGAGACAGTCCCCTGTTAGAGCCGGAACGACAGCACACGGCCCACAGCAGGAGGCACCCCACCGTGGCGGCAGACGAGATACGCGGCGCAGCGCAGGGCAGCGCCCCCGTCCCCCTCTCCGTACTGGACCTGGTCACCGTCGGGGCCGGCCGCACCGCATCCGACGCGCTGCGCACCAGCGTCGACCTGGCCCGCCTCGCGGAGGCCCGCGGCTTCCACCGCTACTGGGTCGCCGAGCACCACTCCATGCCCGGCGTGGCCTCCTCGTCCCCGGCCGTGATCCTCGCCCACCTCGCCGCCCACACCGGCCGCATCCGCCTCGGCTCGGGCGGCGTGATGCTGCCCAACCACGCCCCGCTCGTCATCGCCGAACAGTTCGGGACGCTGGAGGCCATGGCCCCGGGCCGCATCGACCTCGGACTCGGCCGCGCGCCGGGAACCGACGGTGCCACGGCCGCCGCCCTGCGCCGCACCGACCGCCTCAACGAAGGCGCCGACGACTTCCCCGAGCAGCTCGCCGAGCTGACCCGGTTCCTCGACGACGACTTCCCCGACGGGCATCCCTACCGCCGTATCCACGCCGTACCGGGGCCGGTCCAGGCCACCTCCCCCGGAGGCGTCCAGTCCCCGCACCGCCCGCCCGTCTGGCTGCTCGGCTCCTCCGGCTTCAGTGCCCGCCTCGCCGGTGTCCTCGGCCTGCCCTTCGCCTTCGCGCACCACTTCTCGGCGCAGAACACCGTCCCGGCCCTGGACCTGTACCGGGAGTCCTTCCAGCCGTCCGCCGTGCTCGACGAGCCCTACGCCCTCATCGGTGTCTCCGCGCTCGCCGCCGACGAGGAGAAGGAGGCCCGCCGCCAGGTCCTGGCCGCCGCCCTCAGCATGGTCCGGCTGCGCACCGGACGCCCCGGCCTCGTGCCCAGCCCCGAGGAGGCGGAGGCCTACGAGTTCAGCCCCATGGAGCGCGACTTCGTCGACTCCTGGAACGCCAACGTCATCCACGGCACCCCGGACGAGGTCCGCTCCGGCCTGGACGACCTGCAGAAGCGCACCGGCGCTGACGAGCTGATGATCACGGCCAACGCGCACGGCGGCGACGTACGCGTGCGCTCCTACGAACTCATCGCCGACGCCTACGGGTTGCCGACGCCCGCCTGAACGCCCGGCGTGCCCAGCAGCTCGGAGATGCGGTCCGGCGGCACCGGACGGGAGTAGAGCCAGCCCTGTCCGGTGTCGCAGCCGATGCGCCGCAGCCGGGTCGCCTGGTCCGAGGTCTCCACGCATTCGGCCGTGACCGTCAGCCCCAGCCGGTGGGCGAGCTGGATCATCGCCTCGACCACGACCTCGTCGGCCGGGTTCGGGCGGGTGGCCGTGCTGTCCCGGTCGTCGTACTGGAAGCCGCGGACGAAGGTGCCGTCCAGCTTCAGTACGGACACCGGCAGGCGGCTGAGGTAGGCCAGGTTCGAGTAGCCGGTGCCGAAGTCGTCGATGGCGATGCGCACGCCCATGTCGCTGAGGGCCTTCAGGGCCTGGAGCGGCCGGCCGGCCGAGCCCATCACCGCCGACTCGGTGAGCTCCAGCTGGAGCAGGTGCGGCGCGAGGCCCGTCTCGGCCAGGGTCTCCGCCACGTCCGCCACGAGGTCGGAGTCCCAGACCTGACGCACCGCCACGTTCACGCTCACGAAGATCGGCGGCTCGTCGGGATGGTCCAGCTGCCAGCGGCGGGCCTGTCCGCAGGCCGTGCGCAGCACCCAGCGGCCCAGCGGAACGATCGAACCGTCCTCCTCGGCAAGTCCGATGAACCGATTCGGCGTCAGTACGCCGAACTGAGGATGATTCCAGCGGATGAGCGCCTCGACCCCGTGCAGCCGGTCGTCCTCCATGCCGACCAGCGGCTGGTACTCCAGCTGGAACTCGCCCCGGTCGATGGCCGGCCGCAGTGTGGAGGCGAGCGCCTGGCGGGTCATGCGGTGGGCGTTGCGCTCCGGGTCGAACAGCGTCCAGCGGGACTTGCCGTCGGCCTTCGCCCAGTAGAGCGTGGTGTCCGCCGCCTGCATCAGGGCGGTCGGGGTCGTCCCGGCCGCGTGCCGCTCCACCACGCCGATCGACGCCGAGACCGACAGCCGCTGCCCGGAGATGTCGAACGGGTCCTGGACCGCCTCCAGCACCGACTCGGCCAGCTCGGCCAGTTGCTCCGTGCCGGTGGAGTCCTCGACGAGCAGCGCGAACTCGTCACCGCCGAGCCGGGCCACCAGCGGGATGCTGGGCCGGGACCGCCCGGCCTCGTCCGCGCAGCGCGTGAGGCGCTCGGCGACGGCGGCCAGCAGCCGGTCGCCCACGCGGTGGCCCAGGGTGTCGTTGATGGCCTTGAAGCCGTCCAGGTCCAGGTAGCACAGCCCGATCCGGCCCGTGCCGCTCTGCTCGTACGACTCCGCCTCCAGCGCGGCCGACAGGCGTTCGAAGAACAGCGTGCGGTTGGGCAGCCGGGTCACCGGGTCGTGCATCTGCAAGTGCCGCAGCCGGGCCTGGAGTTCGCGGCGTGAGCTGATGTCGGCGACGGTCAGCAGGACGGCCCGGTCCTCGGCGGGCAGCGGGGCGACCGTCACCTGCACCCACACGGAGTGCCCGTCGGGGTGCTTGAGCCGGCGCGTGCAGCGCAGCCGGGACTGCCGGCCGCGCAGCACCTCGCGGTACGCGTGCCAGGTGCGGGCGTCACCGGTGAGGTCGACCAGGTCGGCGGCGACGGCCCCGGCCAGATCGTCGGGTGGCGTACCGAGCAGCGCGGCGAGCGAGTCGTTGGCGCTGACGACCATCCCCTCGCGGTCGACGACGGCCATGGCGAGCGGGGCGGCCGCGAAGACGGAGCGATAGGGCGCGGGCGCCGGGGGCTCGGTACGGGGAGACGTGTCGATCTCACTCTCTGTGACGACCGGCCGGTCGAGGTCTGCCGCGGGCGCCGGCCCTTCGGAGGTTCCGCTCACCGCTCGCTCCCGCATGTATTCGATCTCTGTCCGTGCAGGAAAGGTCAGGAAAGTGTGCCGATCATAGAGGCTGGCCCCAGGGCCTTCCAGCCGGTGTCCAGTGTTCCGGACCAACCCGCCCTTCTGCCAGATCGTTTCTGCTCACGCCTGGACGGCTTCTTCAGGCCCCCGACCAGTTGTGACGTTCTGTGAGTGCTTCGCGGGTGTCGACGTCCGCGATGTTTCGGCTTCTTCACCCGACTGGTGCAAGCAAACAGGACGCAGTACGACAAATCATCACAGGCTGGGTGCGGTGTCCCGCGAACCGTACCCGGAGGTACCCGTGCCGCGTCAGTTCCCGCGCGCCCGACTGCGCAGCACCGCGGCCGTGTTCACCACCATGTCCGCGCTCGCCGCGACCTCCCTCGGCACCGGCCCGTCGGCCGCCGAACACGACTCGGCCGCGCCCTGCGCCCTGACCCGCACCGACGCCCACCACTCCGAGGGCCTGGACACCTGGAACGCCGCCTATCCGCGCCCGGCCCGGGCCCTGGACGCGGTCATGGTCTTCCTGTCCTTCCCGGACGCCCATCCGCTGACCACGCCGCAGGAGCTGACCGCCGACCACTTCCCGGCCACCACCCGCTTCTTCGAACGCGCCTCCTACGGCCGCTTCACCTTGCGCCCGCACTCGCTCGGGCACTGGATCCAGATGCCGCAGCCGTCCACGGCGTACGACATACAGCGCGACTGGAGCGCCACCCACCGGGCCGCGTATCTGCGGGACGCGCTCTCCGTGGCCGACCCGCAGGTCGACTTCTCCCGCTACGACGTCGTGTACTTCGTCGCCGACCCGGACGCGCCCGGCGTGGACTCCGACGCGACCAAGGTGGTGAACCTGACGAGTCCGATGCGGGCCGACGGCACCGATCTGCGCCGGGTCGTCACGGTGTTCGAGCAGCATCCACCGGACCGGCTCGTCCTCGCCCACGAGACCGGGCACGTGTTCGACCTGCCCGACCTCTACCACCGGCCCGTGGACGGCAAGGGCGACTGGGACACACACGTCGGCGACTGGGACCTGATGGGCAGCCAGTTCGGACTGGCGCCCGACCTGTTCGGCTGGCACAAGTGGAAGCTGGGCTGGCTGGACCAGCGGCAGGTGCGGTGCGTGCAGGACGCCGGGCCCGCCCGGCTGACCCTGGAGCCACTGGCGGCCGGGCCGGGGGTGCCGGTGACGGGCACCGCGGGGGCGCCGGCCTTCGGGCTCGGGCGGGGCACCAAGCTCGCGGTGCTGCGTACCGGCCGCGACAGCGTGCTCGCGTTCGAGGCGCGCGGGCCGGTGGGCAACGACGTGGCCGCGTGCCGGCAGGGGGTGCTCGTGTACCGGGTGCGGGGCGGGGCGCAGTCCGGGGGCGGGCCGATCGAGGTGATCGACGCCCATCCGCGCACCGAGGCCTGCTGGGAGGACTCGGTCTACCCGCCCCTCGCGGACGCGCCGATCGGCCCCGGGGAGAGCTTCACGGTGCCGGGGGAGGGCATCCGGGTGGAGGTGGAGGGCCGCACGGCTTCGGGGGCCTGGACGGTGCGGATCACGGCCGGGCGCTGAAGGCGCGCGATGCGGATGCCGGGCATGCAGAAGGCCCCTCGCTCTCGCGAAGGGCCTTTGCCGTCTGTGCGCCGCCAGGGACTCGAACCCCGGACCCGCTGATTAAGAGTCAGCTGCTCTAACCAACTGAGCTAGCGGCGCCTGCTGACGTCGTAGACCTTAGCACCCTGGTCGGCGGGAGGAAAAATCGATATCCGCACGGCCGAACGGGCCGCCCGGACGGCCGCCCACAGCAGTACCTCGGGGCCGGGCAGCCAGGGCTGACGGGTGTCGGGGGCGACGAGCCAGCGGGCGCCGGAGCGGCCGGGGGAGGCGTCGTCCGCCGGTGCCGGGACGGTCACCGCGTCGCCCGTGCCGTGGCACAGCAGGGGCGGGACCCCGCCCGTGCGGCCGGGCTCCCGGGTGTCCCCGCCGTGCTTGCCCCACTCCTCCCACTCCAGCAGCACCGGCAGCCGCTGGGCCGTGCCGGGCGCGCAGAACAGCAGCATCCGGCCGCGGAACTCCGCGACCGGGCCCGAGCCGGGCCCGTCGTCCCAGAGCCGGTCGAGCATCCGCCGTCCGAACATCGCGGGCGCGCTGACGACGTCGAAGACCGACCCGCAGGGCAGTACGACCGGTGCGTCCGGCCGCTCCTCCCAGAGGGCGAGCGTGCTTCGCGGATACGTTCCTGCCGAGGCGAGCCAGGCGGCCCCGTCCGGGGTGACATAGGAGGCGTTCCATGCGCTGCTCATGACGCCCATGTCTACCGGCCGTGCACGCGCGGTTCCCGAGGGTTGCGGGAAATCGGGACAGGAGGGGTGGGGAGGGAGTATCTTGCCCGCCTGGCATATGCCAGATAGATCGAGAACGTGCGGGTCTGCCGGTCTCACACCGGGTCGACGGACCCTCGGCCCTCGCCGCCGCCCCGCATCAGGTCCCGTCCGAACTCGACCATCTTCTTGGCGTAGTCCTCGGTCCACTCGGCCCGCTCGGCGATGTCCGCGGTCGTCAGCCGGTCGAACCGCCGCGGATCCGCCAGCTGCGCCGCCGCGATCGCCTGGAACTCCACCGCCCGGTCCGCCGCGGCCCGGAACGCCAGCGTCAGCTCCGTCGCGCGGGACAGCAGCGCGCGGGGATCGTCGATCGACTCGAGATCGAAGAAGTGCTCAGGGTCCGAGGCCGCCTCCGCGGGCTCGAAGAGCAGGGGCGCGGGGCGTAGCCGCGGTTCGTTCCGACGCGGCGTGGGCTCCGCCATGTCTTCTCCTCCTCGTACGTCGCGCTGGCCCTCCCGGTGGAGTGGGCCACCGTCCATTGTCTCGCGGGCGCGCAAGTGGGCATCGCGGTAGTGGATACGGCTGCGACACCACCTGGCGTTCGTCACGGCCTCCAGGCTGCGGCGTTCGTCACGGTCTCCAGGACACGCGATGTTCGGCCAGGTGTGCCAGTACCGCGTGGTTCGCCTCCCAGCCATCAGGAAACTTCACCACCGTCCCCAGCTGGACCGGCTCCGTCGACGGATAGTCGTCCAGCAGGTCGCCGACCCCTGCCCGGCAGACCACGACGCACGCGTGCCGGTGGCGGGAGGCCAGGACGCACAGGCGGCCCGTCTCCAGGTGGAAGGCCGTGGCGTCGGGGCGGCCGGAGAGGGGGTGGAGGACCACCGTGACGTCGTACTCGCGGCCCTGGAGCCGGTTCGCCGTGTCCACGACCACGTCGGTGACGCCGAGGTCGGCCAGGGCCGCGCGCACCGCCGCCGCCTGGTCGCGGTGTGCCGTGCCGACGGCGATCCGGTCCGCAGACAGGGGGGTGGGATCGGGTGAGCGTTCCGAGGTCGCCGCGCCGCCCCTGTCCAGCAGCCGCCGTACGACCGTCGCCACCGCTCGGACCGCCTCCGGGTCCGTGCGCGGGGTGTGCCGGGCGGGCAGCTCCAGCAGGCCCCAGCCCGACTCGGCCGCCTCGTCGATCACCCGGTCGGGGCCCGAGCCGTCCGACGGCACGGCGAAGGAGAGGCGGCGGTCGCCGTGGCCGGTGCCGCTGCGGAACGGGGTGTAGGGGTAGAACGCGTCCGACACCAGCGGTGCCGCGGACGCCGGGAGACGCCAGGACACCGGCAGGCGGTGCTGGGGCAGGTCCGGGTTGTGCGCGAGGAGCGTCGTCACCGCCGAGGCCGACGGGTCGTACGTGAGGCCCGCCCACTGCTCGCTGCCCACGATCGCGAACGGATCCAGTTGCCCCGGGTCGCCCACGAACAGCGCCCGCTCGAACAGCCCGGCCACGGCGAGCAGCGCGTCCGAGCGCATCTGGTACGCCTCGTCGACGATCGCGTACCGCCACGGCTCGTCGGCCTTCACATGCGCCCACTTCGCCGCCGTCGAGATCACCACGGCCAGCCCGGCGAGATCGGCCGCCTTCGCCGACTTGCGGACGTTCTCCAGGTCGTCGAGCGCCTTGTCGTACGGGTCGGCGTCGCTGCTGTGCAGCCGGCCCACCGGCAGCCCGGGGTTCTTCTCGGCGAGCCGCAGGACCAGGTCGTCGACCTGGGCGTTGGTCTGCGCCACCACCATCAGCGGATGGCCGGCCTCGGCCAGTTCCAGGGCCGCGCGGACCACGAGCGTGGACTTGCCGGCGCCGGGCGGGGAGTCGACGACGACACCGCGCGCGGTGCCGTGCAGCGTGTCGTGGAGGATCGCGTCGGTGGCCTGGGCCGCCGTGGCGGCGGGATCGAAGAGCGTCGTCACAGCAGGTCCTCCGCGGTCACCGGGTCGGCGGCCTCCAGGGTCGCCTCACCGGGCGGCCCGCCGTGCGTCCAGGGCGTCTCCTCCGGGTCGGGCAGCTTCGCGCCGCCCCGCTGCTCGTGCTCGAAGAGCGTGAAGCAGACGCGGTCGCCCTTCTCCGGCACCGACCCCGGCTCGGGTTCCTTGCCGCGGCCCATCTTGTCGAGGATCCGCAGCACGACGTACGCGCCGTCCTCCTCGGCCTCGACGAACTCCGCAGACTGCGGCTTCCCGCCCAGCGACCGGTAGACCTTCGTGCGCTCCCCGAGATGCGGCCGGTCGTCCGTGCGCACCGTGACCAGGGGGCGCGGGCTGGGCCGCTTGCCCTCGCTGTACGCCATCACGACGTCCGTGACCTCCCCCGCGAACGCCTCCCCGGACAGCCGCCGCCCCGCCATGACCAGCGGGTCGTCGAGGGCCTCCTGCGCCTCCAGCCGGGCCTGCTCGCGCTCGCGCGTGGCGAGCTTGTTCGCCGCCGTGACCGCGTCGTCGCGGCGCGGCTGCGGGGGCTCGCCGGCCAGGACCCGGTCGCGGTGGCCGGTGAAGGACCAGCGGTCGCGGGTCCACCGCTCCTCGACATGCGCCCCTTCGGGCAGCTCCCGCAGCAGGTCCAGGCCCTGCCAGACCTTCTCCCAGGTGGGCAGGGTGCGGCTGAGCACCAGGTCCCGGATCTCCCGCTCGGCGGCGGTCAGCGCGCCGAGCCGGTCGTCGGCCTCCAGGCCGTCCTCGGCGGCGGCCAGGGCCGTGCGGGCCCGGTCGTAGCGCTCGATGGCCGGGGCGAGCAGCTTGTTGTCGAACGCGGGGTCGGTGGCGGGACCGGCCGGGGGGCACGTCAGCTGGCCCTGCGCGTCCCGCTCCAGCTCGGCCCGCAGCGCCGCCTCGGCGCCGGTCAGGCCCTCCGGCGGGTCGATCCAGGCGAGCAGCGCCCCCAGGTGCTGGTCCTCCAGCGTGGACTGCCCGGTCGCCCAGTGCCGGCCCAGTACGTCGGTCATGGCCAGCAGCAGCGAGGAGCCGGGCACCCGGGCCCGCTCCCCGAAGTGCGTCAGCCACCGCCCGAGCAGCGGCACCCGGGGCGGCGCCGGATACGGGGCCTCCGGCTCCTGTTCCGCCGTCCGCCGGAACCGCATGGAACGCCCGAGCAGCCGCACCAGGTCGATGCCCCCGCGGCTCGGCACGATCAGCTGCGGCGCGTCCGCGCACAGGTCGACCTCGACCTTGACCCGCTTGCCGGTCTCCGGATCGGTCTCGGTGCGCTCGGCGGCCTCCACGACCTCGGCGTACGCGTCGACGTAGGGCAGCACCACGTCGGCCAGGTCCGCCAGGAACGCGAACCTCAGATCGCGGTCACGGGGCTGGGGGACGACCAGCAGCCGCGGCGCGTCCCGGTCGGTGCCGACCAGCGCGCCGAGCGGGGCGCCTGCCTCACCGGCGGTGGTCAGCGGCACGAACACCAGCGGACGGTCGGACAGGTGCCGGTGCCGGACGGTCGCGGCGGGCTGGGCGCGGCCCGTGCTGACCGCTTCGAGCCGGGCCAGGGTGGAGATCAGCGACATGCCGCCTCCAGGGCCTCGGCGCGCAGGGCCGCCGCCCGCCGGAGGGCCGCCACCGCCGGATCGCCGGGATCACCCGCCTCGCCGCGGGCCGCCGCGAGGACGTCCTCCACGGTCGTCAGCCCGCCCAGCTCCGCCCGCACCGGCCGCCCGAGCGAGGTCACCGCGCCCGCCTCGCGGGAGCGGCCCCGGCAGTGGAAGGCCAGCTCGCACGCGGACAGGCACTCCGGCGCGTACGTCGCCGGGACCGATTCGACGGCGGCCGTCAGCTCGTCGGCGGGCAGCTCGGGGGAGAAGCAGGTGCCCTCGGGGAGCGCCTCGGCGATGTCCTCGATGCGGGTCAGCCGGGTCAGCTGACGGGCCGTCACCGCACGCTGCTTGCGGATGTCCACGGCGGACGCGGCCGGCAGGTTGGAGAAGTCCCTGGGGCAGACGAGCAGGATCCGGTGCCGCACGCGCGGGGAAGGGTCCACTCGCGCGGCGAGCTCCTCCAGCGCCAGCACGTACACCGCTGCCTGCCGGGCCGCCGCCCCGACCTTCGCCGGGTCCGCCGAACCGTCCAGCAGCGGGAACGACTTGATCTCGACCACGGTCCAGCTGCCGTCCGGATGCACCACGACCGCGTCCGGTTCGAGGTACGCGGGGGAGCCCGCGACGTCCAAGGCGAGCATCGGGTGGTCGAGCAGCGTCCACGCGCCCGGGTGCGTGGCGGCCTCCCGCAGCTCCAGCGCCGTACGGGCCGTACGCCCCTGGGGGCCGGTCGCCGTCAGGTCGGGCACGCGCGCCTCGGCGGGCGGCTCGGCCGTCCGGTCCAGCTTCTCGTGCACCAGCCGCAGCAGCTCCGCGCCGCCGTCGGCCTTGACCTTCGCCTCGAACGCGTTGCCCCGCGTGAGCGCGAACTGGGACTGACCGAAGGCCGAGGGCGAGCCCAGCGCGCTCGCCAGTGCCGCCTTGTTCACCCCGGCGCCGTCGAGGATCGCTCTGCGCGCACAACCGGGGTTGGCGGCCAGCGCCGCCAATGCGCGCGCGTCCAGGGCCTTCGCCGGTACGTCGGGACCGCGCAGCTCAGCGAGCCGGTGCCGGAGCGCCGTCCCCCGCGTCCTTGGGGGAGGCACTCGGCTCGGCTCCTGCTCCGAGCCGCGACTCGCGCTGCCGTGGAATTCGCTCACCCGCGGAAGTCTGGCATCCGGCACTGACAATCGGGGAACCCGCGGCGGGAGATGCCGCCGTGACCGGTGCGACGCGCGGCACGAAACGCGCCTTGACCCGGTCCGCCGCGCGCATCACGACCGGGGCCAGCAACAGCCCGACGCCCATGACGGCCGCGCCCGCGACCGCGTCGAGGAAGTAGTGGTTGGCGGTGCCCATGACCACGATCGTCGTGATCAGCGGGTAGGCGACTCCCGCGATCTTCGCCGTGCGCGTACCGCCGTAGCGCCACAGCATCACCCCGCACCACAGGGCCCAGCCCACGTGCAGACTCGGCATCGCCGCGTACTGGTTGGTCATTCCGCCCATGCCGCGCGGGGCGCTCGCCGCGCCACCCCACCAGCCGTACGAGCTGTACTGGGCCATCGTGTCGACGAAGCCGTGGCTCGCGTCGAGGAGCCGGGGCGGGCAGGTCGGCATCAGTGTGAAACCGACCAGGCCTATGAGGGTGGACGTCATCAGCCACGTGCGCGCGGCGCGGTACCGCACCGCGTGGGAGCGGAAGAGCCACACGAGGATCGCCGGCGTGACCAGGTAGTGCAGCGACGCGTACCAGAAGTCCGCCGGTATGCCTATCCAGGCCTCGTGGGTGAAGAGGCGGTTGAGCGGGTGCTCGAAGTTGAGATACAGGGCCTTCTCGGCGCGCAGGAGCGCCAGGCCGTTGTCGACCGCACCTGAGACGTCGCCCCGGGCGAGGAGGCGGCCCGCCGTGTAGCACGCGTACACCAGCAGGATCAGCGGCAGTTCCGTCCACCAGCGCAGCCGGCGTGCAGGGGCCGCCTCGGTGCCCGGTATCTCGGTGTGCGGCATCCGATCGCCCTCCCCCTTCGTCTCCACACGGCGCGCCCGGCCGGTCGGTCGTGTCACTTTACGGCGTACGTGCGCCCCCTGGGGGCGCCCTCCGGACCTCAAAGACGCTGAGATCGCCCCCCGGGTTGCCCGCGACCAGCGTGCGCGATGATGGTGGAGTTCCGCTCGCGTCTTTCTCCCGGAAAGGTCCCCCATGGCTCCGCGCATCCTGCTGGCCCGGCACGGACAGACCGCGTGGTCGCTGTCCGGCAAGCACACGGGCAGGACGGACGTGCCGTTGCTGGAGGAGGGCCGGCGCGGGGCCGAGCTGCTCGGGGAGCGCCTGCACCGGGCGCCGTACGACGGCCTGCCCGGGGTCGAGGTGCGCACCAGCCCGCTGGCACGCGCGCGTGAGACGTGTGAACTGGCCGGCTTCGGCGACCGCGCGCGGACCTGGGACGCGTTGCTGGAGTGGGACTACGGGGCGTACGAGGGCATGACCCCGGCGGACATCCAGGCCGTCCGGCCCGGCTGGCTCATCTGGCGCGACGGTGTCCCCGAGGGCGAGACCCTCGCCGGGATCACGGCCCGGGCGGACGAGGTGGTCTCCTGGGCGCGCGCCGAGGACCGGGACGTCCTGGTCTTCGCCCACGGGCACATCCTGCGCTCCATCGGGGCGCGTTGGCTGGGCCTGCCGATCGACTTCGCGGCGCGGATACGGCTGAACCCGACGTCGCTGTCGGTGCTGGGGTGGGCTTACGGGGAGCCGGCGATCGAGAGCTGGAACGATCTCGGGCACCTGGCCGCCGTGGCCGCCTAGCCGCGGGCCTCTCGCTACTGGGTGCGGCGCGTCACACCACCCTCGGCGTCGACGCGTGCCTCTCCAGGAACGCCGACACCCCCGACGCCCGCCGGTGCGGCGAGAGCACCCGCGCCGTAGCCGACAGCATCGTCTGGATCCGGGAGGACTGGACCTCCTCCAGCAGATCCAGCACCCGCATCCCCGCCACGGCGGCCTCGTCCGGCCGCCCGCCCCGCGCGAGGTCGTCCGCCAGCTCCGCCGTGTACAGCGCGATGTTCCGTGTGAAGTGCGGATCCTGGAGCTCCGCCGCCCGCCGCGCGTGCCGGGCCGCCCGGCGCCAGTCGCCGAGCGTGGACCAGCACTGCGCCTCCAGGCCCTCCAGTTCGGCCTCACCGTAGAAGCTCATCCACTCGGGGTCCTCGTCCGAGGGGCCCCGGTCGAAGAGGGCCTGCGCCCGGGCCAGTGCCTGCTCGCAGCCGACGCGGTCGGCGAGGCCCGCCCAGCCGCCCGCCTCGCGCAGTGCGAGCAGCGACATCAGCCGGGCCGAGCCGACGGGCCGGGCGACGCGCTGTGCGGCCTGGGCCGCCCGGACCGCCTCGCGCGGCCGGCCCGCGTCGCGCGCGAGGAAGGCCGTGTTGCAGAAGGCGTGCGCCTCCAGGCCCGGGTCGCCGGTCATCCGGGCGGTCGCCAGGGCCTCCGCGTAGTGGGAGCGGGCGTCGTCGAAGCGTCCCGAGTCGTGGGCCAGCCAGCCCACGGAGATGGCGAGTTCACCGGCGCCCGAGTAGAGCCGGTCCGCCGTCGTCTGCCGGGTCGTCCCGGCGTCCAGCAGGGCGTAGGCGGCACGCAGCGGGGCCGCCGCACGGCGGTAGAGGCCGTCGGCCCCGTGCCGGTCGTCGAGCAGCCGGATGCGGCGGACGGCGTCTTCAAGAGCACCCGCGTCACTCGCCCCGGCGCGGCGCGCGGGGCGCTGTGCCGCCGCGGCGTCGAGGGCGAGGCCGACGGGCCCCAGCGAGGCGGCGGCCACCGTGGCGCCTCCGCCGGTCATGAATGCGCGACGTAGCACGTCGCTCTCCTCGTAGGTGTCGTGCGGGTGGTACGGGTCGTACGGGTTCGGCGTTTCATACGGCTCGCACGCCCCGTTGGTCTCACGGGTGGCGTTCGCCGGGTTCGGGGTGCACGTCAGGGGCGCGTCCTCGGTGTCGCGCGCCCGGCGTCCGCGTACCGATGAGCGGGGCGCGAACCCCAGGTCGGTGAGCGTGCGGCCAGGGAACATGTGCAGGAACACCCGTTCGTATGCGTAGTTGGGGCAGCGGATCTCGCCCGCCTCGACCCGGCCGATGTACCGCGCGTCACAGCAGACCTGCTCGCCGATCTCCAGGGCCGCCCGGCGGATCGCCGCGGCGAACTCGGCCGGCGAGCGCTGTCCGCGCAGCTGCCGGAAGGCGAGGTTGGGCCGTGCTGGCCGGTTGGGTTGAGACGAGGTCACCGCTGACGACGCCATGGCCGGGTCCTCTCGTGCGAACCGTCGAACCATGCCGGGTTCGGGGCGAGTTGTACGTGTTGTCCCGTATGGCCTGCCCTGTGTCCGGCGGGCAAGAACGTACCTGCTGTGTCGGAGTCCTCACGCTGGGTTTGACTACAAACCGGATATCTCATCCGTGATCTGCCATGAAGTGCCATCCTTTGCGGCTGACTTCCGCCGTAGCCGTTGACGGTCCGCCGCGTTGAACCCCGTGGACCGGGAGGCCCCCGACTCCCGACCGCTCGTCCAAGCAGGGGTTCCGTGGTGGAGGCCGGGATGGAGACCAGCCAGATCAACGATCCTCGTACACCGCCGGGTACGCAGCCGAGCACGCCGTCGGCCGGCTGCGAGGTCGTGACGGTGCCGGCGCGGCAGGGGCTGGAGGCGGTCGACATCCTGCGGCGCGGGGCCGGGGAAGCGGTCGGGCCCGTTCTGCACGACGACGGCGGTGACACGCTGGGCTTCCTGGTGCCGCCGGGGACGGCCGCGGCGTGGGACGTGCCCGGGAGCACCTGCACTGAGACCGACGGACGCGGACTGCCCCTGGCCCCCGAACCTCCGGTGGAGGGCTCGGACTGGCTGCTGCCGCCCGGCGAGGCGGACCTCGCGACGGACCCGGTGGTGCTGCGCAAGGCCCTCGGGGAGGCGGCCCGGACGATCAGGGCGGCGGACAGCTGCCGCTAGGGCCGCCGATTGGAACAGGTCCCAGACGCGGGGTGGGCGGTGGCGCCCGGGGAACCGTACGTCCTGCTTAGCAGCCCGCCCCCGATAATGACCCCATGGGAAAGTCCAGGAGCGGTCGGCGCAGGCAGGCCGGTGCGGAAGCCGTCGTCGAGAGTGTCGACGGCGGGCTCGCCGAGCTCATCCCCGACCGTGACCGGGCCCGGGCCTGGACCCTGGTGATCGACGGGGCCCCGCAGTCGCACGTCGACCTGGACGACCCGGCGTACCTCTCCTTCGAGTACCAGCGCCGGCTCGGGCATGTCATCGACCTCGTCGCCCCGCCGGGCCGGCCCGTGCACGCCGTGCACCTCGGCGGAGGGGCGTTCACCCTCGCCCGGTACGTCGCCGCCACCCGGCCCCGCTCCACCCAGCAGGTCGTCGAACGGGACGCCGGCCTCGTCCGACTGGTCCGCCGCGAGTTGCCGTTGGACGCGAACGCGCGCATCAGGGTGCGGTCCGTCGACGCCCGTGAAGGGCTCGCCAAGGTTCCGGACGGCTGGGCCGACCTGGTCATCACCGATGTGTTCAGCGGCGCCCGGACCCCGGCCCATCTGACCTCCACCGAGTTCCTCGACGACGTGCGCAGGGCCCTCAAGCCCGGCGGGATCTACGCCTCCAACCTCGCCGACGGGCCGCCGCTCGCCCACCTGCGCGGCCAGATCGCCACCGCCGCAGCCCGTTTCGAGCAGCTCGCGCTGGTCGCCGACCCGACGGTGCTGCGCGGCAAACGCTTCGGGAACGCCGTCCTGGTCGCCTCCGACCAGCCGCTGCCCGTCGCCGAACTGACCCGCCGTGCCGCCTCCGACCCGCATCCCGGCCGGGTCGAGCACGGCAGGACGCTCACCGACTTCACCGGCGGGGCCGCACCCGTCACGGACGTCGCGGCCGTGGCGTCCCCCGCGCCGCCCGCTTCGGTGTTCCGGTGAGCCCCTGCGGCACGCACGCCTAGGCCCTCACCGGTACGGCGCTCAGTAGGTCCCGATCTCCACGCGCGGCGGTCCGTCGTGCCAGGTGCAGAACACCGACACCCGGTCCGCGCCCGAGGAGAACTCCACGCGGATCCAGGACTCCGTCTTCCATACCTGCATCGACCAGCCCGCGCCGGGAGTGGCCGAGACGAGGGAGGCGGAGGTCCTGCCCAGGTCGAAGACCGCCCGGCCGCCCTCAGTGTCGTAGCTCTTGACCTGGCCGGTGGCCGTGGGGGAGGGACTGGGTGGTGTGGGGGTCGGGCTCGGCATTCCGGCCGGGGGCGGTGGCGGTGGACTCGACGTCCGGCGCGGTCGAGGACTCGTTCGTTCCGAAGGCGTCGGCGGCGGCTTCGACTCCAGCCGGGGCGCATCGGCGGCCTTGACGGGCAGGGCGCGCGGCGGGTCGTAGGCCGTGCCCGCCATCACCGTGTGGACACCCCACCACGACAGCGTGACCGCCGCGCCCGTGGCGAGCAGCCATGCCAGTACGTGTAGGAGTCCTCTGCGCATCGCCGGTCATACTGCCTCACGCGTCCCACGCGTGGTCCACAAACGGGCGTCTCGCGGGGCCGGTTGTCCCCAGGCGCGGAGTTGTCCACAGGCCCGCACCCGGCTGTTCGAGATGGCGTACGGTGCGGCGCATGGCAAGTGTGCTCGTGGTCGAGGACGACCAGTTCGTACGCTCGGCGCTCATCCGGCACCTGACCGACGCCTCGCACACCGTACGCAGCGTCGGGACGGCACTGGAGGCGCTGCGCGAGGTCGCCCATGTCCGCTTCGACGTGGTGATCCTGGACCTCGGACTGCCCGATCTCGACGGCTCCGAGGCCCTGAAGATGCTGCGCGGCATCACGGACGTGCCGGTGATCGTCGCCACGGCCCGGGACGACGAGGCGGAGATCGTCCGGCTGCTGAACGCCGGGGCGGACGACTACCTGACCAAGCCCTTCTCGGTCGAGCACCTGTCGGCCCGCATGGCGGCCGTGCTGCGCCGCGCCCGCTCCGGCTCGGGTGAAGGGGAGCCGTCCCAGGTGATCCGGGTGGGCGGCCTGACCGTCGATCCGCTGCGCCGCCAGGCCGAGCTGGACGGCGCGCGGCTCGACCTCACCCGCCGCGAGTTCGACCTGCTCGCCTTCCTGGCCCGCCGCCCCGGGGTCGTCGTCCCCCGCAAGGAACTGCTCGCCGAGGTCTGGCAGCAGTCGTACGGCGACGACCAGACCATCGACGTCCATCTGTCCTGGCTGCGCAGGAAACTGGGCGAGACGGCCGCCAACCCCCGCTATCTGCACACCCTTCGGGGTGTCGGAGTGAAGCTCGAACCGCCGGGGGCGGAGGCGCCGCGATGAGGTGGGCCCTGGTCAAGGTGTCGCTGGCGGTGACCACCATGGTCGTGCTCGCCTTCGCGGTGCCGCTCGGACTCGTCATCCGCGAGATGGCCCGGGACCGCGCCTTCTCGAACGCCGAGCGGGAGGCCGCGGCCGTCGCCCCGGCGCTGTCCATCACCACCGACCGCGATCAGCTCGAACGGGTCGTGGCCTCCGCCGGCTCCGACGCCGGGATGGCCGTGCACATACCGGCGGGCGACGGCCAGGAGGCCCTGGAGCTCGGGCGGCAGCGCGCGGCCGACGAGGACATCGCCGCCGTGCGGAAGCTGGGCCGTGCCTCCACCACGGCAGTGGCCGGCGGTTCGACGCTGCTCCAGCCGGTCGCGCTCAGCACCGGCGAGATCGCGGTCGTCGAGGTGTACGTGCCGGAGGCCGAGGTCACCAACGGCGTGGGCACGGCCTGGGCGGTGCTCGCCGGGGTCGGTGTCGCGCTGGTCCTCGGCTCGGTCGCGGTCGCCGACCGGCTGGGCGTGCGGATGGTCCGGCCCGCCAAGCGCCTGGTCGAGGGGGCCCGCGACCTGGGGGAGGGCAGGCTCGGCGCCCGCGTGCCCGAGGAGGGCCCGACCGAACTGCGGCTCGCCGCTGTCGCGTTCAACTCGATGGCCGACCAGGTCGTCCAACTGCTGGCGAACGAACGGGAACTGGCGGCCGACCTGTCCCACCGGCTGCGCACGCCCCTGACCGTGCTGCGGCTCAACGCCGCCTCGCTCGGCGAGGGACCGGCCGCCGAGCAGACCCGGACCGCGGTCGAGCAGCTGGAGCGCGAGGTCGACACCATCATCCGTACGGCCCGGGAGGCCAAGCCGCAGACGGCCGCGGCCGGCCCGGGCGCCGGGTGCGACGCGGCCGAGGTGGTCCGGGAGCGGATGGCCTTCTGGTCGGCGCTCGCGGAGGACGAGGGCCGCAAGTGGCGGGTGTCCGGGGCCGACCGGCCGGTGCGCATACCCGTGGCCCGCACCGACCTGGCCGCCGCGCTCGACGCGCTGCTCGGCAACGTCTTCCGGCACACCCCGGAAGGCACCGCCTTCGCGGTCGACGTGCACAACGGCGAGGACGCGGTGATCGTCCTCGTCTCCGACGCGGGCCCCGGCATACCCGACCCGCAGGCCGCCATGGCGCGGGGCCGGGGCTCCGGGACCGACGGCTCGACCGGGCTCGGGCTGGACATCGTGCGCCGGCTCGCGGAGTCGACCGGCGGGGACGTACGGATCGGTTCGTCGGTGCTCGGCGGGACCGAGGTGCGGATCTGGATCCAGCCGGCCGGGCGGGCGCCGGCGAGCAGGGGACGACACGGACAGGTGCGGCGACGGCGTCGGGGCAGGCTGCTCGCTGCATACAACCGCTCCCGCTCCGCCTGACGGCTTCCGCTCTCTCCGGCAGGCCCCCGGCCCCTCCCGGGGCGCGTGAACGCTCACGGGTCGGTCACGTTTCGACAAATCGACGCGACGGCCCTTGACGCATGACCGGACATACGGCTGTTATTGCGCCACCGTGTTCGGTCAAGTTGATTTCTGGTCGATTAAGACCGGATTTCGCGCCACACCCTCGGTGGCCGAACCCTGCCCTCAGGAGCCGTTCATGCACGACCTCTCTCCTTCCGGACTCTCCCTCCCCGCTGCCAGCCGCCGCTCCGTCCTGCGCGGCATAGGCGGCGCGGCCCTGCTCGGCGCCGGCATACCCCTGCTGAGCGCCTGTGGCGGCAGCGGTGCGGCCGCCGACCCGAAGACGGTCAGCCTCGGCTCGAACTCCTCGGACGCGGTGCCGAAGAAGGCGTTCGCCGAGATCTACGCCGCCTTCACCAAGAAGTCCGGCATCAAGGTCGACGTGAACACCAAGGACCACAACACGTTCCAGGAGCAGATCAACTCCTACCTCCAGGGCACGCCCGACGACGTGTTCACCTGGTTCGCCGGGTACCGCATGCAGTTCTTCGCGTCGAAGAAGCTGGCCACCCCGATCGACGACGTGTGGCAGAAGATCGGCGGGAACTTCCCCGACGCGATGAAGAAGCTCAGCAAGGGCGAGGACGGCAAGTACTACTTCGTGCCGCTGTACACGTACCCCTGGGCGGTCTTCTACCGCAAGAGCGTCTTCGCCCAGCACGGCTACGAGGTCCCCACCACCTGGGACGACCTCGTCGCCCTGTGCAAGCGGATGCAGAAGGACGGGCTGGTCCCCATCGCCTTCGGCGACAAGGACGCCTGGCCCGCGATGGGCACCTTCGACCAGATCAACTTCCGCACCAACGGCTACGACTTCCACGTCGAGCTGATGGCGGGCAAGGCCTCCTGGACCGACCCCAAGGTGCGCAAGGTCTTCGACCACTGGACGGAGATCCTCCCCTACCACCAGGAGGGCGCGGTGGGCCGCACCTGGCAGGACGCGGCCCAGACCCTGGTGGCGAAGAAGGCCGGCATGTATCTGCTGGGCACCTTCGTCGGCCAGCAGTTCACCAACAAGGCCGACCTCGACGACCTCGACTTCTTCGCCTTCCCGGAGATCGACCCGCAGTTCGGCCAGGACACCGTCGAGGCGCCCACCGACGGCTTCATGCTCTCCAAGGCCCCGAAGAACCGCGACGGCGCCGCCAAGCTGCTGGAGTACCTGGGCACCCCCGAGGCCGAGGAGATCTACCTCAAGGCCGACTCGAGCGTGGTGGCCGCCTCCACCAAGGCCGACACCGCCGCCTACACCGCGCTCCAGAAGAAGTCCTTCGAGATGATCTCCAGCGCGAAGAGCCTGACGCAGTTCATGGACCGCGACTCCCGCCCGGACTTCACCTCCACGGTGATGCAGCCCGCCCTCCAGAACTTCGTCCGCAACCCCAAGAACGTCGACAGCATCCTCTCGTCGATCGAGCGTCAGAAGAAGACGATCTTCGCCTCCTCCTGACCGAACGGAGAATCGACGACTCGGATCCGACATGACTGCCACCCCCGCCAAGGTCCCGGAGACGGCCGACGAGCCGGCTCCGGGGCCCGCCCCCGCGTCCACGCCCGCCAAGGTGCCCCACGGGCACAAGCGCCTGCTGACCCGCCGCGACCGCATCACGCTCGGCCTGATGGCGGGCGTGCCGACGATCCTGCACGTCGCCCTGGTGTGGCTGACGGCCCTCGCCTCCATCGCGCTGGCCTTCACCAGCTGGGACGGCATCGGCTTCGACACCATCCACTGGGTCGGCCTGGAGAACTTCAGGCAGCTGTTCACCAGCAACCCGCAGTTCTGGCCCGCCGTCGAGCACAACGTCGTCTGGTTCGTCGTGCTCATCCTGCTGCCCACGCCCTTCGGCCTGTTCCTGGCCGTGCAACTGGACAAGCAGATCCGCTTCAGCCGCGTCTACCAGACCGCGTTCTTCCTGCCGGTCGTGGTGTCGATGGCGGTCATCGGCTTCGTCTGGCAGCTGGTCTACAACCCCGACACCGGCCTGATCAACAGCCTCATCGGAGCCAACAAGCCCGGCCACTACATCGACTGGATCGGCGACCCGGACCTCAACCTCTGGGCCATCCTGGTCGCGGCCTCCTGGCGGCACGCCGGCTACATGATGATCCTCTACCTGGCCGGCCTGAAGGGCGTCGACCCCGCCCTGCGGGAGGCGTCCTCGCTGGACGGCGCCAACGAGTGGCAGACGTTCAAGAACGTCGTCTTCCCGACCCTGCGGCCCACCAACACCGTCGTTCTGGTCGTCACGATCATCGAGGCCCTGCGCGCCTTCGACCTGGTCTTCGTCTTCAACAAGGGCGCCCAGGGCACCGAGCTGCTGTCGATCCTCGTGACCAACAACATCATCGGCGAGTCCAGCCGGATCGGATACGGCTCCGCCATCGCCGTCGTCCTGCTGGTGATCTCGCTCGCGGTGATCATCCCGTACCTGATCGCCACCTTCCGGAAGGAGCGGCGCGCATGAGCACCGTCGCCGGCGCTCACAAGCAGCGCACCCCCATCCGCCCCGCCCGGATCCTCCTGCACACCTTCCTCGCCGTCACGGCGCTGGCCTGGCTGGCGCCCCTGCTGTGGGCCCTGCTCGCGGCGATGCGGCCGTACGCGGAGACCAGCGACAAGGGCTATGTCTCCTGGCCCGACAAGCTGACCTTCGACAACTTCACCAACGCCTTCACGCAGTCGGACATGCTGCACTACTTCGGCACCACGCTGATCGTCGCCGTGCCGGCCGTGCTGCTGACGCTGCTGCTGTCGTCGATGGTCGCCTTCTACGTCAGCCGCTTCGACTTCCGCGTCAACCTGTTCCTGCTGCTGGTCTTCACGGCCGGCAACCTGCTGCCCCAGCAGGTCATCATCACCCCGCTGTACCGGCTGTACCTGCTGATCGACCTGCCCGGCATCACGATGTCCGGCAAGCTCTACGACTCCGCGCTCGGCCTGGTCCTGATCCATGTGGCGTTCCAGTCCGGCTTCTGCGCGTTCGTGCTGAGCAACTACATGCGCTCGCTGCCGCACGAACTGACGGAGGCCGCCCTGGTCGACGGTGCCTCCGTGTGGCGTCTGTACTGGCAGATCGTGCTGCCGCTGTGCAAGCCCGCGATGGCCGCCCTCGCCACCCTGCTGTCCATCTGGATCTACAACGACTTCTTCTGGGCCATCGTCCTGATCTCCACCGGCGAGAACATGCCGATCACCTCGGCGCTGAACAACCTCTCCGGCCAGTACTTCACCGACCCCAACCTGGTCGCGGCCGGAGCCCTGCTCACGGCCATCCCCACCCTCATCGTCTACTTCGTGCTCCAGCGCCAGTTCGTCAGCGGCCTGACGCTGGGCGCCAACAAGGGCTGACCCTTCCCGAAAGAGATCACCGTGCAGCACCCCTTCACGCCGCTGGCCTCCGTGCCGGTCGACCGCCGCCGCGCCCGCGTCCACGAGGAGGGCTGGCAGTCCTGGAGCCCGAGCGGCGCCTACGCCCTCGGCGCGGCGCCCCATCGTCCGGCCAACGCCAACTGGGCCACGGTCTGCTACCGCCCCGGCGTCACCGTCCCCGACGGCGTCTTCCAGGGCGAGGGCCTGCTCGCGCTCGACCCCGGCGACGGCTCACCGGTCCGGCTGTGGGCGGCGGCGGAGCCGACGCGCGAGGTGCCGTCGATCCGGCTCGCCGTGCGGGGCGGAGTCGCGGAGGCCTGCGCTGACGGCCCGGTGAAGGAGTGGACGGGCGAGGACATCCAGTCCGTGCTGGGCGACTGGGCCTCCGGCCTCGGCATCGCGGCCCCGCGCCCGGCGCCCACCGTCTGGTGCTCCTGGTACGAGTACTTCACGCAGGTCACCGAGGACGACATCCACGAGAACCTCCGCGCGATGGACACCCTCGACCTGCCCGTCGACGTCGTCCAGATCGACGACGGCTACCAGCGGGCCCTCGGCGACTGGCTCACCCTCTCCGGCCGCTTCCGCTCCCGTGCCTCAATCGCCGAGAAGATCCGCTCCCGCGGCCGCCGCGCCGGTATCTGGACGGCCCCCTTCCTCGTCGACCCGGCGAGCGACCTGGCCGCCGAGCACCCCGACTGGCTGGTCCGCGACACCGCCGGCGGCTTCGCCCACGCCGGCCGCAACTGGGGCCACGACCTGCGCGTCCTGGACACCACCCACCCGGACGCGGCGGCGTACCTGACCGAGGTCTTCACCACCCTGCGCGCGGAGGGCTACGACTACTTCAAGACCGACTTCCTCTACGCGGGCGCCCTGGACGGCATCCGCCACGCGGACGTCGACCCCCTCACGGCCTACCGCTCCGGCATCCGCCTGATCCGCGACGCGATCGGCCCGGACTCCTACCTCCTGGGCTGCGGCGCCCCGATGCTCCCCTCCATCGGCCTGTTCGACGCCATGCGCGTCAGCCCCGACACGGCCCCCCACCGCCGCCCCGAGGCCGACGACTACTCCCAGCCGGGCCAGGATCCGGCCGAGTTCACGGGCGCGGCCCGCCAGTGGCAGCACGACCGCCTCTGGACCAACGACCCCGACTGCCTGATGGCCCGCCCGGCCGTCGAGACCCGCGCACAGTGGGCGGCACACGTGGAGTCCACCGGAGGCCTGATGGCCTCCAGCGACCGCCTGCTGTCACTGGACGAGTGGGGCGTGACGACGACTCGCCGGCTCCTGACACCACGCGGCGTCTCCTGACATGCTGCCGGGGCGCGGCACTCCCCTATCAGTGCCGCGCCCCGTCCCCCCGCCCCCGCAGTGGCTAGACCGCCTGCGCCTCCGGCAGCGTGCCCGTCCGGGCCGCTCGGGCGTACCAGTGGGCGCTGGACTTCGGGGTGCGTTCGAGCGTCGCGTAGTCCACGTACACCGCGCCGAAGCGCTTGCCGTAGCCGTACGACCACTCGAAGTTGTCCATCAGGGACCACAGGAAGTAGCCGCGGACGTCCGCGCCGTCGGCGATCGCGCGGCGGACCGCCGACAGGTGGCCGTGCAGGTAGGCGACGCGCTCCGGGTCGTGCACCCGGCCGTCCGAGTCGATCTTGTCGTCGTAGGCCGCGCCGTTCTCGGTGATGTACAGCGGCAGGCCCGGCGCCTCCCGGGTGTAGCGCATGATCAGCTCGTGCAGGCCGGTCGGGTCGATCGTCCAGCCCATCTCGGTGCGGTCGCCGGGCGTCTGGTGGAAGGCGACGTCTTCCGCGGCCGGCCAGGGCGAATGGTCGCTGGAGCCGTGGCCGTCGGCGCGCGGCCCCTTGGCCGCCGGGTCGGCCGCCGAGACCAGCGCGGGCGTGTAGTAGTTGAGGCCCAGCGCGTCCAGCGGCTGGTTGATCAGCGCCAGGTCGCCGTCGAGGACGTAGTTCCAGTCCGTGAGCTCCGCCGTCGCCACGTACAGCGACTCCGGGTACGCGCCGTGCAGGATCGGGCCGTGGAAGACGCCGTTGGCCAGGTCGTCGATCTTGCGGGCCGCCGCCAGGTCCGCCGGGGTCTGCGAAAGCGGCCTGGCGACCGTGGAGTTGAGGCTGATCGCGACCGTGTTGCGGGCCGGCATCACCGAGCGCAGGGCGGACGCGCCCAGCCCGTGCGCCAGGTTCAGGTGGTGCGCGGCACGCAGCGACGCGGCAGGATCCGTCCTGCCCGGGGCGTGCACCCCGGAGGCATAGCCCAGGAACGCGCTGCACCACGGCTCGTTGAGCGTCATCCACTGCTCGACCCGGTCGCCCAGCGCCTCGCCGACGATCTGCGCGTACTCCGCGAAACGGTACGCCGTGTCCCGCTCCGGCCAGCCGCCCGCGTCCTCCAACTCCTGCGGCAGGTCCCAGTGGTAGAGCGTGACGGCCGGCTTGATGCCCTTGGACAGCAGCTCGTCGACCAGCCGGCGGTAGAAGTCCAGGCCCTTCTGGACGGCCGGACCCCGCCCGGTCGGCTGCACCCGCGACCAGGAGACGGAGAAGCGGTAGGCGCCCAGGCCCAGCTCCGCCATCAGCGCCACGTCCTCGCGATAGCGGTGGTAGTGGTCGACAGCGATGTCACCGGTGTCGCCACCGGCCGTCTTGCCCGGCGTATGGCTGAAGGTGTCCCAGATCGACGGCGTACGGCCGTCCTCCCGCACCGCGCCCTCGATCTGGTACGCGGAGGTCGCCGCGCCCCAGAGGAAGGCGGGAGGGAAGGTCACGGCAGTGGCCGGGTTCTCGGAGTCAGGCATGGAAGCGCTCCCATTGGGGGTCGTGGAGACCGATGACGGAGGGGGAGGGGGAGGGGAGAACACAGGGGCCGGAGCGGCGGCGGTCCGGCCCCCGGAGGGAGATCAGCCCTTGACGGCGCCCTGCATGATGCCGCCCACGATCTGCTTGCCGAAGATCGCGAAGACCAGCAGCAGCGGCAGCGTACCCAGCAGCGCGCCGGCCATGATCAGGGACTGGTCGGGCGTGTAGCCGCGGCCCAGTCCCGCTACCGCGACCTGCACGGTCGGGTTGC
This sequence comes from Streptomyces sp. NPDC016851, assembly GCF_055562795.1. Taxonomy (NCBI): domain Bacteria; kingdom Bacillati; phylum Actinomycetota; class Actinomycetes; order Kitasatosporales; family Streptomycetaceae; genus Streptomyces; species Streptomyces sp. NPDC016851. Next base: position 92,494 of record NZ_JBVHEP010000028.1, read on the forward strand.
CCATCTGGGTCAGCACCAGGAACGGCCACATGAAGTCGTTCCAGGTCTGCACGAACGTCAGCATCCCGAGCACGGCCATCGCCGGCCGCGCCGCCGGGAACACCACGTGCCACACCACGCGCCAGCTGCTCGCCCCGTCGACCCGGGCGGCCTCGATGATCTCGTCGGGCAGCGCCTGGATCAGGTACTGCCGCATGAAGAACACACCGAACGCGCTCACCAGCGACGGCAGGATCACCGCCTGCAACTGGTCCGTCCAGTCGAGCTTGGCGACCATCATGTACAGCGGGATCACGCTCAGCTGCGGCGGCACCATCATCGTGCCGATCACGATCAGCATCAGCGCGCCACGGCCCCTGAACCGCAGCTTGGCGAAGGCGAAACCGGCGATCGTCGACAGCAGGACGATGGTCGCCGCCGAAACCCCCGCCACGATCGTGGTGTTGAGGAACGCCTCACCCAGATTGGCGTCCTTCCAGGCGATCTCCAGCTTGTCGAACAGACCCGAGCCGAACCAGAACGGCGGCGGCGTCTGCGCGAGGCGCTGGTTGTCACGCGAGGCGGCGATCGCCGTCCACACCAGCGGGAACAGCGAGACGATCGTGAACACGATGAGGACCGCGTACGCGATCGGACCGCCGTGCAGCGTCCCGCCGGCCCGCGCGGACTTCGGCAGGCGGGGGCGTTTGGACTCCTTCGCGGGCGCCGCGCCGGGCGGCGGGGCGTCCTGGGGTGTCACAGTCGTCGTCACGGCCGGAACTCCTTAACTACTGGCGCGCAGCCGGCGCGAGATGACGTAGTTGACGATGCCGATGACGATCAGGATGAGGAACATCGTCCAGGCGATGGCCGAGGCACGGCCCAGGTGGTGGGCGACCCAGCCCTGCTCGTACAGATACAGACCGAGCGTCTGGAACTGGTGCTCCGCGCCGCCGGAGGTGCCCTGGTTGGCGTCGAACAGCAGCGGCTCGCCGAAGACCTGACTCGCGCCGATCGTCGACACGACACAGGTGAACAGGATCGTCGGGCGCAGCGCCGGCAGGGTCACATGGATGAACTGCTGCCAGCGGTTGGCCCCGTCCAGCGCCGCCGACTCGTACAGGTCCTGCGGGATCGCCTGCATCGCGGCCAGGTAGATCAGCGCGTTGTAGCCGGTCCAGCGCCAGATGATGATCGACGAGACGGCGATCTGAGAGAACCACTTGTCGTTCTGCCAGTCGACCGGGTTGATGCCGACCATGTCGAGCGCCCAGTTGATCATGCCGTAGTCACGGCCGAAGAGCAGCACGAACACCAGCGAGGCGGCGGCGATCGACGTCGCGTACGGCGCGAGCATCGCGACCCGGAAGAAGGTCGACGCCCGCAGCTTGTAGTTGAGGATGTGGGCGATGCCCATCGCCATCAGCAGCTGCGGGACGGTGGAGATGATGCCGATGGTCAGGGTGTTCTTCGCCGCGTTCCAGAAGAACTCGTCGTCGAAGATCCGGGTGTAGTTGCGCAGCCCGACCCAGTCCATGTCGGTCGGCGCGGTCAGCTCCACCTGGTGCAGCGAGGCCCAGCCCGTGTAGATCAGCGGGAACAGACCGAACGCGACGAACAGCAGGAAGAACGGCGAGACGAAGGCGTACGGGCTCCAGCGGATGTCCCGCTGCCAGCGGCGGGACAGCCGGTCCCGGCGGCGCCGCTCCTTCTCCAGGGACACGGGGTCCGCGGGCGGGCGGCCCGGGGCCGCGCCCCCCTCGGCGGGGGGCGCGGCGGTGTCGTGGCGGGTGGCCATACGGGTCACTGGTCCAGCTTGTTGTCGATGGTCTTGGTGGCGGAGTCCCAGGCCTCCTTGGCCGACTTGCCCTTCGTCGCCAGGATCACGCCGTTGTCCGTCAGGCCCTGCATGATGATCTGGTCCTTCGGGCCGATCACCTGTTCCGGGGCGCCCTTGGCGGCCTCCGCGAAGACCGGGCCGATCTTCTGGTCACCGGTCATCTCGTTCGTCGCGCCGGTCACCTCGGGCATGGTGTAGGTGGACGGGGCGCTCGGGAAGCTGGCCTGCACCTTGAACAGCTTCGCCTGCTGCTCCGGCGCGGTCAGCCAGGCCACGAACTTCTGGGCTTCCTTCACGTTCTTGCCGCTCTTCGGCACGGTGAGGAAGGTGCCGCCCCAGTTGCCGCCCTTGGGCGCGGTGGCCACGGCCCACTTGCCGGCCGCGTCCGGCTTCGAGTAGCCCTTGATCGTGCCGAGCATCCACGGCGGGCAGGCGATGGTGGCGAACTTGTTGTTGGCGATCGAGGAGTTCCAGGCCGGCTGGAACTGCGTCTGCGGCTGGACGAGGCCCTTCCCGGCGGCATCCGCGGTCAGGTCGAAGGCGGCCTTGACGGCCGGGTTCGTCTTGTAGATGACCTCGCCGGAGGAGTTGTAGAACTTCTCCTTCTCGCTGCCCAGGACCGCCTGGATCAGACCGCCGGGGGAGTCCATGAAGTAGGTGCCCTTGGGGGCCTTCGCCTTGTAGCGCTCGCCGGTCTCGACGAGCTTGGCCCAGTCACCCGCCCACAGCTTGCCGACCTCGGCCGGGTCGGTGGGCAGACCGGCCTGCTTGAAGAGGTCCGTGCGGTAGCAGATCGCCATCGGCCCGACGTCGGTGCCGAGGCCGATGGTCTTGCCGTCCTTGGTCGTGGCCTGCTTCCACTTCCAGTCCAGCCACTTGCTCTTGTCCACGCCCGGAGCCTTGGACATGTCCTCGAGCTTGTCGGCCTGGGTGGCCGTGACCTCGGCGATGTTGGCGACTTCGACGGCCTGGACGTCCAGCAGACCGCTGTTGGTGGTGAGGTGGTTCAGCAGCGCCGGGTAGTAGTTCTCGTTCCGCTGGACGGAGTTCTCGGCGATCTTGATCTTCGGGTTGAGCTTCTCGTACTCGGCGTAGAGGCCGGCTTCCTTGAAGCCCATGGTGCCGAAGAGCCCCACCGAGATCGTCGTCTTGCCCTTGGCGTCACCGTCCGACGAGCCGGAGTTGTCGTCGCCGCCGTCGTCGGCACAGCCGGCCAGCAGCCCGGCGCCCAGCGACGCGACGGCCGCGAGGACCATCGCCTTGCGGGCGGTTCGGATGCGTGCTCGCATGTCGTCCTCCTGTTGCCCTGACGTGCCGACCCCCCGGCCAACTGCATTGTTGGACCCGTTTTTACTCGCTGCGGCTCGGGCGGGGAACGTGCGGGTTGTGTATGTGTCAGGTACTGTGGGAGCGCTCCCACCAGTGATGTGTTGAAGGTTCTCCGGTCGAGGCGGGGGTGTCAAGGGACCGGACAGGGAGAGATGCGTTCAGTTATCGGGCTGTTAACTGGACCCGGGCCGCAGTCCATTGCGGCCACGGGCGGCGTTATCGAGCCAGTCGGACCGGCCGCCGGGCCTGGGGCGTGCCCTAAGCGGAAGCCCGGGGGCGGCGGGCCCCGGTAGCGGTCACTCCAACCGACAAGCCTGTTAAATTCCAGGCCAGCCGCAGAGTGCGGGTGTGGACGGGAAGGCGGAGCCCATGGCAAGCCACGGAGCGCGGGGCCGAAGCGGTGGCCGGCCCACCCTCGAAGAGGTGGCGGCGCGCGCCGGTGTCGGCCGCGGCACGGTGTCCCGGGTGATCAACGGCTCGCCCCGGGTCAGCGACGCGACCCGCGCGGCCGTCGAGGCGGCGGTCGCCGAGCTCGGCTACGTCCCGAACACCGCCGCCCGCGCCCTGGCCGCCAACCGCACGGACGCGATCGCCCTGGTCGTGCCCGAGCCGGAGACCCGGTTCTTCGCGGAGCCGTACTTCTCGGACATGCTGAAGGGCGTCGGGGCGGAACTGTCCGACACCGAGATGCAGCTGCTGCTGATCTTCGCGGGCAGCGACAAGGAACGCCGCCGCCTCGCCCAGTACCTGGCCGCGCACCGGGTGGACGGCGTCCTGCTGGTCTCGGTCCACGCGGACGATCCGCTGCCCGACCTGCTGTCCCAGCTGGACATCCCGGCCGTCATCAGCGGCCCGCGATCGGCGGGGGAGACCCTGGCGTCGGTCGACTCGGACAACTACGGCGGCGCCCGCCAGGCCGTCGAGCACCTGCTGTCCCGCGGCCGCCGCCGGGTGGCCCACATCACCGGCCGCCTCGACGTCTACGGCGCCCAGCGCCGCATCGACGGCTACCGCGACGCGCTGAGCGACGCGGGCCACGAGGCCGACGAGGCCCTCATCGAGCCGGGCGACTTCTCGGAGGAGGGCGGCAGCCGTGCCATGGCGGCCCTGCTGGAGCGCCGGCCCGACCTGGACGCGGTCTTCGCCGGCTCCGACGTCACCGCGGCCGGCGCCCGCCAGGCGCTGCGCGACGCGGGGCGCCGCATCCCCGACGACGTGGCGCTCGTCGGCTACGACGACTCCGCCATCGCCCGCCACATGGACCCGCCCCTCACCAGCGTCCGCCAGCCCATCGAGGAGATGGGCCGCCGGATGATCGACCTCCTCCTCACGGAGGTCGCCGACCGCCGCCCGCTGGCGTCCCGGGGCATGGACCGACGGCAGGTGGTCCTGGCGACGGAGCTGGTGCCCCGGCTGTCGTCGTGACCCCGCATCCCCGAATACCGCCCGGGCCCGTTCGTGCTCCAGGCCGACCGCCTGCCCGGCTCACGGCGCTTCATGGCCCGGAGGAATGGCGACGCGGCGCGACGATCGACACCCGCACCACCGTGCACGCCCTGGGCCGCGCCGTCCGCCTCCTGCTGAACACGGCCGGCGAGAAGCCCGTCTGGCGGGGCACGGAGGCTCAACTGGCGCTCGTGGAACGGGCCCACGCACCAGGACCCGGCCGAACGGTTCACGCGTGTGGCGGAGCTGACGGCGGCGTGGCGGAGCTCGGCGCACGGCGCCCCAAGAGACGCCGCAGACTGAGGGACTCGGCGACGACGGCCTCGTGCACGCCGAGCCGGCAGAGGCTGATCACCTCTCGGCAGCGGGCGGTCACGTCCTCGCGACCGCCAACCGCCGGACCAGGTAAGCGGCCGCCGTGGACACCAGCACCGCCATGCACGCGATGAACACCAGGCCCGCGCCCTCCAGGCCGATCGGGCCCGTCAGCAGGCCGACGCCGATCACCGGGACCGAGATGCCCGCGTAGGCGACCACGAACAGCGTCGAGATCACCGCCGCCCGCCGGTGCTCGGGAGACGCCCCGGCGACCTCAGACAGCGCGCCGCGGAAGGCCAGGCCCTGCCCGACGCCGCCCACGAGTGCGCTAAAGACCACCAGGGACATCAGGTCCCACCGCAGCGCGCCCGCGAGCAGCGCCAGCCCGGCGAGGAGTCCGGCACAGCCCAGCGGGAGAGAGCGCCGCACCCCCACTCCGCCGACCGCCAGTTGCCCGGCGGTCGACGCGAAGAAGGCCAGCGCGACGACCAGCCCGCTCACGGCGTGATTGTCCACGTGCAGGGACTCGGCGAGGAATTCCGGGCTGACGGAGGTGAACACCCCGAAGAGGGCGAACCCCGCGAACGAGGCGATCGCCGCGGGGGCGAACACCGCCCGCACCTGCGCGGGCAGCGCGGGTCGCTGCGGCCGTACGGTGCCCAGCGGTTTCCGTTCCCGTACGGTCTCCTCCAGCCGCAGCAGGACGACGGCCGACCCGGCCAGCAGCACCAGGTGTGTGACGAACGGCAGGTACAGCGGCCAGTCGGCGTACTGCGCCAGCAGCCCGGACAGCAGCGGACCGCAGCCCAGTCCGCCCATGTTGGCGGCCGTCGCCACGAACGTGGCCCGGGAGGCGCCGCCGTCCGGCGCCAGCTCCATGACGTACGCGGTGGCGGCCCCCGTGAACAGACCGGCCGAGAGTCCCGACAGCAGCCGTCCCGCGTACAGCCAGCCCAGCCCGGTCGCGCACAGGAAACAGACGGCGCTCGCCGCCGCGAGACCCAGCCCGCACAGCAGCACCGGGCGCCTGCCCACGGCGTCCGAGGCGTTGCCGGCCAGCATCAGAACCCCGATGACCCCGAAGGCGTACACGGCGTACACCACGGTCACCGTCAGCTCGGAGAACCCGAACTCGTCCTGGTAGAGGGGATACAGGGGAGTCGGCAGCGTGGTGCCGGCCATACACACGGCGAACACCGCCCCGCTGAGCACACACGCACGCCACCCTCGGCGCTCACCGTCCATGCCGCCGACCGTAGTGCCGGCCGCTGCCCGGCCGCGGACCGGCGCGCGAACGACATCACCGTCGCCGGCACTCTCGGCCGAGCTGCGCCCTTGACCTCAACTTTGGTTCAGGTATGACACTTGACGCATGAAGATCACGAACAGCAGCACCATTCTCTTCCGCAACACCATGCGCATCACCGACGGCCACCTCGACGGCTTCCGACATGCCATCGCGCGGGCGGTGGCATTCACTCAAGAGCACGGCCCCCAGATCATGGTGGAGGTCTTCATCGATGAGGAGCGGATGCTGGCGCACAGCTTTCAGCTCTACCGCGACTCCGATGCGATCCGCGCCCACTGGCGGTTGTCGGACCCGTACATCCGCGAGGTGATGGAGCACTGCACCGTGCAGCACTTCGAGATATTCGGTGAACCGGACCACGACATCGTGGCGGCCCTCAAGACCCCCGACGGTGAATCATTCCCCTTCACCGTCTCGCCCCGCCTCGCCGGCTTCAACCGACTTTTAGGCGCCTGACCAGGAGTGAATATCCCCCTTAGAGGGATCCGCGAACTGATGTCCGCTGCCCACCGCCTGGCCCCTCGATGAGCTCGGCGCCCGCGGCGAGTTGGACTGGTCCCCGCTGCAGTTGAGGCATGTGTGTGGAACTCGTGTATGTCTCATGGATACGCTGTGCTGCCCGACTCTTGGCGCAGTAGAGGATGCCGGTCGGGCTCTGAGGGGGAGTGCCGTGAGACGGGTTCGGTACCGGTGGCGAGACGAGTACGACAGCGATCCGGAGTATCAGCGCATCCTGACGGCGATGGAGCGACCTTGGTGGAAGCGGCCGGCGGCCCTGTGGGGCGGCGTCGTCGCTGTGGCCGTCGCCTCGTTCTTCCTGGGTGGTGCGGTCCTGGGCTCTGACAGCAGCTCGGACGCCCCTTCACAGGACTCCTGGGTGCGGGATCAGGTGAACGAGCAGTCGCAGAACAACCAACCCGTTGGGGTGTCCGCCGCGCAAAAGAGTCGGATCCTGAGTCGGTATTGCAATCAACAGGCCGGCGGCCCGTACAACGTGTCGGAGGCTGCGTACCTGGAGTGCTTGCAAAGCTACGAGGTGACGGACCAGGGGATGGTCATGCCGAGGTAGAGGCAGAACTCTTCTCAAGGTCCCGAGTGGCCACCGGTGTGGCCACGGCGGATACGAAAGAGGCCGGTGACCTGAATACTCAGGTCACCGGCCTCTCCAGTGAGGGTGAGTGACGGGACTCGAACCCGCGGCATCCTGGACCACAACCAGGTGCTCTACCAGCTGAGCTACACCCACCATGACCGGCTTGGAGGTCAGTGATTTCCCCGACCGGCCGAGAAAAAGTGTACAGGGTCCGAAGGGGTGCTCGCGCCCGGCTTTCGCGGCGCCCCTCCACGGGCCCCCGGCACGGCTACTGCGCAGGCAGCACGTGCTTCGCGGCGATCTTCTTCGCGGTGTCCGAATCGGGGCCGGGCTGCGGGACGAAGACGGCCTCGCGGTAGTAGCGCAGCTCCGCGATGGATTCGCGGATGTCGGCGAGCGCCCGGTGGTTGCCGTTCTTCTGCGGGCTGTTGAAGTACGCCCGCGGGTACCAGCGGCGGGCCAGCTCCTTGATCGACGACACGTCGACGATCCGGTAGTGCAGGTAGTCCTCCAGCGTCGGCATGTCACGCAGCAGGAAGCCGCGGTCCGTGCCGACGGAGTTGCCGCACAGCGGGGCCTTGCCCGGCTCCTTGACGTGCTCCCTGATGTACGTCAGGACTTGCTCCTCGGCGTCCTTCAGCGTCGTGCCGTCCGGCAGCTCGGCGAGCAGCCCGGACGAGGTGTGCATCTGACGCACCACCTCCGGCATCGTCTCCAGCGCCCGGTCCGGCGGCCGGATGACGATGTCCACGCCTTCGCCGAGCACGTTGAGCTCGGAGTCGGTGACGAGGGCGGCCACCTCGATGAGCGCGTCGTCCGACAGCGAGAGGCCGGTCATCTCGCAGTCGATCCACACCATGCGATCGTTCATGTGTCTAACCTTACGGTGAGCTGCCACGGGCCGGACCGGCCGTGCGGTGACCTTGTGGCCGCCGGGTGCATCCGTCCCCGAAACGGCACCGGGCCCGCACGGAGGGTCACCCCCGCGCGGGCCCGGTCACCGGCTCACGTCACCTCACGTCGCGCTGCGCTGCCCCGGCAGACTCGCCCGGCTCGGCACGTACGACTCCCGCCCGTTGTCCGACGCGGCCGACGCCGACGCGGACAGGGCCGGGGACGATCCGACCGCGCTCGCCGCCGCCGTACGGCGGGACTGCATCGGGACCGGGTGCTCCGGATGCAGCGGGGCGGGCGGCTGGCCGGGATGCCCCGGGTGCCCGGACATGCCGGGCCCGGTACCGCCCTGGGCGGCCTCGGTGTCCTGCGGCCGCTCGCCCTGCGGGCGCCGGGCGCGGTAGGCCGCCCGGTACGCGGCCGGCGACGAGCCCAGCTGGCGCCGGAAGTGCCCGCGCAGGGCGACCGGCGACCGGAAGCCGCAGCGTCCCGCCACCTCGTCCACCGAGTAGTCCGACGTCTCCAGCAGGCGCTGCGCCTGGAGCACCCGCTGTGTGATCAGCCACTGCAGCGGGGCACTCCCGGTCAGCGAGCGGAAGCGGCGGTCGAACGTACGACGGCTCATGTACGCGCGTGCCGCCAGCGTCTCCACGTCGAACTGTTCGTGGAGGTGCTCCAGCGCCCAGGCGACGACCTCGGCGAGCGGGTCGGCGCCGATCTCCTCTGGTAAAGACCTGTCGAGATAGCGCTCCTGGCCGCCGCTCCGGCGCGGGGGGACGACGAGACGCCGGGCCAGGGCCCCTGCCGCCTCGTTGCCGTGGTCCGTGCGCACGATGTGCAGGCACAGGTCGATGCCCGCGGCGGTGCCTGCCGACGTCAGCACGTCGCCGTCGTCGACGAACAGCTCCCGCGGATCGACGTGCACCGACGGATAGCGTTTGGCCAGCGTCGGCGCGTACATCCAGTGTGTCGTCGCGGGCCGGCCGTCCAGCAGGCCCGCCGCCGCGAGGACGAAGGCACCGGTGCACAGCCCGACGATGCGGGCGCCCTCCTCGTGTGCGCGGCGCAGCGCGTCGAGCGCTTCGTCCGGTGGCGGAGAAGTGATCGAACGCCAGGCCGGTACGACGACCGTGCCCGCGCGTGAGATCGCTTCCAGGCCATGTGGCGCGGTGAGTTCCAGGCCCCCTGTGGTCCGCAGTGGGCCGTCCTCGCCGCCGCACACCAGCAGTCGGTAGCGCGGCACGCCGGCGTCCTGGCGGTCGATCCCGAACACCGACAAAGGTATGGAACTCTCGAAGATGGGGCCGCCGCTGAACAGCAGCACCGCGACGATCTCCTTGCGACGTCGCCCGGAAAGCTTCCGGGCTGCGGCTTCCGGCGCGGCAGTGGAGTCGTGGCTCATACTGCTAAGCCCCCCTCGGTGGTCGCGGCTCCTCGGTTGTGTCGCTCCTGCACGTTTCCCCTCGGTCCTGCACGAGTCCCCCGCCGTAGACAGTCAAGATCGAATCTACTGTGTCCCGTTGCGCCGCAGTGGCCGGTTCGGCACTCGGCACATTGTCGACTTGGCAACTTGGCGTGAAGCATTCGATCACGAAGCGTTGCACTCGTGGGGCGTGCAGGGAAGTGCGCCTTGTCGCAGTGGCCAATCCGCGTAGGGTGCGCAACACCCCGGAGGCCCTTTCCGTGCAGGTCGAACGGGGGTTGGGGGGTGGTCAGGGAGGGTGATGCACGGGTGTGAGAAGTTGGCTGAAAAGCAGCGTGCGTGTGCGCGGAAACCGGTCAGCCGACCGGTGTATCCCCGCCAGTGTGCCGTCCGCCGCGGTGGGACCCCGTTCCGGTGCGGTGGTGGCGGCCCCGGTGGGGCGCCCGGTCCTCGGCTGCCAGCCGGGCCGCGCCGCGCTCGGACTGCCGCAGCAGCACCCGGCACGCGCCCGTGACGGCCGCGAGCCCGAGGGCCGTGCCGGCGGCACCGGCCAGGGAGGCGCCGTACCCGAGGAGCACGAGGGGGACGAGCAGGCAGCTGAAGGCCGCCCAGCGAACCACATCCGTCGCGGTGCCCCGCGGCGGCGGGGCCGCGCGGTCCGCCTCGGCGGCGGGGCGGGGTCCGGGCATGCGTGCTCCCTGTGGCGTGACTCACGGAGTTCAACGCGCGGCCGGTGAGCAGGTCACTGTGTGACCCGATCACCCCCACGGGTAAGTGAATCCTGTGCAAACCGCCTGTACAGCGCAGCAACCATTGCGTTACGGGCGCCGCCTCGTGCATGCTCCCTGGAACCCGCACGCACGGCGGGCGGGATCTGGGCTAAGGAGGCGTGCCGCCGTACCCTTGGGGGTATGGGGTTGGGAAGACCATTCCCGGACACAGCTCCGCCGCTCACCGCTGCACTCGTCAGCGAGCTCCGCTCGCGGGCCCACCCATAAAGGATCACAACGCCGAGACAGCCATGGCCGGTCACGAATTCTTCGAACCCGCGGACCGCAAGCGGCCCGTCGCCGATCCCACGGCGGCCGAGCCCCTGGCGGCGGAAGAGCCACGCCACTCCTGCGATCCCGCCTTCAAGCACGGGGTCGTCGTCGGCTTCGACGGCTCCACGTCCAGTGAGCGCGCCCTGGCGTACGCGATCGGCATGGCCCATCGCTCCGGGTCGGGCCTGATCATCGTCCACGTCGCCAACCGGCTGCCGACCACAGTGTGGGCCGGCTGTGAGCCGCCCGTGTTCGTGGACGTGCCGGACCACCGGACCGAGGTGCTCGGTCTTGAGCTGGCCTGTGCGGACTACCTCGCCGAGGTGCCCTGGATCCTGGTCGAGCGCGGCGGTGACATCTGCCACGAACTCGAGGAGGTCGGCCGGGAGTACGAGGCCGACGCGATCGTCGTCGGGTCGACCCACGGCCTCGTCGGGCGGATCTTCGGCTCCGTCGCCGGGCGGCTCGCCAAGCGCGCGCAGCGGCCCGTCATCGTCATTCCCTGAGCATTCCCTGAACACCCCCTGAGTGCCAACTCCCTTGCTGCCCCTGTGCGGTGCGTAAAACTACTAGCGCGTAGAGGTGTTTGTGCCCTTGTGAAGGGCATATACGGAACACCGCACAACTGCACATGCACGAAGGGAGCCCGCCGTGGACAAAGACGTCTCCGCGGGAAGCGGAATCACGACCGTGGCCGGTCGACTCGCCCTCGGAATCACCCTGTTGGCCTTCGGGCTCGGCAACACCGCCGTCATGGACGGGGTGTCGGCCGCCGATGCCACGTCCCTCGCTCAATACGTGGGCGGAGTCGCCCTCTTCGTCGCCGGAATGGTGGCCCTGCGCGAGGGTGACGCCGCCGGTGGTACGGCGTTCTCGGTACTCGGGGCGCTGTGGTTCACCTGGGCCGTGTCCGACGCCGCCGCCGGCAACGAGGCAGGGTTGTTCCTGCTGTTGTTCGCCCTGGTGGCGCTGTCTCTCACGCTGGCGGGCGGGGATCAGCTCGGGCGGGGCGTGTACGGCCTGTTCTGCGTGTCGCTGCTGCTTCTCGCGGTCGCGGCGTTCGCGGAGAACGACGGGCTCGCGAAGGTCGGGGGCTGGTTCGCCGTCGCCGCGGGCGCGGTGGCTTGGTACGCGGCGACCGCGGCGCTGGCGCACTGGCCCACGGCGCTTCCGCGACGCGCTGCCGGCCGGGGAGTGACGGCCACCGGTTAGCTGCGCAGGCTGGGGAGTTGGGCGGCTTCCCGGCGATGAAAACGGACCCCCCGTGCTTGGTGGCAGCATGTGGGGGTCCGTCCTCTTTGTTTGGCCTGTGCGGGTGCGTGGGGGTTGTTCGCGCAGTTCCCCGCGCCCCTTAAAAGAAGGCCTCTACTCAACCGTTACTGACTTGGCCAGGTTCCTCGGCTTGTCGATGTCGCGGCCCAGGGTCAGGGCCGTGTGGTAGGCGAGGAGTTGGAGGGGGATGCCGAGCAGGATGGGATCGAGTTCGTCCTCGTTCTTCGGGACGACGATGGTTTCGTCGGCCTTCTCCTGGTGCTGGTGGGCCACCGCGAGGATCTTGCCGCTGCGGGCCTTGATCTCCTCCATGGCCGCGCGGTTCTTCTCCAGGAGGTCGTCGTCGGGGACGATCGCGACCGTGGGGAGGGCCGGCTCGATCAGGGCCAGTGGGCCGTGCTTGAGCTCGGAGGCGGGGTAGGCCTCGGCGTGGATGTAGGAGACCTCCTTGAGCTTCAGGGAGGCCTCGCGGGCCACCGGGTAGCCCCGCACCCGGCCGATGAAGAGCATCGAGCGGGCCTCGGCGAACTGCAGGGCCAGCTTCTTGACGTCCTCCTCGTGCTCCATGATCTCGGCGATCTGCGCGGGCAGCTTGCGCAGGCCCGCGATGATCCGCTTGCCGTCGCGGACCGACAGGTCGCGGGTGCGGCCCAGGTGCAGGGCGAGGAGCGCGAAGGCCACCGTGGTGTTGGTGAAGCACTTCGTGGAGACGACGCAGACCTCCGGGCCGGCGTGCACGTAGATGCCGCCGTCGGCCTCGCGGGCGATCGCGGAGCCGACCACGTTCACCACGCCCAGGACCCGCGCGCCCTTGCGCTTGAGCTCCTGCACGGCCGCGAGGACGTCGTAGGTCTCGCCGGACTGGGAGACGGCGATGTAGAGGGTGTCGGGGTCGACGACCGCGTTGCGGTAGCGGAACTCCGAGGCCGGCTCGGCGTCGGCGGGGATGCGCGCCAGTTCCTCGATCATCTGGGCGCCGATCATGCCCGCGTGGTAGGAGGTGCCGCAGCCGAGGATCTTCACGCGGCGGATCCGCCGGGCCTCGCGGGCGTCGAGGTTGAGGCCACCCAGGTGCACGGTGGAGAAGCGGTCGTCGATGCGGCCGCGCAGCACGCGGTCCACGGCATCGGCCTGCTCGTGGATCTCCTTGTGCATGTAGGTGTCGTGGCCGCCCATGTCGTAGGAGGCCGCCTCCCACTCCACGGTCGTGGGCTCCGCGGTGGTGCGGGTGCCCTCCGTCGTGTACGTGCGGAAGTCGTCGGCCTTCAGGGTGGCCATCTCGCCGTCGTCCAGTGTGACGATCTGGCGGGTGTGGGCGACCAGCGCGGCTATGTCGGAGGCGACGAACATCTCCTTCTCGCCGATGCCGAGGACGACCGGGGAGCCGTTGCGGGCGACGACGATCCGGTCGGGGAAGTCGGCGTGCAGCACGGCGATGCCGTACGTGCCCTCGATGAGCCGGAGGGTCTCGCGGACCTTGTCCTCCAGCTTCGTCGCCTGCGAGCGGGCGATGAGGTGGGTGAGGACCTCGGTGTCGGTCTCGGAGAGGAACTCGACGCCGTCCGCCTCCAGCTTGCGGCGCAGGTCGGCGGCGTTGTCGATGATGCCGTTGTGGACGACGGCGACCTTGCCCTCGGCGTCGAGGTGCGGGTGGGCGTTGGCGTCGGAGGGGGCGCCGTGGGTGGCCCAGCGGGTGTGGGCGATGCCGGTGGTGCCCTTGAAGCGGGCCGGGACCTTGGCCTCCAGATCGCGGACGCGGCCCTTGGCCTTGACCATCTTCAGACCGGAGGCCTTCGGGGACGTGATGACGACGCCCGCGGAGTCGTACCCGCGGTACTCCAGGCGCTGGAGGCCCTCCAAGAGGAGGGGAGCGACGTCACGCTTCCCGATGTAACCGACGATTCCGCACATGTATACGTAGTCCTAGCCGTAGACGATGCGCCGCAGCTGCCGGAGCGAGAGCTCCGGCGGTGCCACCGCGCGGTATTTGAGATCCGCCTCGATCCGCTCGAAGATCGCCGCGTTCACCAGGCCCTGGGCCTGGAGCTCGCGGTGGCGGCGACGGACGTACTCCTCGGTCGTCTCGTCGAAGTAGGCGAGCACGTCCTGGATCACGCGCAGCGCCTCGCCCCGGTTCAGGGGCGTGGACCGCGTCAGATGATCAACGAGTTCGTCGTGCACCCGGTAGATCCTGAGGCACCGGCGGCGCTTACGCAAGAATTCTGCCCGTTTCCGGGCAGACGGCTGTGGGAATCCCTTGGGGGAACGTTGAACCTGTCATGAGTGCCTGTTCGTGAAGCGTCCACCGGGCGGCCGGTGTCCCGTTGCCCGAGGCGTCGATTTTTGGACGCCATGGACACTCCTCGTATGGGCGTACCCGAGCGGCTCGCCGAGCGCATGAGCATGGCCGAGCAGCACGAGTACCTGCGCGCCAGGTTCTCCCGGCGCACGATGATCAGAGGCGGTGCCGTCACGCTCGGCGCCGTCACCGGTGGCGCGTTCGTACCGGGCGCCACCGCCCAGGCCGCCGTTCCGAGCGGACGGCCCAGCACCGAGACCGCCGACGGTGCGCACGTGGCCCCCTTCGGCCGCCACCTCGCCTACGGAACCGACCCGCGCACCGAGATGACCGTCTCCTGGCAGGTCCCGGTCGCCGTCAAGCAGCCGTTCATCCGGATCGGCGCCCACCCCACCGACCTCTCCCGGAAGATCGACGCCGAGGTCCGCACCCTCTTCACACCGGCCGGTGTCGGCGCGAGCGGCAACCACACCCAGTACTACGTCCACGCCAGGCTGACCCACCTGCGCCCGGGCCGGACGTACTACTACGGCGTCGGCCACCAGGGCTTCGACCCGGCTGAACCGCACCTGCTGGGCACCCTCGGCACCTTCACCACCGCCCCCGCGCACAAGACGCCGTTCACCTTCACGGCCTTCGGCGACGAGGGTGTCAGCTACCACGCGCTCGCCAACAACAGCCTCCTCCTCGGCCAGAACCCGGCCTTCCATCTGCACGCCGGCGACATCGCGTACGGCGATCCCACCGGCCAGGGCCGGACCGACGACACCGGCTTTGACTCGCGCGTGTGGGACCAGTTCCTCGCCCAGACCGAGTCCGTCGCCAAGTCCGTCCCGTGGATGCCCGCCTACGGCAACCACGACATGGAGGCCTGGTACTCACCCAACGGCTATGGCGGCGAGGAGGCCCGCTGGACCCTCCCGGACAACGGCCCCGACAAGAAGAACCTCCCCGGCGTCTACTCCTTCGCCTACGGCAACACGGCCGTCATCTCGCTCGACGCCAACGACATCTCCTTCGAGATCCCGGCCAACCTCGGCATCTCGGGCGGCACGCAGACCACGTGGCTGGAAGACCGGCTGAAGAAGTACCGGGCCGCGCCCGGCATCGACTTCATCGTCGTGTTCTTCCACCACTGTGCCTACTGCACCTCCACCTCCCACGCCTCCGAGGGCGGGGTCCGGCAGGAGTGGGTGCCGCTGTTCGAGAAGTACACCGTGGACCTGGTCATCAACGGCCACAACCACCAGTACGAGCGCACCGACGTGATCAAGGGCGACAAGGTCACCAGGAAGCTCCCGATCGGCGGCACGGCCTACCCGGAGACCGACGGTGTGGTGTACGTGACGGCCGGCGCGGCGGGCCGCAGCCTCTACGCCTTCAGCGCCCCGCTGTCGTACGAGGGCAACGAGCACGACGTGGACTCCGTGTCCTCGTTCGTCAACGTCAAGGGCGGCAAGCAGAACGAGACCGTCACCTGGTCCCGGGTGCGTTACCTCGACTACTCCTTCCTGCGCGTGGACGTCGCCCCCGCGCCGAAGGGCCGCCTGGCCACGCTGACGGTGCGCGGCATCGCCGAGACCGGTGACCAGGTGGACCACTTCACGGTGGCGCGCCGGGCGAAGTAGCGGCCGCAGGCAGCCCCAGGGGGTCCCAGGGGGCCCATGGGGGCCCAGGCTGCTACATCCGCTTGAGGATCGCCTGCTTGGCCAGTGCGAACTCGTCGTCCGTCAGGACGCCCGTGCGGTGCAGGTCGCCGAGCTCGCGCAGACGGCGCAGGAGGGCGTCGTGATCGTCCTCGGCGGACGCGACCGGGGGAGAAGGCAGTTCCGGTCGCGCGTCCGGGACGTCGGCGGCGGCCCGGGCCGGGTGCGGAAGCCTGGCCTGGACCGCCGCCGCGACCAGCGCCATCAGCGGGTCCTTCTTGAAGCCCCACAGCTCCACGGCGTTGGGGTCGTACTTGGGCGGGGCCTTGGTGGGGGCGTGCCGCACGGTGAAGCGGAGGTAGCCGTTCTCCAGGCCCGCCGCCGGCTGCCACTCCACGCCCGTGATGTCGGTGATCGCGAGCGTGCGGACACCGGCGGCGGCCTTGGCGTCCTCCGCCTTCCAGTTCCACTCCAGGCGTATGCGCTCGCCGTCGAAGGCGGCGGTGCCGTCCCCGGCGGAGACCGACAGGGGGACGGAGGGGCCCGGCAGCAGGTAGGCGTCGACCGGTTCGCTCGGCACCTGGTCCAGGAGCAGCGCGTTACGGACCTCGTCCGTCAGGTACTCGGCGACGCCGTAGCGGTCGGACTCGACGATCAGCTGGTACGGGTCGTGGGGCTCGGTGAGCCGCCCGCCCGTGGCGTGCAGCAGCGGATCGGCGCCGTCGCGCAACCGGAGCCTGAGCCGCCCCGCCTTCTTGCCCTGCTCGAAGGAGATCCCGGCCAACGCCCCGAGCGGGACGACCAGTTCACCCAGCTCCCTGCGCAGCAGACTGACGTTCCTGTCCCGCCCGGGGGTCAGCCGCAGGGCGTCGCCGTCGAAGGCCCATGTGCCGTCCTTCTGGATGATTTCCGCCATGGGGTGGATTGTTCCACCGGTCTCACGAGAGAGTGGTCCAGACCTCTTGGGGCTCAACGGCTCATGGAAGGGACACGCTTGTGAGACACGGCCGTACCAGACCGCGCCACAGAACGCTTCGCCTGCTCGGTTCCCTGCTGCTGGTCGGGGTGGGCCTCTCCATGACCGGGGTCGGCCCGGCGCAGGCGGCAGCGCCCACGCCGCTCGACCGGGTGGTCCCCGCGCCCGCCTCGGTCGCCCCGGGCGGCTCCCCCTACCGGATCACCCGCGGCACCCACATCCACGTCGACGGCTCGCCGGAGGCACGGCGCGTCGCCGAGTACCTCGCGGCCGTCCTGCGGCCGTCGACCGGCTACCGCCTCCCGGTCACCGGCCACGGTGCCGGGGGCATCCGGCTGCGCCTCGCCGAGGGACCCTTCGGCGCCGAGGGCTACCGCATCGACAGCGGCCGGGGTGGCGTCACCATCACCGCGGCCCGGCCCGCCGGTCTCTTCCACGGCGTCCAGACCCTGCGCCAGCTCCTCCCCGCGGCCGTCGAGAAGGACACCGTCCAGCCCGGCCCCTGGCTGATCGCCGGCGGCACCATCAAGGACCGTCCGCGCTACGGCTGGCGCGGTGCGATGCTCGACGTCTCCCGGCACTTCTTCAGCGTCGACCAGGTCAAGCGCTACATCGACCAGCTCGCCCTCTACAAGATCAATAAGCTGCATCTGCACCTCAGCGACGACCAGGGCTGGCGCATCGCCATCGACTCCTGGCCGCGCCTGGCCACGTACGGCGGCTCCACGGAGGTCGGCGGCGGGCCCGGCGGCTTCTACACCAAGGCCCAGTACAAGGAGATCGTGCGGTACGCCGGCTCCCGCCACCTGGAGGTCGTCCCCGAGATAGACATGCCGGGCCACACCAACGCGGCCCTCGCCTCCTACGCCGACCTGAACTGCGACGGCGTCGCGCCCCCGCTCTACACCGGCACCGAGGTCGGTTTCAGCTCGCTGTGCGTCGACAAGGAGATCACGTACGACTTCGTGGACGACGTGGTCCGGGAGCTGGCCGCGCTCACGCCGGGCAGGTACCTCCACATCGGGGGCGACGAGGCGCATTCCACCAGCCATGAGGACTACGTCAAGTTCATGGACCGGGTGCAGCCGGTCGTCGCGAAGTACGGCAAGACGGTGGTCGGCTGGCACCAGCTGACCGGCGCGACACCGGCGAAGGGGGCGCTCGCCCAGTACTGGGGGCTCGACAGCACCAGTGCGGAGGAGAAGGCGCGGGTGGTGAAGGCCGCGCAGGAGGGCACGGGGCTGATTCTGTCTCCGGCCGACCGGGTGTATCTCGACATGAAGTACACGAAGGACACGCCGCTGGGGCTGTCCTGGGCGGGGTATGTCGAGGTGCGGCGGTCCTACGACTGGGATCCGGGGGCTTATCTGCCCGGGGTGCCGGAGGGGGCCGTGCGGGGTGTGGAGGCGCCGATGTGGACGGAGACGATCGAGAACTCCGGGCATGTTGAGTACATGGCGTTTCCGCGGTTGCCGGGGGTTGCCGAGTTGGGGTGGTCGTCGGCGGCTTCTCACGACTGGGAGCGGTACAAGGTGCGGCTTGCTGCGCAGGCTGAGCGGTGGGATGCCCTGGGTATTGGCTATTACAGGTCGCCGCAGGTGCCGTGGGGGTCTGGCAGGCGGTGATTCGGCTGCGGGCCGGTGGGGGCTGGTCGCGCAGTTCCCCGCGCCCCTAAAAGCATGCGCAGTTCCCCGCGCCCCTGAAGAACGGGCCGTTCCCCGCGCCCCCAATAAAGCGCGCCGTTCCCCGCGGCCCCTGAAAAGGACGGGCACCCCGGAGGACCGTACTCCGGGGTGCCCGTCTGTCTGTGGGTCAGAATTCCGCGATCGGGTTCTTCAGGGTGCCGACCAGTTGGAGGGCGCCGGACGGATCCGACAGGTCCACCATCTGTTCGTTGTTGCGGAGTTGGAGGCGGTTGAGGCAGGACAGGGCGAACTCGGGGGCGAACATGTCGTACTGCTTGAACTTGTCGGCCAGTGAGGGCATCGAGTCCTGGTAGGCGCGGGTGACCTCCGCGACCGTGCGCCAGAAGTCGTCCTCGTCCAGGATGCCCTCGGAGGCGAGGTTCGCCGCGAGGAAGCGGAAGAAGCAGTCGAAGACGTCCGTGAAGACCGACAGGAGTTTCTTGTCCTCCGGGACCTCCACGCGCAGTCGCTCCACCGTCGGCGGCAGGACCGCGTCCGGGTCCATGACGGCGATCTCCTCGGCGATGTCCTTGTAGATCGCGCGCTGCACGACCCCGTCCTCGAGCACGAGGATGACGTTCTCGCCGTGCGGCATGAACACCAGGTCGTAGGCGTAGAAGCTGTGCAGGAGGGGCGTGAAGTAGGCCTGGAGGTAGCGGCGCAGCCATTCGGTCGGGGTGAGGCCCGACCGCTCGATCAGCGCGCCCGCGACCGACGCCCCCTCGTGGTCGACATGGACCAGGGACGCCATCGTGGCCAGGGACTCGCCCTCCTTCAGGGACGGCACCGGGCTCTCCCGCCAGAGCGCGGCGAGCATCTTGCGGTACGGCGAGTAGCGGTCCGTCGCCTGCTCGTACTCCAGGTGCCGGTAGCCGACGGCGGCGCGCTCCCGGATGATCGACAGACCGGTCGACTTCAGGACCTCGTCGTTGTCGATGAGCTGGGCCAGCCAGTCGTTGATCGCGGGCGTGGCCTCCATGTAGGCGGCCGACAGCCCGCGCATGAAGCCCATGTTGATGACGGACAGGGCCGTCTTCACGTAGTGCTTCTCGGGGCTCGTCCGGTTGAAGAAGGTCCGGATGGATTGCTGGGCCAGGTACTCGTCGTCGCCCTCGCCGAGGCACACGAGGTGTTTGCGGGCGACCTCGGCCGCGAAGGTGACGGTGAGTTTGTTCCACCACTGCCAGGGGTGGACCGGGATGAGGAGGTAGTCGGCCGGGTCCAGGTCCTGGTCGCGCAGGACGCCGTGGAAGCGCTCGACGGTCTCCGCGCCCAGTTCCTCGCGCAGGAACGACTCGTACTCGATGCCGACACCGGCCGTGAAGGCGGCCCGCGAGCGGTGGGCGGCCAGCCACACCAGGCGGACCGGGCTCGCCGTCTCCGGCGCGTACGACAGGTACTCGTGGATGCCGAAGCCGAGCCGGCCGTTGTTGGCCACGAAGCAGGGGTGGCCCTCGGTCATGCCGGTCTCGATGGTCTGGAAGTCGCTGCGCGCGAGCTCGGCGGCCGTGGTCCGCGGTTTGGTGAGCTTGTAGCAGGTGCCCGAGAGGGTGGAGGAGATCTCCTCCAGGTAGACGGGCAGGATGTCGTCGCTCAGGCCGAGGGACTTCTGCATCTCGATGAAGAAGTCCAGGGCGGCGAGCGGGAGTTCCGCGCCGTCCCGGTGCCGGGTGATCGAGTCGGCGTCGATCTGCCAGTGGTCGAGGGCGCGGAGCGTGGCCGTGAAGGTGTACCGGGTCTGGCCGTCGTCACTGCGGACGACGTAACCGTCCCCGTCCTGCTCGGGGGTGATCAGGCGCTCGTGCGCGAACTCGGCGAGTGCCTTGCGGATCAGGAGGCGGTTGGCCCGCGCCCAGCGGTGGGGGGACAGATGCGCTACGGCGTCGGACAGGGTCATACGGCTACTCCTCGGGCGGCCAGGCTGTGCCTATTAAAGAAGCGTTCACGCGTGCAGAAGCTCAGCAGCGCGCGCTTCTCCGGCTTGTCGATCTCGCGGACGGGAACAAAGCCGACCGCCTCGTTCAGCGCGTGCACGGCCTTGTTGCTCACGTCGGGTTCGACCACGACCCGCCGGGTGCGCGGGTCGGCGAACAGCTCGTCCATCACGGCCGTGATGACGGCCCGGGTGAAGCCGTGGATCGGCCGGTCGGTCGGCGCGACCAGGAAGTGCATGCCGACGTCGCCGGGCTCCGGGTCGTACAGCCCGGTCAGCTCGACGTACCGGGGGTCGTACTTCTCCATCAGGAACGCCGGCCGGCCCTCGTGCAGGCCGAGGTAGGCGTGGTGGTGCTCGTGCGCCGCGATGCGCATGTACTCGCGCTCGACGTCCGGGAGTTTCGCGTCCTGCATCATCCAGTAGGCCGCCTTGGGGTGGGTGACCCAGGAGTGCAGCAGCTCGGCGTCCTTCAGGGGGTCGAGCGGGCGGATGGTGAACGTGCCGATGCCGGTGGTGCTCATACGGAGAACTCCTGGAACGCGATCGTCTTCTCGACCGGGTAGTACTCGGTGCCGAGCAGCTCGCGGATGATGTACGCGTTCCGGTACGGGCCCATGCCCAGGTCGGGGCTGGTGATGCTGTGGGTGTGGACACCGGCGTTCTGGAGGAAGATGCCCCGGCCGGTGACGTCGACGGCGTAGTTGCGGGCGACGTCGAAGTTGCCCCGGGAGTCGTAGACCAGGCGGTCGCGCACGGGCTTGAGAAACTCGGGCTCGGCGTACCGGTAACCGGTGGCCAGGACCAGGCCCTCGGAGGTCAGCTCGAAGTCCTTGCCCTGCTCCTCCTGGCGGAAGCCGAGCGTGTACGTGCCGTTCTCGTACGCCGCGCTGGTCAGCGAGGAGTTGGTGAGCAGGCGCGTGGGGACGGGACCGCCGAGGTTCTTCTGGTAGAGCAGGTCGAAGATCTCGTTGATCAGGTCGCCGTCGATGCCCTTGAACAGGCCCTTCTGCTCGGCCGTGAGGCGGTAGCGGGTGGCCTCGGGCAGCTCGCGGAAGTAGTCGACGTACTCCGGCGACGTCATCTCCAGCGTGAGCTTGGTGTACTCCAGCGGGAAGAAGCGCGGGGAGCGGGTGACCCAGTTGAGCCGGTAGCCGTGGACGTCGATCTCGCTGAGCAGGTCGTAGTAGATCTCGGCGGCCGACTGGCCCGAGCCGACGAGCGTGATCGAGTCCTTCTTCTGGAGCTCCGCCTTGTGACTCAGGTAGCGGGAGTTGTGGATGGAGTCGCCGCCCAGGTTCGCGCAGGCCTCGGGGATGTGGGGCGGGGTGCCCGTGCCGAGGACGAGGTGCCGGGCGCGGAAGACATCTCCGGCCTCCGTGTGCACGAGGTAGACGTCGTCCTCGTACCGGACCTCCGTCACCGTCGTGTTGAAGCGGATGCTGCGCAGCTGGTTCGCGGCCCAGCGGCAGTAGTCGTCGTACTCGACGCGCAGCGGGTAGAAGTTCTCGCGGATGTAGAACGAGTACAGCCGGCCCTTCTCCTTCAGGTAGTTCAGGAAGGAGTACGGGGACGTCGGGTCGGCGAGGGTGACCAGGTCCGACATGAACGGCGTCTGGAGGTGGGCGCCGTCGAGGAACATCCCCGCGTGCCACTCGAAGTCGGGCTTCGACTCCAGGAAGACGCCGTCGAGTTCGTCGATCGGCTCGGTGAGGCAGGCCAGGCCGAGGTTGAAGGGGCCGAGCCCGATGCCCACGAAGTCATGGATTCTGTTCGGGTTTTCAGGACGCGCGGTCAAGGGACTCTCCCAGGTACTGCTCGGCATGGCCGGCGATCAGATCGAGGACGGCGGCGATGTCGGACGCCTGCGTCTCGGGGTTGAGCAGGGTGAACTTCAGGTAGTGGCGGGCGCCGACCTTGGTGCCCGCGACGATGGCGTCGCCGGAGGCGAACAGGGCCTTGCGGGCGTAGAGGTTGGCGCGGTCGATCTCGGCGGGGTCGGTGACGGCCGCCGGGATGTAGCGGAAGACCAGGGTGGACAGGCTCGGCTCCACGACGACGTCGAAGCGCGGGTCGGCGGCGAGCAGCTTCCAGCCCTCCCGGGCCAGCTCGCACACCTCGTCGAAGAGCTGCCCGATGCCGTCGGCGCCCATGGTCCTCAGCGTCATCCACAGCTTGAGGGCGTCGAAGCGGCGGGTGGTCTGGAGGGACTTGTCCACCTGGTTGGGGATACGTTCCTCCACCATGCGGCGCGGGTTCAGGTACTCGGCGTGGTAGGTGGCGTGCTGGAGCGTGGCGGCGTCGCGGACCAGCAGGGCGGACGAACTCACGGGCTGGAAGAAGGACTTGTGGTAGTCCACGGTGACGGAGTCGGCGCGCTCGATGCCGTTCAGCCGGTCCCGGTGCTTCAGGGAGGCGAGCAGGCCGCAGCCGTAGGCGGCGTCGACGTGCATCCAGGTGCCGAACTGCTTGCACAGCTCGGCGATCTCGGGCAGCGGGTCGATCGAGCCGAAGTCGGTGGTGCCGGCGGTGGCGACCACGGCCATGGGCACGAGGCCGTCCTGCTTGCAGCGCTCCAGCTCGCGGGCGAGGGCGACGGTCTGCATGCGCTTGTCGTGGTCGACGGGTATGGAGACCACGGAGTCCTGGCCCAGGCCCAGCAGTTTCGCGGACTTCTTCACGCTGAAGTGGCTGACCTCGGAGGCGAAGATGCGCAGTTTGGCCAGCGTGTCGGTCTTGGCCTCCTCGCGGGCGAGCAGCAGCGCCTGGAGGTTGGACTGCGTGCCGCCGGAGGTGAACACGCCGTCGGCGGCGGGGCCGAGGCCGATGCGCTCGGTCGTCCAGTCGATCAGTTTGCGCTCGATGAGCGTGCCGCCGGCCGACTGGTCCCAGGTGTCCAGGGAGGAGTTCACGGCGGACAGTACGGCCTCGCCGAGCACGGCCGGGATGACGACCGGGCAGTTGAGGTGGGCGAGGTAGCGGGGGTGGTGGAAGTAGACCGCGTCCCGGAGGTAGACGTCCTCCAGTTCGTCGAGCACCGCGGCGGTGTCGTGCAGCGGCTTGTCGAGGTCGATCGCGTCGATGGCGGGAGCCAGGGCGTCGACGGTGACGCCGGTGAACGGCCGTTCGGTGGTGGCGATTTTGGCGGCCACCCGCTCGACTCCGGCGGTCACGGAGCGGCGGTACTGCTCCGCCGTGGTGTCGTTGAGCAGGTGCGAGCGCATGTGGGGGTCCTCCGGTGGGGACAGTCCGGTGCGGGACAGGGGCGGGCTGAACCGCGGTTCAACTTAGGTAAGCCTAACCTAAGTTGTTCACCGCGGAACCGGGCCCTGCCGTGACTGTGGTCACTTGGGTCACATAGATGGGTGAGGGGCGAGGGCTATCCCTCTGCCCGCAGCTGCTCCTCGCTCACGCCGCGACGCCAGTAGCCGACGAACGTGACCCGGCGGCGGTCGATCCCGCGCTCGCGCACGAAGTGCCGGCGCAGCTCCTTGACGCAGCCGGACTCGCCGGCGATCCAGACGTACGGCCGCTCGGCGCGCGGCAGTTGGGCCTCGCGGAGGGCGTCGAGGGCCGTGGAGGGGCTCTCGTGGCCCTTCTCCTCCTTCACGAGCCAGGTGATCTCGGCGTCCGCCTCGGTCACCAGGTCCTGGATGTCCGCGGCGTGCGGCACCTCCAGCCAGACCCGGGCGCGGGTGCCGGCCGGCAGCGACTCGACGATGGCCGAGGCGGCCGGTACGGCGGTCTCGTCGCCCCAGACGACCACGAGGTCGGTGTCCTCGGGCGGCCGGAAGCGGATCGCCCGGTTTTCGGCGACGGCCGGCCCGAGCAGCAGCACCCGGTCTCCGGCGGCGGCACCGGCGGCCCAGCGGGAGGCGGGGCCGGCCTGGACCGAGGCGCCCGGCTCGACGCCGTGCAGGGCGAAGTCGATGTCGATCTCGTCCGGGTCGCGGCGCAGCTCTCGCAGGGTGTACGACCGCATCACGGCCCGTACGTCGTCCGGCAGTTCACGCCAGCCCTGCCACCATCCGTCCCCGAGCTCGAGCGGGACGACCGGCTCGGGCTGCCCGGGGTGGGGCAGGAACAGCGACAGCGACTGGTCACGCCCGTCGGAATGAAACGCGTGCAGATCGGGCCCGCCGAAGGTGACACGGACCAGGGACGGACCGAGCCGCCTCGTCCGCACGACCTGGAGTGAGAAGAAACGGAACGGGGCGGCCACGGCGGTGGTCATGGGGGCTCCTGAGTCATTGTCACGGGGCTGGGGTGACTTACCTAGGGGCGCGGGGAACTGCGCGACAAGCCACAACGGACCCGCACGCGCCACTCAGTCGATCCGGCAGCCTGCTTAGGCGACCTTCTTGGCCGTCTCGATGGCCTTCGCCAGGTTCTCCACCAACGGCACGCACTTGTCGTACGACAGAATCGGCTCGGCCGACCGCGAGATGACCTGCCCGGCCTTCACCGCCGGCAGCTTCTTCCACGTCGCCTCGGTGATGTTCGCCGGCTGGATCGCCGAGGACCGGTCGTCCATCATGATGACGTCGGCCGCGTACTTGTCGACGTTCTCCCAGCTCAGGCTCTCGAACCAGCCGCCGCCCTTCGCCTTGGCCTTCTCCGGCGGCTCGATGAAGTTCACGCCGAGGGCCTTGAAGTACTCCAGGTCGGCGGAGAGGTTGGTGCCGGAGACGTAGAAGAGCTCCTGGCTCGCGGAACCGGCCATCACCTTGATGTCGGGATGCGCCTTGGCGGCCTTGCGCAGCCGCTCGGAAGCCTCCTCGAACCGCTTCTTGGCGTCGGTGACCTTCGCGGCCTTCATGTCGCCGCCGAGGGACTCGGCCAGCTCCCACATGCGCTGGAGCGGAGCGGTGAGCTGACGGTCGTAGACGGAGATGCCGACGCTCGGGGCGAGCTTGGCGATCTTGTCCTTGGAGGCCTCGGGGACGTACCAGAGGGTGCCGACGGAGTCGAACATGGTGCTGATCAGCACGTCGGGGGCGAGGGCGGCGTACTTCTCGACGTTGAACTGGTCCCAGGAGTTGCCGAGGACGGTCACCTTGCTGATGTCCATGTCGCCGGCCTGGACGTCGGGCTTGCCGTCCTGCGTCTTGGTGGGACCGAAGACGCCCTTGACGGAGACGCCGTAGTCGTAGAGGGCGGCGGCGACGCCGGTGAAGGCGACGATGTTCGCGGGGACCTTGTCGAGCTGCACGTTCTTGCCGCGGTCGTCCTTGAAGGACCACGGGCCGGACTTGGCGGACGCCTTCGAGTCCGAGCCGCCGTCCGTCGAGTCCTCGCTGCCACACGCGGTCACGAGGGCACCGAGTCCGAGAGCGCCACCGGCGGCGAGGATGCCGCGGCGGGAGAAACGGGCGGTTCTGGCGTTCGACATCGCTGGGTCTGCTTTCGTACGTTCGGAGCCACTGCGGGCACGGCTGTCAGCCAGTTGGCTGGATTCGAGATTAGGTTAGCCTAACCTCACGCCGTGTCCAGGGGGGCCCTGGTACCTGTGCCCGGGAAGGGGACGGGGATGCCCTCGGGGTCAGTGATCCGGATCACGAAGGGACGTGCAGAAGCTCCGGCAGGGGCTCCACCTACGGCTTGAGACGGCGCGTCACGGCCCGGACCAGGTCGATACGGGCGACCTGGAGGGCGAACTCCTGTCCGCGCCCCGGCGCGGGCTTCGCGAACCAGGGGAGGCCGCGGCAACGCCACTTGGCGGGCGCGAGGTTCCCGGGAATCGGCGGCAGGTCCAACGACCAGGTGCTCAGCCGCAGTTGTCCCGTCCACCGCCCGGCCGGCAGCTCGGTGACCGGTACCCGTACGACGAAGTCGCCGCCGGGCTGTGAGACTGTGCGGGCGGGGAAGACGGCGGTTCCGCCCCGGCCGTCCCGCAGGTGGACGGCGAGCGCGCCGTCCGGGAAGGCGGCCAGCGTGCACCGGCCGGCCAACTCCAGTTCCGTCGACGAGCCCGGGGCCCACCGCACGCTGCGCAGGCTCAGTCGCGGCAGCACCGTGTGCTTGCGTTCACCGATGTCGAGCGTGAAGTTGCCGTGGGGTTTGGTGGTGTAGAGCGTCACGGCACGGGCCTCGCCGCCGCTGTCCACGATGTGCGTCGCCGGCGCGCCCGCGACCTCGCCGTCCCGCTTGCTGCCGATCCGGACCTCGCTGGAGATGCCCTGAGCGCCGATCGCCAGGGAGATGTCCCAGAGCCCGTCGGGGAGGGGGCCGCCGTCACCCGCGGTGGTGATGTCGACGGACGCCTCGAAACCGGCCTGTTCGTAGAGATACCGCCCCTCGTCCTCCTCCTTGCCGAGCCCCGGAGTCGCGGTGTGCCTGACCGGAAGCCGGTACTCCGTGCCACTGGCCCGCTCGCGCAGGACGAGCTCGGTGTTCACGTCTTCTGTGGCGACCCGGTGCAGATAGCCGTGTCCGGCCAGGTGCAGCGTGGTGCCGCGCAGCTCGGCGTGGGTGACGTGGTGGCGCACCCCGAGCTGGCGGGTCACGTCGTAGCAGGCGTCGGGGATGCCGCGGGACGGGTCGCGGAGGTAGGGGTAACGCGCGTAGGCGCGGCCGTCGTCGACGAGGACGGGCGTTGCTGCACCGCTCCTGGCCAGCTCGGCCTCGAACCGGACCAGTTCGAGCAGCTCGTCCAGCATGGTGTGGCGTACGAGGTGCAGACGCAGGCGGGCCATCGCCGACAGCCGGTCGTTCAGCCCCTCGTGGCACAGCGGGGCGATGATTTCCGCGAGCCGGGCCAGGCCCTTCTCCTGCTCGGGGCGGGGCTCGTGCACCAAGTGGTCGAGGAGCTGCTGCACTTCGACGGTCAGGTGCCGGTGCGCCAGGTGGTCACGGCCGGGGCCGGGCGGCACCTGCTCGAGGAGCATGTCGACCACGCGGGGCAGGAAACGCAGGCGGGGTTCGCAGCCACCGGTTCGCAGGGTGATGTTGCCGCTGTCCTCGCGCTCGACCCAGAACAGGCAGTCGTAGTCGGCGAGTACGGAGATTCCGTCCGCGTGCAGATAGGCGGGGCCGACGAAGAGCTGGTCCTCGCCGATCTTCAGGTCCCTCGGGAACCGCAGCTCCAGCCGCTCCAGTAACTCGCGGCGGAACAGCTTCATGGGATTGAGGGTCCAGTACGCGCGGGACGAGAAGACGTCCGTCCGCGGCTGGTTGCGCCGGAACATCGAGGTGGGCGCCCCGCGTCCGCCGACCCCCACCATCTTGCCGAGCACGATGTCGGTGCGGTTCTCCTCGGCCATGGCCACCATGCGTTCCAAGGCCTCGGGGCCCAGGTAGTCGTCGGCGTCCAGGAAGAAGACGAATGTCCCCCGGGCATGGTCGAGGCCTTTGTTGCGCGGTGCCGACGGCCCGCCGGAATTCTCCTGGTGAAAGACGCGCAACAGCTTCGGGTATTCCTCGGCCAGCCGGTCGAGTTCCTCACCCGTGCCGTCGGTCGAACCGTCGTCGACCGCGATGACCTCCACCGCGTCCCGGCCGATGCTCTGTTCGGCGACGGAGGTGATGCAGCGCGTCAGATAAGGCATCGCATTGTACGCAGCGATAACCACCGAAACGGCAGGGCCGGCCATTGTGATGCTCCCCCGGAGAAACGAGGCACTCCCCGTTCTCCGGCGTGGTCAGCGCCGGTGCTCTCTCGCGGCACGGGGAACAGCGCCATGTGATCTGTGAAGATGCCATGGATTATATGTGCCCACTGGGTGACGTTCCTCCGGGGGAGGCCGGCGGCTCACGCCGTGGTCGGCGCAGGCCGCCGGGCCGGGGGCTCAGCTGGTCAGCCCCAACTCCCGGGCGATCAGCATCCGCTGGACCTCGCTCGTGCCCTCGCCGATTTCCAGGATCTTGGAGTCGCGCCACATGCGGGCGACCGGGTACTCGTTCATGAAGCCGTAGCCGCCGTGGATCTGCGTGGCTTCGCGGGCGTTGTCCACGGCGATGGTGGAGGAGTGGAGCTTGGCCAGGGCCGCCTCCTTCTTGAAGGGGGCGCCGGACACCAGGCGGGCCGCAGCGTCGCGCCAGGCGAGGCGGGCCGTGTGGGCCTTCATCTCCATGTCGGCGATCTTGAACTGGATGGCCTGGTTCGCGGCGATCGGCTTGCCGAAGGCGTGGCGTTCCTTGGCGTACTTGACGGATTCGTCGACGCAGCCCTGTGCCAGGCCCGTCGCCAGGGCCGCGATGGCGATGCGGCCCTCGTCGAGGATGCGGAGGAACTGGGCGTAGCCGCGGCCCTCCTCGCCCAGCAGGTTCGCCGCCGGGACCCGGACGTCCGAGAAGGACAACTCGCGGGTGTCCGAGGCGTTCCAGCCGACCTTCGAGTACGGGGCCGCGATCGTGAAGCCCGGGGTGCCGGAGGGGACGATGATCGAGGAGATCAGCGGCTTGCCGTCCGGCGTGCGGCCGGTGACCGCCGTGACCGTCACCAGGCCCGTGATGTCCGTGCCCGAGTTGGTGATGAAGCACTTCGTGCCGTTGATCACCCACTCGTTCGTCGACTCGTCCAGGCGGGCCGTCGTGCGGGTCGCGCCCGCGTCGCTGCCGCCGTCCGGCTCCGTCAGGCCGAACGCGCCCAGGAGTTCGCCGGAGCAGAGACGGGGGAGCCACTCCCGCTTCTGGGCCTCCGTGCCGTAGCGGAACACCGGCATCGCGCCGAGCGAGACGCCGGCTTCCAGGGTGATGGCGACCGAGGAGTCGACCCGGGCCAGTTCCTCCAGGGCCACGCCCAGGGCCAGGTAGTCGCCGCCCATGCCGCCGTACTCCTCGGGGAACGGCAGCCCGAACAGGCCCATGCGGCCCATCTCCCGGACGATCTCGTACGGGAACTCGTGCCGCTCGTAGAGGTCGCCGATCTTGGGCGCCACGACCTCGTGCGCGAACTCCTCGACCGTGCGGCGGAGTTCCTCCAACTCGGGGGAGAGTCGGTAGTCCATGGTGATCACTGCTCCTCGGTGTCCTCGTGGGACAGGGCTCGGACGGTGCGGGACGGGCTGGGTCGGCCCAGGTGGGTGGCCATCCACGCGCTGGTGGCGACGAGGCGGCCGAGGTCGATTCCGGTTTCGATGCCGAGGCCCCGCAGCATCCACACGAGGTCTTCGGTGGCCAGGTTGCCGGTCGCCGACTTGGCGTACGGGCAGCCGCCCAGGCCGCCCGCGGAGGCGTCGACCGTCGTGACCCCCTGCTGGAGGGCGGCGAGCGTGTTGGCGAGGGCCTGGCCATAGGTGTCGTGGAAGTGGACGCCGAGGGCGGACGGTGGGACGCCCGCCTCGTCCAGGGCCGCGAGGAGTGCGACCACGTGGCCCGGGGTCGCCACGCCGATCGTGTCGCCCAGGCTCAGTTCGTCGCAGCCCATGTCCAGGAGGGCCTTGCAGACCCGGACCACCTGGGGGATCGGGACCGCGCCTTCCCAGGGGTCGCCGAAGCACATGGAGAGGTAGCCGCGGACATGGACGTCGCCGGCCTTCGCCCGGGCCACCACCGGGTCGAACATCGCCAGCGCCTCGTCCACCGTGCGGTTGAGGTTGGCCTTGGCGAAGGACTCCGTGGCGCTGGCGAAGACCGCCACCCGCCGGGCGCCCAGGGCCAGGGCGCGGTCCAGGCCGCGTTCGTTCGGGACGAGGACCGGGAGGGCCGCCGGGAGGTCACTGACGAGGGGGAACAGCTGCTCCGCGTCCGCCAGTTGGGGGACCCACTTGGGGTGGACGAAGCTCGTCGCCTCGATCGTCGTCAGGCCCGCTTCGGCCAGGCGGCGGATGAACTCCGCCTTGACTTCGGTGGGGACCGTCGCCTTCTCGTTCTGCAGGCCGTCGCGCGCGCCCACCTCGTGGATGCGGACGTGGGTGGGCAGGTCCGTGGTCGGGACCACCATCGGGAGACCGTCGACTGTCATTTCTCCGCCTCCTCCTGTGCCCCCTCGTGCGGTGCGATGACCGCCAGCACCTGGTCCATGGCGACCGTCGAGCCCGGGGTCACGTCCAGTTCGGTGACCTTGCCGGCGTGCGGGGCGGAGATGACGTGCTCCATCTTCATCGCCTCCACCACCAGCAGACTCTGGCCCGCCGTCACCTCGTCGCCGACGGCGACCTTCACCACCGTCACCGTGCCCGGCATGGGCGCGGTCAGCGAGTCGGCGCCCGCGTGGGCCGCGCGGCTGAGGGACGCGGCCACCGGGTCGTGGTCGCGTACGTGCCAGGCGTCGCCGTCGCGGCCGAGCCAGTCGGCGGCGCGGTGGAAGGTGTGGCGGACGCCGTCCAGCGTGACGGAGACCCGGTCGTCGGTGACCGTGGCGGTGCCGCGCGGGGTGTACTCCAGGGCGTCCTGGATCCTGAGGTGGAAGGCGGGCGGTTTGTGCTCCCCGCCGAGCCGCCAGCCGCTGGGGACCGAGAAGGGGTCCGTCCAGCCGCCCGGCTCGGGCCGGAGCGCCTCCAGGCGTACGGCGGCCGCCGCCTCGTACACCTCCTCGGGTACGTCCGTGGAGACCAGGTCATCCACCTCGCGCTCGACCAGGCCGGTGTCCAGGTCGCCGGAGACGACCGCCGGGTGGGCGAGCAGCCGGCGCAGGAAGCCGGCGTTGGTCTGCACCCCGAGCGTGACCGTCTCCGCCAGGGCCGAACGGAGCTTGCGCAGTGCGGTCGCGCGGTCGGGGCCGTACGCGATGACCTTCGAGAGCATCGGGTCGTAGAGGCTGCCGACCTCCGAGCCCTCCGTGAGGCCCGAGTCGGTGCGGATGCCGTCGCCCTGCGGTTCGCGGAGCTTCAGGACCGTGCCGCCGGAGGGGAGGAAGCCGCGCGCCGGGTCCTCGGCGCAGATACGGGCCTCCACGGCGTGCCCGGTCAGCCGTACGTCCGCCTGGGTGAAGCCGAGAGGCTCGCCGGCCGCCACGCGCAGCTGCCACTCGACCAGGTCCAGGCCCGTGATCAGCTCCGTGACCGGGTGCTCCACCTGGAGGCGGGTGTTCATCTCCATGAAGTAGTACGACGACGGGTCGACGCCGGGGACGATGAACTCCACCGTGCCCGCGCCCCGGTAGCCGCAGGAGCGGGCCGCCTGGACCGCCGCCTGGCCCATCGCGGCGCGCGTCTCCTCGTCGAGGAGGACGCTCGGCGCCTCCTCGATGATCTTCTGGTGGCGGCGCTGGAGGGAGCACTCGCGCTCCCCGAGGTGGACCACGTTCCCATGGCCGTCGGCCAGGACCTGGATCTCGATGTGGCGGGGGCGGTCGATCCAGCGCTCCACCAGGAGCGTGTCGTCGCCGAAGGAGGCGCGGGCCTCGCGGCGGGCCGCGTCGATCTCCTCCTCCAGCCGGGTCAGGTCCCGCACCAGGCGCATGCCCTTGCCGCCGCCGCCCGCGCTCGGCTTCAGCAGCACGGGCGCGCCCAGCTCACGGGCCGCCTCGGCCAGGTCCGGGTCACGGCCGCCGGGGACCACGGGCACTCCGGCCGCGTGGACCGTCTCCTTGGCGCGGATCTTGTCGCCCATGAGGGAGATCGCGTCCGCCGGAGGGCCGATGAAGACCAGGCCGGCCTCGGCGCAGGCGCGCGCGAAGGCGGCGTTCTCGGCGAGGAAGCCGTAGCCGGGGTGGACGGCCTGGGCGCCGGTGCGGGCGGCGGCCTGGAGCAGGCGCTCCACCGACAAGTAGCTCTCGGACGCCGGGGCCGGGCCGATCCGGACCGCCGTGTCCGCCTCGCGGACATGCCGGGCGTCGGCGTCCGCGTCGGAGAAGACGGCCACCGAGCGCACGCCCATCGACCGCAGCGTACGGATGACCCGTACGGCGATCTCGCCCCGGTTGGCCACCAGCACTGTCTCGAACATCGTCGTCCGTCCCCTCACATCCGGAAGACGCCGAACTGGGGGTCACCCAGGGGCGCGTTGGCGCACGCGGTCAGGGCCAGGCCCAGGACCTGGCGGGTGTCCAGCGGGTCGATCACACCGTCGTCCCAGAGGCGGGCCGTCGCGTAGTAGGCGTTGCCCTGGCGCTCGTACTGGTCGCGGATCGGGGCCTTGAAGGCGTCCTCGTCCTCCGCCGGCCAGGACTCGCCGCGTGCCTCCAGCTGGTCCCGCTTGACGGTCGCGAGGACCGACGCGGCCTGCTCGCCGCCCATGACCGAGATCTTGGCGTTCGGCCACATCCACAGGAAGCGGGGGGAGTAGGCCCGGCCGCACATCGAGTAGTTGCCCGCGCCGTACGAGCCGCCGACCACGACCGTGAGTTTCGGTACGCGGGTGCAGGCGACGGCCGTGACCATCTTGGCGCCGTGCTTGGCGATGCCGCCCGCCTCGTAGTCCTTGCCGACCATGAACCCGGAGATGTTCTGCAGGAACACCAGGGGGATGCCGCGCTGGTCGCACAGCTCGATGAAGTGCGCGCCCTTCTGGGCGGACTCGGAGAACAGGATGCCGTTGTTGGCGATGATGCCCACCGGATGGCCGTGGATCCGGGCGAAGCCCGTGACCAGGGTCTGGCCGAACTCGGACTTGAACTCGGCGAAACGGGAGCCGTCGACGACCCGGGCGATGATCTCGCGCACGTCGTACGGGGTGCGGGAGTCGACCGGGACCGCGCCGTAGAGGCCGTGCGGGTCGACCTTGGGTTCTGTCGCCTCCGTGACCTCCCAGGGGAGCGGTCCTCGGGTGGGGAGGGTGGAGACGATCGTGCGGACGATGCGGAGCGCGTGCGCGTCGTTCTCCGCGAGGTGGTCCGTGACGCCCGAGACGCGGGAGTGGACCTCGCCGCCGCCGAGCTCCTCCGCCGTGACGACCTCGCCCGTGGCCGCCTTCACCAGGGGCGGGCCGCCCAGGAAGATCGTGCCCTGGTCGCGGACGATCACCGCCTCGTCGCTCATCGCCGGGACGTACGCCCCGCCGGCCGTGCAGGAGCCGAGGACGGCGGCGATCTGGGGGATGCCGGCGCCGGACATGCGGGCCTGGTTGTAGAAGATCCGGCCGAAGTGGTCCCGGTCGGGGAAGACCTCGTCCTGCATGGGGAGGAAGGCGCCGCCGGAGTCCACCAGGTAGACGCAGGGCAGGCGGTTGTCGAGGGCGACCTCCTGGGCGCGGAGGTGCTTCTTGACCGTCATCGGGTAATAGGTGCCGCCCTTGACCGTGGCGTCGTTGGCGACGATCACGGTTTCGCGGCCGCTGACCCGGCCGATGCCGGCGATGACACCGGCGGCCGGGGCCTGGCCCTCGTACATCCCGTCGGCCGCGAGCGGGGCCAGCTCCAGGAAGGGCGAGCCCGGGTCGAGGAGGGTGTCGACGCGGTCGCGGGGGAGCAGCTTGCCGCGCGCGGTGTGGCGGGTGCGGGCCTTCTCGCCGCCGCCCTGAGCGGCCGCGGCCAGCTTGGTGCGCAGCTCCTCCACGAGGGTGCGGTGCGCCTCCTCGTTGGCCCGAAAGGCCTCCGACGCGGGGTCTGCCGCGCTCGTGAGCTCCGGTGCCTCGTGCATCCTGCGGTCCCCTCACCTTGTTAATGAGCGTTAACGCATTTCCTTCAGGTTAACGACCGCTAACCTCCCTGTCTAGAATTGTTTTCATGGCCACCAGAACCGATGCCCCCACCCGACGCGAGCAGATCCTCAAGGAGGCTGCCCGGCTGTTCGCCGAGCGGGGCTTCCACGGGGTCGGAGTCGACGAGATAGGTGCCGCTGTCGGGATCAGCGGGCCCGGGCTGTACCGGCACTTCGCGGGCAAGGACGCGATGCTCGCGGAGCTGCTGGTGGGGATCAGCGGGCAGCTGCTGACCGGGGCGAAGCGGCGGGTGGCCGAGGCGGACGGGGGTGCGGGGGCTGAGGCGGTCCTCGACTCGCTGATCGAGGGGCACATCGACTTCGCGCTCGACGACCGGCCTCTGATCACCCTGCACGATCGGGAGCTGGATCGCCTCCGGGACAGCGACCGGAAGATGGTGCGGCAGCTGCAGCGGCAGTACGTGGAGCTGTGGGTGGGGGTGGTGCGGGAGGTGTACCCCGGGCTGGGGGAGCCCGCGGCGCGGTCGGCTGTGCACTCGGTGTTCGGGCTGCTGAACTCGACGCCGCATCTGGGTCGGGCCGGGTCTTTGCCCGGGCGGGGGGCCACGGCGGAGCTGCTGCATCGGATGGCTCGGGGGGCGTTCGCGGCGGTGGGGGTTTAGCGGGGGGGTTGGGGGGGGGGGGGGGGGGGGGGGGGGGGGGGGGGGGGGGGGGCGGGGGGGGGGGGGGGCGCCCGCCCGCCCCCCCCCCCCCCCCCCCCCCGCC
>NZ_JBVHEP010000029.1:0-126087 GCF_055562795.1 Streptomyces sp. NPDC016851
CGCAGCGGTTGGCGCGTCAACGGACGGTTAGTCGGTACGCAACCCCATCGCGCCGTTCCGAGGACGGACACCCCCCGGCGCGGCCCCGACCCACCGCACCCCGGTAGGCGCTACGCGAACCCCCACCGAACCAGCCACAGGCCGCCGCAGGCACCCCCGCCCAACCGCCGGAGGCACTCGTAGCCCTCCGCGACCACCCGCACACACCGAGGAATCGGCTCAACCTCTTGACGGGAGGCAACCCGAACGGCTCAGCTTAGAGTTCACTAGTTGGACATGGACGGGGCCTCATCGATGCGGCCCCGCGCGCAGGAGGTCGTCGTGGAGACTCCGGGGTCGCAGTCGTCGCTGCACCGAGCCAACCTGGAGCGGGTCGTACGAGCCGTGCGCCTGGCGGGCTCCCTCACCCAGGCCGAGATCGCCCGGACGACGGGCCTGTCCGCCGCGACGGTGTCCAACATCGTCCGGGAGTTGAAGGAAGGCGGCACGGTCGAGGTCACACCCACCTCGGCGGGCGGCCGCAGGGCCCGCAGCGTGTCCCTCAGCGGGGACGCCGGCATCGTCATAGGGGTCGACTTCGGCCACACCCACCTGCGCGTCGCCATCGGCAACCTCGCCCACCAGGTGCTCGCCGAGGAGTCCGAGCCCCTCGACGTCGACGCCTCGTCGACCCAGGGCTTCGACCGGGCGGAACAGCTGGTCAGCCGGCTGATCGAGGCCACCGCCGTCGACCGCACCAAGATCGCCGGCGTCGGCCTCGGCGTGCCCGGCCCCATCGACGTCGAGTCCGGCACCCTCGGCTCGACCGCGATCCTCCCCGGCTGGAC
The DNA here is from genome assembly GCF_055562795.1 of Streptomyces sp. NPDC016851. NCBI lineage: Bacteria > Bacillati > Actinomycetota > Actinomycetes > Kitasatosporales > Streptomycetaceae > Streptomyces > Streptomyces sp. NPDC016851. Next base: position 828 of record NZ_JBVHEP010000029.1, read on the forward strand.
GGGGACCAAGCCCGCCGAGGAGCTCCACGGCCGCCTCGGCGTCCCCGTGCACGTGGACAACGACGCCAACCTCGGCGCCCTCGGCGAGATGGTCTGGGGCAGCGGCCGCGGCGTACGCGACCTGGCGTACATCAAGGTCGCCAGCGGTGTCGGCGCCGGCCTGGTGATCAACGGCAAGATCTACCGCGGTCCGGGCGGTACCGCAGGAGAAATCGGACATATTACACTCGACGAATCCGGCCCCGTCTGCCGCTGCGGAAACCGCGGCTGCCTGGAGACCTTCGCGGCCGCGCGCTACGTGCTCCCGCTCCTCCAGTCCAGCCACGGCACCGACCTGACGATGGAAGGCGTCGTACGGCTCGCGCGGGACGGAGACCCGGGCTGCCGTCGGGTGATCGCCGACGTCGGCCGCCACATCGGCAGTGGAGTCGCCAATCTCTGCAACCTGCTGAACCCGAGCCGCGTGGTCCTCGGCGGTGATCTCGCCGAGGCCGGTGAGCTGGTGCTCGGGCCGATCCGGGAGTCCGTCGGCCGCTACGCCATTCCGAGCGCGGCACGCCAGCTGTCCGTTCTCCCCGGGGCGCTCGGCGGCCGTGCGGAGGTGCTCGGAGCGCTCGCGCTGGCCCTCAGCGAGATGGGTGATTCAACCCTTTTGGACGGGACCGCCGTCGGGGCACTGCAGGCGGCGACCCCTGCCTTCACTTAGAGAACGGATGGCACCGTTGCCATCTCGTTAAGGATTTACTTCTTGACGTCGCACGTGTGGCCGAGTTGACTTCCAGCCACCTCGGCCGCAATGTCGCGGCCTCGTCAGGGAGGTTTCTGAAGTGAACACGCGTATGCGTCGCGCCGCTGTTGCGATTGCCGCCGGTGCGATGGCCGTTTCGCTTGCTGCCTGTGGCAGCGCCAAGGAGTCGGGCGACAACGCCGACTCCACGGGGTCCGCCAAGAAGGGCGACGACATCAAGGTCGGCCTGCTCCTTCCGGAGAACGCGACCGCCCGTTACGAGAAGTTCGACCGGCCGCTCATCCAGAAGAAGGTCAAGGAACTCACCAACGGCAAGGGCGAGGTCGTCTACGCCAACGCCAACCAGGACGCCGCCAAGCAGAACCAGCAGGTCGACACCATGGTGTCGAACAAGGTCGATGTGCTGATCGTGGACGCGGTGGACTCCAAGGCCATCGCCGGCTCGGTGAAGAAGGCCAAGGACCAGGGCATCCCGGTCGTCGCCTACGACCGCCTGGCCGAGGGGCCGATCGACGCCTACACCTCGTTCGACAACGAGACCGTCGGCAAGACCCAGGGCGAGGCCCTGCTGAAGGCCCTGGGCGACAAGGCCAAGGACGGCCAGATCGTCATGATGAACGGGTCGTCCACCGACCCGAACGCCGCCCAGTTCAAGAAGGGCGCGCACTCCGTCCTCGACGGCAAGGTGAAGATCGGCCGCGAGTACGACACCAAGGAGTGGAAGCCGGAGAACGCCAACGCCAACATGGAGGGCGCCATCTCCGCCCTCGGCAAGGACAAGATCGTCGGCGTCTACTCCGCCAACGACGGCATGGCGGGCGGCATCATCACGGCCCTGAAGGCCGCCGGCATCGCCGACATCCCGGTCACCGGCCAGGACGCCGAACTCGCGGGCGTGCAGCGCATCGTCACCGGTGAGCAGTACATGAGCGTCTACAAGCCCTACCCGCAGGAGGCGGACGTCGCGGCCGAGATGGCCGTCGCCCTCGCCCAGGGCAAGTCGCTCGACTCGATCGCCAAGGACAAGGTCGACAGCCCGACCACCAAGGCCATCCCGTCCGTCCTGGTCCCGGTCGTCTCGCTGACCAAGGACAACATCAACGACACCGTGATCAAGGACGGCATCTACACCGTGAGCGAGATCTGCTCCGGCAAGTACAAGGCCGCCTGCGACAAGATCGGTCTCAAGTAAGCAGCCACGAAGTCCCCTGAGGGGCACGGGAGTCCGAACCGGGCTCCCGTCACCCCCGTACGGGACCCGCTGCTCCTGAGTTCCTCCGGCGCCCCGCCACACCAGCCCCGCAAGCTATGCGGGGCGCCGGAGTGATCACTCCTCCCACACTTCTGCACAACCTCCCGCCGGGTCAGGCGGCGAAGGAGATGGTTCACGTGTCCGCTACGCCCGTGCTGGCGTTGCGCGGGGTCTCCAAGCGGTTCGGTGCCGTACAGGCGCTCACCGACGTAGAGCTTGAGGTCCACGCCGGTGAAGTGGTCGCCCTGGTGGGCGACAACGGAGCCGGAAAGTCCACGCTGGTCAAGACGATCGCCGGCGTGCACCCCATCGATGAGGGCGTCATCGAATGGGACGGCAGGTCCGTCCAGATCAACAAACCGCACGACGCCCAGAACCTGGGGATCGCGACCGTCTACCAGGACCTCGCGCTGTGCGACAACATCGACGTCGTCGGCAACCTCTACCTGGGCCGGGAGATCCGCAAGCGCGGTGTCCTGGACGAGGTGGAGATGGAGCGCCGCTCCCGCGAGCTGCTCGACACGCTGTCGATCCGCATCCCCAGTGTCCGCATCCCGATCGCCTCGCTCTCCGGCGGCCAGCGCCAGACCGTGGCGATCGCCCGGTCCATGCTCGGCGAGCCCAAGCTGGTGATCCTCGACGAGCCCACCGCGGCCCTCGGCGTCGAGCAGACCGCGCAGGTCCTCGACCTGGTCGAGCGGCTGCGCGAGCGCGGTCACGCCGTGATCCTCATCAGCCACAACATGGCCGATGTGAAGGCCGTCGCGGACAAGGTCGCCGTGCTGCGCCTCGGGCGCAACAACGGCGTCTTCGAGGTCAAGTCGACCTCGCAGGAAGAGATCATCTCCGCCATCACCGGCGCCACCGACAACGCCGTGACCCGCCGTGCGGCGCGCACGAACGGGGAGGGTTCCAAGTGAGCATCGACAAGACCTCCGCGGCTCCGGACGACCACGTCGTCGAGAACCCCGAGGCGGCCAAGGCCGCCGTCACGGTCGTCGACCCCCGGCTGCTCGTGCGCGAGCAGGGGCTCGCCGGCTACGTCACCGAGTTCAAGCGCAAGATGAAGTCCGGCGACCTGGGCTCCATCCCGGTCGTCATCGGCCTGGCGATCATCTGGATCATCTTCACGAGCCTGAACTCCAACTTCCTCACCGCGGGCAACCTGTCCGACATGTCCGTCGCCATGGTCGGCACGGGCATGATCGCCGTCGGCATCGTGTTCGTGCTGCTGCTGGGCGAGATCGACCTGTCGGTCGGCTCGGTCAGCGGTGTCGCGGGTGCGAGCTTCGCCGTGCTGAACGTCACCAACGGCATGAACGAGTGGCTCGCCTTCGTGCTGGCCATCGTCACCGGCACGGTCGCCGGCGTGCTGCACGGCTTCTTCTTCGCGAAGATCGGCGTCCCCGCGTTCGCCGTGACCCTGGCCGGTCTGCTGTTCTGGAACGGCTTCATGCTCCAGATCCTCGGCGACAACGGCACGATCAACCTCGACCCGGACGGGGTCGTGGCCCAGCTGACCAGCTACTACTTCTCCGACGTGGCCGCCGCCTACGGCCTGGCCGCCGTGGTGACCGCCGGGTTCTTCCTCAGCTCCTTCCTCGGCAACCGGCGCCGCGAGGCCGTCGGCGTGCCGTCGCGGCCGCTGAGCGAGACCATCGTGCGGACGGTGCTGCTGGCGATCGTCTCGTTCGCCGTCGCCATCGTCTTCAACCAGTACAAGGGCCTGCCCCTGGCCGTGGTGATCTTCATCGTGGTGCTGCTGGTCACGGACTTCGTGCTGCGGCGCACGGCGTACGGGCGGAAGGTGTTCGCGCTCGGCGGCAGCGTCGAGGCGTCGCGACGGGCCGGCATCAACGTGGAGATGGTCCGGATCTCGGTGTTCGCGATCTCCGGCACGTTCGCGGCGGTCGGCGGCCTGTTCATCGCGTCGAAGATCGCCGCGGCGAACCAGGGCGCCGGTGGCGGTGACCTGCTGATGAACGCGATCGCGGCCGCGGTGATCGGCGGTACGTCGCTGTTCGGCGGTCGTGGCCGCACGTGGAACGCGCTGCTCGGTGTGCTGGTGATCGTGTCGATCCAGTACGGGCTCGCCCTGGAGGGAATCGCCTCTCCGGTGCAGTACATGATCACCGGTGGTGTGCTGTTGGCCACGGTCGTGATCGACGCGGTGACGCGCAAGACGCAGAAGACCGCGGGGCGCGCGTAGCGCCGTAGGGCTGCGCCGGGTCGCCGGCCGCGGGTGCGCTGTGGCTCGTCGCGCAGTTCCCCGCGCCCCTCGGGGACATGACTGTGCCCGGCACCGTGAGGTGCCGGGCACAGTTGTGTCGTAGGTGTGGCACAAGTTGGGTACAGCCGAATGCGTGACGAATGACGCACGGCCTCGGCGCAGTCCTCAGGGGCGGAACATTAGACTCGACAAGCCCGGCAACTGCTCGAACAGCTCTACTGCAAGGAGGCACGGGTGCCGCTGCTGACCCGTATCAGGGGACCGCGCGATCTGGACCGGCTCAGCCTGGAAGAGCTGAACCAGCTGGCGGAGGAGATCCGGAGCTTCCTTGTCGAAGCGGTCTCCAAGACCGGCGGTCACCTCGGCCCCAACCTCGGCGTGGTGGAGCTCACCATCGCCCTGCACCGGGTCTTCGAATCGCCCAAGGACAAAGTGCTCTGGGACACCGGACACCAGTCCTACGTGCACAAACTGCTCACCGGCCGTCAGGACTTCTCGAAGCTGAAGATGAAGGGCGGCCTGTCCGGCTACCCCTCGCAGGGCGAGTCCGAGCACGACATCATCGAGAACTCGCACGCCTCGACCGTCCTCGGCTGGGCCGACGGCATCGCCAAGGCCAACGAGCTCCTCGAGCGCGACAGCCACGTCGTCGCCGTGATCGGTGACGGGGCGTTGACCGGCGGCATGGCCTGGGAGGCGCTGAACAACATCGCCGACGCCAAGGACCGGCCCCTCGTCATCGTCGTCAACGACAACGAGCGGTCCTACGCGCCGACCATCGGCGGCCTCGCCAACCACCTCGCGACGCTGCGGACGACGGACGGCTACGAGCGGTTCCTGGCCCGCACCAAGGAGGTGCTGGAGCGCACCCCCGTCGTCGGCCGCCCGCTCTACGACACGCTGCACGGCGCCAAGAAGGGCCTCAAGGACTTCATCGCCCCCCAGGGCATGTTCGAGGACCTTGGCCTGAAGTACGTCGGCCCGATCGACGGACACGACCTGGAGGCCCTGGAGTCCGCCCTCGCGCGGGCCAAGCGGTTCGGCGGGCCGGTCATCGTGCACTGCCTCACCGAGAAGGGCCGCGGCTACCAACCCGCCCTCCAGGACGAGGCCGACCGCTTCCACGCCGTCGGCAAGATCCACCCCGACACGGGCCTGCCGATCGCCTCCTCCGGCGCCGACTGGACGTCCGTGTTCGGCGAGGAGATGGTCAAGCTCGGCGAGGAGCGCGAGGACATCGTCGCCATCACCGCCGCCATGCTCCAGCCGGTGGGCCTGGAGAAGTTCGCCAAGCGGTTCCCCCAGCGGGTCTACGACGTCGGCATCGCCGAGCAGCACGGCGCCGTGTCCGCCGCGGGCCTGGCGACGGGCGGCGTGCACCCGGTGTTCGCGGTGTACGCCACCTTCCTCAACCGCGCCTTCGACCAGGTGCTGATGGACGTGGCCCTGCACAAGTGCGGGGTGACCTTCGTCCTGGACCGGGCCGGTGTCACCGGCACCGACGGGGCGTCCCACAACGGCATGTGGGACATGTCGATCCTCCAGGTCGTGCCGGGGCTGCGGCTGGCCGCGCCGCGTGACGCCGACCAGGTCCGCGCGCAACTGCGGGAGGCCGTCGCCGTCGACGACGCGCCGACCGTGGTCCGCTTCTCCAAGGGCGCCGTCGGCCCCGCCGTTCCCGCCGTGGGGCGCGTCGGCGGCATGGACGTGCTGCGCGAGCCCGGCACCGACCGGCCCGACGTGCTGCTGGTCTCCGTCGGCGCCCTCGCGCCGATGTGCCTGGAGATCGCCGGCCTGCTCGACAAGCAGGGCATCTCCACCACCGTCGTCGACCCGCGCTGGGTCAAACCCGTCGACGAGGCCATGGCCCCGCTCGCCGAGCAGCACCGCGTGGTCGTCACCGTCGAGGACAACAGCCGGGTCGGTGGTGTCGGTTCGGCGATCGCGCAGGCGCTGCGTGACGCGGGCGTCGACGTGCCGCTGCGCGACTTCGGCATCCCGCCGCGCTTCCTCGACCATGCCTCGCGCGCCGAGGTCATGGCCGAGATCGGCCTCACCGCACCCGACATCGCCCGGCAGGTGACCGGGCTGGTCGCCAAGCTGGACGGCCGGTACGAGCGCTCCGCGGCCGACGCCGTCGACTCCGTGGAGCCCGCGCGCGACTGACTGACGTCCCGGTACCGCTGAATGGGCCGGTTCCGCCACCGTGAAGGGTGGTGGAACCGGCCCATTGGCGTGAATCCGTCCGTGCCGGGGCATACGAACGGTGCCACCTCTCGATCATGGCGAGGACGACGAGCGTGGGAGGTAACCCCGTGAGCAGTACCCTCTTCCGGACGAAGAAGGTCGAGCAGTCCATCCTCGACACCGAGGAGCCAGAGCACGCGCTCAAGAAATCCTTGTCCGCGCTGGATCTGACCGTCTTCGGCGTCGGCGTGATCATCGGCACCGGCATCTTCGTCCTCACCGGAACAGTCGCGAAGAACAACGCCGGGCCCGCGACGGCTCTGGCCTTTGTCGCGGCCGGCGTCGCGTGCGCGCTGGCCGCGCTCTGCTACGCCGAATTCGCGTCGACGGTCCCGGTCGCCGGGTCCGCCTACACGTTCTCGTACGCCTCCCTCGGTGAGCTGCCCGCCTGGATCATCGGCTGGGACCTGGTCCTGGAGTTCGCGCTCGGTACGGCGGTGGTGGCCGTCGGCTGGTCCGGCTACATCCAGTCGCTCATGGACAACGCGGGCTGGGAGATGCCCGCGGCCCTGGGCAGCAGAGAGGGCTCCGACGTCTTCGGCTTCGACATCCTCGCCGCCGCGCTCGTCCTCGTCCTCACCGGCATCCTCGTCCTCGGCATGAAGCTGTCCGCGCGGATCACGTCGCTCGTCGTCGCCATCAAGGTGACGGTCGTCCTCGTCGTGATCATCGCGGGGGCGTTCCTCATCAAGGGCGAGAACTACGACCCGTTCATCCCGAAGGAGCAGCCCGTGGAGGCCGGGGCGAGTCTCGACTCCCCGCTGATCCAGCTCATGTTCGGCTGGGCGCCCTCCAACTTCGGTGTGATGGGCATCTTCACCGCCGCCTCGGTCGTGTTCTTCGCGTTCATCGGCTTCGACGTCGTGGCCACGGCGGCGGAGGAGACCCGGAACCCGCAGCGTGACATGCCGCGCGGCATTCTCGGCTCGCTGCTCATCTGCACCGCGCTGTACGTCGCCGTGTCGATCGTCGTCACCGGCATGCAGCACTACAGCCGGCTGTCCGTCGACGCGCCGCTCGCCGACGCGTTCAAGGCCACGGGGCATCCCTGGTACGCGGGGTTCATCAGCTTCGGCGCCGCGGTCGGTCTGACGACGGTGTGCATGATCCTGTTGCTCGGGCAGACCCGGGTGTTCTTCGCGATGAGCCGTGACGGGCTGCTGCCGCGGTTCTTCTCGCACGTCCACCCGCGGTTCAGGACCCCGCACCGGCCGACCATCCTGCTGGGTGTGGTCATCGCGGTGCTGGCCGGCTTCACTCCGCTGACGGAGCTCGCCGCCCTGGTGAACATCGGCACGCTGTTCGCCTTCGTCGTGGTCGCCATCGGTGTGCTCGTCCTCCGCAGGACCCGCCCCGACCTGCACCGGGCCTTCCGTACCCCCTGGGTGCCGGTCATCCCGATCCTGTCGGTGTGCGCCTCGCTGTGGCTGATGATCAACCTGCCCGCCGAGACGTGGGTGCGGTTCGGCATCTGGATGGCCGCCGGGTTCGTCGTGTACTTCCTGTACGGCCGCACGCACAGCCGCCTGGCGAAGGGCGAAGAAACCAGGCCCGAGCAGACGCTCTAGCCTCCGGCGGTTGGGCGGGGGTGCCTGCGGCGGCCTGTGGCTGGTTCGGTGGGGGTGCGCCGCTTGCGCCTGCGGCCGGGTGGTGGGTCGGGGCCGCGCCGGGGGGTGCCCGTCCTCGGAACGGCGCGATGGGGTCGGACACCGACTAACTCGCGTTGACGCGCCAACCGCTGCGGGCGGACACCCCCCGACACGTCCCCTTCCGTGCGTACGCGGGTGCGGGCGCGCCTAGCTGCGGGCAGTCGTGCCGCTGGGGCGGCACGGGTGGGCGCAGCGGCACCCCGCTCCGCCGGGCTGCGCAACGCCCCGCCCCGGGCAGCCGCGGGCAGCACCCCGCAGCGCCGAGGTTGGGCAGCGTCCCGCACCCCGGGCAGCCGCGGGCAGCACCCTGCGGCGCCGGGTTGGGCAGCGCCCCGCGCCTGGGCAGCCGCCGGCAGCAGCCCGCAACAAAGCCCGGCCCTACGGCCGTACCGACCGCGGCCCCGTCACCTCCGCCCCCAGCTCCCCGACCCGCCTCCGCAGCTCCCGGTCCGCCGTGACCACCAGCACCGGGCGCACCCCGGCCCCGGCGACCACGTCCACGATGTGATCGTCCCCGCTGCCCGCCGCCGACTCAACCCGCACCCCGGCCACGGACTCGACCCCCTTCGCCGCCCCCTCCACCACGAGCACGACCTCCACAGGCCCGTCCACCCCCGGCACCCCGTCCGAGGCCAACCGGTCCCGCAACCGCTCCGCCGCCCCCTTCCGGTCCCGCCACCAACCGTCCGGCACCGACCCGACGACATTCGCGGCGTCGACGACGACAAGCAGGGGAGCGTTGCTGTTCATGTCGTCAGGGTCGCACGGCGGATCCCGGCCAGGCAGGGGGGCGGGCGGGGCGGCCGGCCGACCCGCCCGCGTAAAGTGAACTGGTGAACGGCGACTGGCTCATCCGCGGCCGTGACGGCCGCCTCACCGTCTACCTGCCCTCCGGCGACGCCGTCCTGTGCCGTGCGGAACGCGCCCCCGCCGGCTCGTGGGACGCCCCGCGGACCGTCGGCGGCGATCAGAAACTGCACCCGGGCGCCGCGGTCGGCCAGGGTGCCGACGGCTACGCCCATCTGGCCGCCTGGCGGCCCACCGTGCCGGGCGAGTCGGGACTCGTGCACTCCACCCACTTCCGCCCCCGGCTCGCGCCCCTGGACTGGGTCCCGATCGGCCACCCTGACAAGAAGGGCGACCGGACGGGCCCGCCGGCCGTCGCCGTGGACTCCGCGGGGCGCGCCTACGTCTTCGTCCGCAACAGTGGCGGCGGGGTGAGTCTGCGCAACCAGAAGGTGAAGGGCGGCTGGGGGCCCTGGCAGGACCTCGAGGGGCACGACGTCGAGGGGGAGTTGGCCGCCGTGACGGGGGAGTCGGGGCTGGTCGAGGTGTACGCGGCCGTGCCGGGCGGGATCGTCCACTGGCGGCAGGAGGAACACGGAAAGACGCCGGTGCGGACCGAGGGCGTGGAGGTGGCGGTCCGGGCGGGGACGCTTCGGGCCCTTTCCACGTCCGCCGAGCACACCACCCTCTTCTTCACGGACATCTCCGGCGACCTGTGCGCCTGGCGCCCGGGGGAGAAGCCGGTCACGCTCATCGCCTCCGCCGGGCCGGGGCCCGTGTCCGCCGTGCGCTGTGAGATCGAGGGGCACGACTGCACCGTGCTCGCCCAGCGGTCCTCGAGCGGCCGGGTCGCCTTCGCCGCCTATCCGACCGAACTGGAGTCCGCCGGCGCCTGGTGGACCGAGTCCGGCCCCCAACTGCCCGCCGGCGCCACGGTGTCGCTGGCGCTCGACGAGCACGACGAGGTCGTCGCGGCCTCCCTCTCCCCGTCGACCGGGCAGCTGCTGCTCACCCGCCGCAAGGACGAGCCGGGGCTCGCCCTGGAGGCCTGGCGGGAGATCTGACACCCCGTTCCTTCCGATGCCTCGTCACTTAGCCGTGGCGGCATGCGGAAGGGGGCGGGGCGTACGGTAACGATCCGGACGCCCCGCCCCCTCAGGGGTTACGCGTTACGCGGGGACGCTCGCCACGCCCTGCGCCAGGAACCTCTTGCCGTTGACCCGCTCGGAGACGCCCTCGCGGTCCAGGTACGGCGTGATGCCGCCCAGGTGGAAGGGCCAGCCGGCGCCCGTGATGAGGCACAGGTCGATGTCCTGCGCCTCGGCGACGACGCCCTCGTCGAGCATGAGCCCGATCTCCTGCGCCACCGCGTCCAGGACGCGGTCGCGGACCTGCTCCTCCGTCAGGACGCTGTCGCCCTGCTTCAGCAGCGCGGCGACCTCCGGGTCCAGCTCGGGCTTGCCGCTGTCGTAGACGTAGAAGCCGCGCTTGCCCGCCTCGACGACCGCCTTGAGGTTCGGGGAGACCGTGAAGCGGTCCGGGAACGCCTTGTTGAGCGTCTCGGAGACGTGCAGGCCGATCGCCGGGCCGACCAGCTCCAGGAGGACCAGCGGCGACATCGGCAGGCCCAGGGGCTCGACCGCCTTCTCGGCGACCTCGACCGGGGTGCCCTCGTCGATGACGTTCTGGATCTCGCCCATGAAGCGGGTCAGGATGCGGTTCACGACGAACGCCGGGGCGTCCTTGACGAGCACCGCGGTCTTCTTCAGCTTCTTGGCGACACCGAACGCCGTGGCCAGGGAGGCCTCGTCGGTCTGCTCGCCGCGGACGATCTCCAGCAGCGGCAGCACGGCGACCGGGTTGAAGAAGTGGAAGCCGACGACCCGCTCGGGGTTCTTCAGCTTCGAGGCCATCTCCGACACCGACAGCGAGGAGGTGTTGGTGGCGAGGATCGCGTGCGCCGGGGCGACCGCCTCGACCTCCGCGAACACCTTCTGCTTGACGCCCATCTCCTCGAACACGGCCTCGATGATGAAGTCCGCGTCCGCGAAGCCCTCGGCCTTGTCCAGGACACCGGTCACCAGCGCCTTGAGGCGGTTGGCCTTGTCCTGGTTGATGCGGCCCTTGCCGAGCAGCTTGTCGATCTCGGCGTGGACGTAGCCCACACCCTTGTCGACGCGCTCCTGGTCGATGTCGGTCAGCACGACCGGCACCTCCAGGCGGCGCAGGAACAGCAGCGCGAGCTGGCTGGCCATCAGACCGGCGCCGACGACACCGACCTTGGTGACCGGGCGGGCCAGGTTCTTGTCCGGGGCACCGGCCGGGCGCTTGCCGCGCTTCTGCACCAGGTTGAAGGCGTAGATGCCGGCCCGCAGTTCGCCGCCCATGATCAGGTCGGCGAGCGCCTTGTCCTCGGCGTCGTAGCCCTGCTGGAGGTCGCCGTTCTTGGCGGCGGCGATGATGTCCAGCGCGCGGTAGGCGGCCGGAGCGGCGCCGTGCACCTTGGAGTCCGCGATGAAGCGGCCCTTGGCGACAGCCTGGTCCCAGCCCTCGCCGCGGTCGATCACCGGGCGCTCGACCTCGATCTCGCCCTTGAGGACGGAGGCGGTCCAGATCAGCGACTGCTCCAGGAAGTCCGCGCCCTCGAAGAGCGCGTCGGCGATCCCGAGCTCGTAGACCTGCTTGCCCTTGAGCTGCTTGTTCTGGTTGAGGCTGTTCTCGATGATCACCGAGACGGCCTTGTCGGCGCCGATCAGGTTCGGCAGCAGCGTGCAGCCGCCCCAGCCCGGGACCAGGCCGAGGAAGACCTCGGGGAGCGAGAACGCCGGGAGGGCCGCGGAGACGGTCCGGTAGGAGCAGTGCAGACCGACCTCGACACCGCCGCCCATCGCGGCGCCGTTGTAGTACGCGAAGGTCGGCACGGCCAGCTTGGACAGCCGCTTGAAGACCTCGTGGCCGCCCTTGCCGATGGCGAGGGCGTGCTCGTGCTCCTTGAGGATCTCCACGCCCTTGAGGTCGGCGCCGACCGCGAAGATGAACGGCTTGCCGGTGATGCCGACGCCGACGATCTCGCCGTCCGCGGCCTCCTTCTCCACCTGGTCGATCGCGGCGTTCAGGTTCGCCAGCGAGGCCGGGCCGAAGGTGGTCGGCTTGGTGTGGTCCAGGCCGTTGTCCAGGGTGATCAGGGCGAAGCGCCCGGCACCCGCGGGGAGGTCGAAGTGGCGTACGTGCGCCTGCGTGACGACCTCGTCCGGGAACAGCTCGGAAGCCTGCTTCAGAAGCTCGGCGGTGGTGCTCACTTGTCCCCCTCGAAGTGCGGGTTCTCCCAGATGACCGTCGCGCCCATGCCGAAGCCGACGCACATGGTCGTCAGGCCGTAGCGGACGTGCGGCTGCTCCTCGAACTGGCGGGCCAGCTGCGTCATCAGACGGACGCCGGAGGAGGCCAGCGGGTGGCCGAAGGCGATGGCGCCGCCGTACTGGTTGACGCGCTCGTCGTCGTCGGCGATGCCGTAGTGGTCGAGGAAGGCCAGGACCTGGACGGCGAAGGCCTCGTTGATCTCGAACAGGCCGATGTCGGAGATGGACAGGCCGGCCTGGGCCAGCGCCTTCTCCGTCGCCGGGATCGGGCCGTAGCCCATGACCTCCGGCTCCACACCCGCGAAGGAGTAGGAGACCAGGCGCATCTTCACGGGGAGGTCGTTCTCCCGCGCGAACTCCTCGGAGGCGATGACCGAGGCGGTGGCGCCGTCGTTCAGACCGGCCGCGTTACCGGCGGTGACCCGGCCGTGGACGCGGAACGGGGTCTTGAGGCCCTGGAGGTTCTCCAGGGTCGTGCCCGGGCGCATCGGCTCGTCGGCGGTGACCAGGCCCCAGCCCGTCTCACCGGCCTCGGGGGAGGTGCGGCGCACCGAGACCGGCACCAGGTCGGCCTGGATCTTGCCGTTGGCGTACGCCTTGGCGGCCTTCTCCTGGGAGCGCACGGCGTACTCGTCGGCGCGCAGCTTGGTGATCTGCGGGTAACGGTCGTGCAGGTTCTCCGCGGTCATGCCCATGAACAGGGCCGACTCGTCGACCAGCTTCTCGCTGACGAACCGCGGGTTCGGGTCGACGCCCTCGCCCATGGGGTGACGGCCCATGTGCTCGACACCGCCGGCGATGGCGACGTCGTAGGCGCCGAAGGCGACGGAACCGGCGACCGTGGTCACGGCCGTCAGGGCACCGGCGCACATGCGGTCGATGGAGTAACCCGGGACCGACTGCGGCAGACCGGCGAGGATCCCCGCGGTACGGCCGATGGTGAGGCCCTGGTCGCCGATCTGGGTGGTCGCGGCGATGGCGACCTCGTCGATCTTCTTCGGGTCGAGGCCGGGGTTGCGGCGCAGCAGCTCCCGGATCGCCTTCACGACGAGGTCGTCGGCACGGGTCTCGTGGTAGATGCCCTTCGGGCCCGCCTTGCCGAACGGGGTGCGGACGCCGTCTACGAAGACGACGTCCCTGACGGTACGAGGCACGATGGCTCTCCTCCAGGGGTCCAGGACGCTGAGCGCTTGCTCATCCCATGCTACTTATGAGTAACGTAGCTGCCCAGTCCTGACATGGCGAGCGGCGAAGGTCACACAAAACTCCGGTAGGGCAGCGCCCTGTTTTTAGGGGCGCGGGGAACTGCGCGACCAGCCACAACGCACCCGCACCCCCCTACGGCGCTCACCGAGGCGGCGCAGTGGACCCCCGAGGCGTCAGAACAGGCGTCGGCACAGGGTGCGACCCGCCCTCACCCCCCGTGATCACCGAGAACAAGGTCCGAGCCACCTCCGCCCCAAAACCATGCACGTCATGGCTCATCGCCGACAAGGTCGGGTGCGTCAACCGGCACAGCTGCGAGTCGTCCCAGGCCAGCAGCGACACATCCTCCGGCACCCGCAACCCCATCTCCGCCGCCACCGACAACCCCGCCACCGCCATCACGTCGTTGTCGTACACGATCGCCGTCGGCCGGTCCGGCGGCGCGGCCGTCAGCAGCGACCGCGTCGCCCGCGCCCCCGCGTCCCCGGAGAAGTCCGTCGCCACCTGCCACGCCCCGGCCAGCGCCAGCGCCCCCGCCGCCTCGTCGAACGCCGCCGTCCGGATGGCCGTGTGCCCGAGCGCCGCCGCCCCGCCCACCCGGGCGATCCGCCGGTGCCCCAGCGCCGCCAGATACCGCACCGCCTCCGTCACGGCCGTCGCGTCGTCGGTCCACACCGAGGTGAGCCCGCCGGTCAGCGAGGGATGCCCGACCGCGACCACCGGCAGCCCGAGCCGCTCCACCAGGGCGGCCCGGGGATCGTCGGCCCGGAAGTCGACGAGGATCGACCCGCCGATCTGCCGCCCTCGCCACCACGCCTCCTGGACCCCCAGCTCCTCGTCCAGATTCCGTACGAGTCTCAGCAGCAGGGAGCAGGAGTGCTCGGCCAGGACGCTCTCCACGCCCGAGACGAACTCCATGTACCAGGGTTCGAGCCCGAGCGACCGCGCCGGACGGCACACCGCGAGTCCCACCACGTCCACGCGCGAACCGGCCAGCGTCCGGGCCGTGAGGTTCGGCGCCCAGCCCAGCTCCCGCGCCGCCCGGAAGATCCGGTCCCGGGTCGCCTCCGACAGCCCGGGCTTGTGGTTGAACGCGAGCGACACGGCCCCCTTGGACACGCCGGCGCGCGCGGCGACGTCCTTGATGGTGACGCGGGGGGCCGGCGTCGCCGTCATCGGGTGGGCTCCACGCAGTACAGGGCCGCACGGGCACGCTCCGCGTCCGGGGTCTTCCAGCCGCGCACCCCGATGGTCACCTCTTCGCCCGGCAGCAGCGTGACCAGCCCCCGGTCGGCCCGCGCCCCCGGATCCAGCCGGTCGGCCTGGAGCAGCAGGTCCCGGACCAGGGTGCGGGCGGTGACGGTGATGCCTTCGGAGGCGAGCGAGACATCGAACTCCGGCGTGGGGTAGGGGACCTCACGGTCCGGCACCGGGAAGTGCACCGCCCGCAGCCCCTCCGCGTCGGCGACCAGGAACTCCTTCGGCCCGTCGGGCGTCAGCTCGCGCGGAACCTCGACACGGACCACCGCCCGCCCCCCGGCCGTCACCTCCACGGCCGCCTGCCCCAGCACCTCGCCCCCGACGGACATCCGCCGCAGGGTCAGCGCCGGCGTCCAGTCCCCGGCCGCCTGGTTGACGACGGCCAGCACCAGCCCGCCGTCCCGCGGCTGGAGCGTCAGCAACCGGTCCGCGTACAGCCGCCTCAGCTCGTGGTACAGCGGCTTCTCCCGTCCGTCGCCGTCGATCGCCGCCCAGGACGTCACCGGCCAGCAGTCGTTGAGCTGCCAGACGACCGTGCCCGCGCACACCGGCCAGTGCGAGCGCCAGTGCTCGATCCCGGCCGCGACCGCACGTGCCTGGTTGACCTGCATCAGGTAGTGCCAGCGGTCGAAGTCCCCCTTCGGCACGGCGAAGTGCCGGGCCAGCCCCCGCTCCAGCTTCCCGTTGCCGTCGTCGGCCTTCTGGTGGTGCAGCATGCCGGGGGAGTCCGGCGCGAGTTCCTCCCCGGGCAGCGCCCGCCGCAGCGTGGCGTACGCGGGCGGCGCCTGCCAGCCGAACTCGGCGACGAACCGGGGCACGCTGAGCCGGTAGTCGGCGTAGTCCGCACGGTTCCACACCTCCCAGGAGTGGTGCGTGCCGTGCGCCGGATCGTTCGGATGCCGGTCCCAGGACCCGGACCAGGGACTCCCCGCCGTGTAGGGCCGTGTCGGATCCAACTCGGCCACCACGCGGGGCAGTAGGCCCAGGTAGTACCCCTCGCCCCAGGAGCCCCCGGCCAGCCGCGGCTCCCAGCCCCAGTCCCGAAAACCCCACAAGTTCTCGTTGTTGCCGTTCCACAGCAGCAGCGACGGGTGCGGCATCAGCCGTACGACGTTCTCCCGGGCCTCGGCCTCCACCTCGCCGCGCAGCGGCTGCTCCTCCGGGTAGGCCGCACACGCGAACGGGAAGTCCTGCCAGACCAGCAGCCCGAGTTCGTCGCAGGCGTCGTAGAAGTCCTCGCTCTCGTAGATCCCGCCGCCCCAGACCCGTACGAGGTCCACGCCCGCCCCGGCCGCCTGCTCCAGCCGCTCCCGGTAGCGCTCTCGGGTGATCCGGGACGGGAAGACGTCGTCGGGGATCCAGTTGACGCCCCGCGCGAAGAGCCGCTCGCCGTTGACGACGAGGGTGAAGCCGGTGCCGTGCGCGTCGGGCCGCCGGTCCAGCCCGACGGTCCGGAAGCCGATCCGCCGCCGCCACACGTCCAGCGCGGCATCGCCGTGCAGCAGCCGCAACTCGACGTCGTACAGCGGCTGTTCGCCGTAGCCGCGCGGCCACCACAGCCGGACGTCCGGTACGCGCAGCCGAACCACCCCGCCCGCCCCGTCGAGCTCCGCCCGGGCCCGCACCCCGCCCACCGTCGCCTCCAGGGCGAGCGGCGCCTCGACCCGGGTCCGCTCGACGTCCACGGCCAACTCGACGACGCCCTCGCCCTCCTCGACGGTGACCAGCGGACGCACCCGGGCGATCCGGGCCGTCGACCAGTGCTCCAGGCGCACCGGCCGCCAGATCCCGGCCGTCACCAGGGTCGGCCCCCAGTCCCAGCCGAAGGAGCAGGCCATCTTGCGCAGGTACTGGTACGGCTCGGCGTAGGCGGCGGGCCGTTCGCCCAGCCGTCCCCGTACGGCCTCGGCCTCGGCGTAGGCGGAGACGAACCGCACGGACAGCCGCCCGGACAGCCCCGTCACGTCGAACCGGTACGAGCGGTGCATGTTGCGCACCTTCCCCAGCAGCCGCCCGTCCAGGGAGACCTCGGCGACGGTGTCGAGCCCGTCGAAGACCAGGTCGGTCTGCTCCTGCGCGGACGCGCTCGTGAGCTCGCGCTCGTACGTCCAGTCCCGGCGCCCCACCCACGCCACCTCGGACTCGCCCAGGCCCAGGAACGGGTCCGGGATCACCCCGGCCGCCATCAGGTCGGTGTGCACGCAGCCCGGCACGGACGCCGGGAGCGGGTCCGGCCCGTGCCGCAGGATCCATCCGTCGCCGAGCGGTGTGGCCTCCAGCATGCGCACTCCCTTAACCGGTCCAGTGACGAGTCGTGTACAGGTCTTCGCAGCGTTGGCGGGAATGGGACTTTACCGGTTGAGAAAGCGCTGTCAGAGTGCCGAACCAGCCATACCGCACGTGCTCTTCCGTCCCGAGTTCCTCTCCGCGAACGGAGCTGATGCACATGAACCGCCGTACCGTCCTCGCCCTCGCCGTGGGCGCAGCCCTGCTGGCCTCGGGCTGTACCGGCACCGGAGGCACCTCCAAGGGCGCGGATGCCGAGGCCCCCGGCGATCCCGCCAAGGTCGAAGGGACCATCACCGTCCTCACCCACCGGACCGACCTCGTGCAGGACGGGACGATGAAGAAGTACGCCGCCGAGTTCAACAAGACCTACCCCAAGGTGAAGGTCGAGTTCGACGGCCTCACCGACTACGAGGGTGAGGTCAAGATCCGTATGAACACGGAGAACTACGGCGATGTCCTGATGATCCCGGCCGTGATCGAGAAGAAGGACTACCCGAAGTTCTTCGCCTCCCTCGGCACCCAGGCCGATCGGAGCAAGAAGTACCGCTTCACCGACTACACGACCGTCGACGGCAAGGTCTACGGCCAGAGCCCGCTCGGCGCGGTCCCGGGTTTCATCTACAACAAGAAGGTGTGGAGCGAGGCCGGGATCACCGACTGGCCCACGACGCCGGCCGAATTCCTCGACGACCTGAAGGCGATCAAGTCGAAGACCGACGCGATCCCGTACTACACCAACTTCAAGGACATGTGGCCGCTCACCCAATGGACGCAGGTCAACGGCTCGGTCGGCTGTGACGAGCAGGCCACCACGAAGCTCGCCGAGGGCAACCCCTGGGCCGACGGCGCCGATCTGCGCACCGCCGACACGCTGCTGTACGACATCGTGCGCGAAGGGCTCATCGAGAAGGACCCGACGACCACCAACTGGGAGGCGTCCAAGCCCAAGTTGGCGAAGGGCGAGATCGCCACGATGTGGCTCGGCTCCTGGGCGGTCATCCAGATGCAGGACGCGGCGAAGCAGGCCGGCACCGACCCGGCCGACATCGGCTTCATGCCGTTCCCCGCCCAGAAGAACGGCACGTTCTGCGCGGTGACCTCGCCCGACTACCAGCAGGCCGTCAACGTCAACTCCGAGCACAAGGCCGCCGCCCGCGCCTGGATCGACTGGTTCACCGACAAGTCCGGCTACGCGGACGCCAACCTCGCCCTCTCGCCCCTCAAGGACGCCCCGCTGCCCGACATCCTGGGGCCGTACCAGGAGGCGGGTGTGAAGCTCCTCGACCTCGACGACACCAAGGGCGCCGAGGTCAAGTCCATTGACAACCAGTCCGAGGTCGGCATCTACAAGCCCGACTACCGCCAGGAGCTCGTCGACCTCGCCCGCGGTGCCCGCAAGGGCAGCCTGGACGACTTCCTGACCGGGCTGGGCGAGAAGTGGACCGAGGCGCAGAAGAACCTGGGGTCCTGATGACGGACACCACCCGGAAGGCGGCGCGGCCGGTGTCGCAGGCCGCGCCCGCCGGGCCGCCACCGCCGTCCGCCGCGCGCGGGCCGCGGCGGTGGCGGGGCGTGACCCCCTGGCTGTTCCTGATCGCCCCGCTCGCCCTGCTGATCGCCTTCACCTACGCGCCGATCGTCAACATGGTCGCGTACAGCTTCACCGACTGGGACGGTGTCAGCCCCGAGCTGCGCTACACGGGCGCCGAGAACTACACCGAACTCTTCACCCGGCCCGAGCTGTTCGAGGTGTTCTTCGTCAGCGGCTACTACCTCGCCGCGTCCGTGGTGCAGATCGGCGCCGCCCTCTACTTCGCCACCGTCCTGAGCTTCAACGTCCGCTTCCGCAGCTTCTTCAAGGGCGTGCTCTTCTTCCCGTACCTGATCAACGGCGTCGCGATCGGGTTCGTCTTCCTGTACTTCTTCCAGGACGGCGGCACCCTCGACGCGATCCTGAGCCTGTTCGGCCACGACGGTGACCGGTCCTGGCTCGGCACACCCACGTCGGCCAACGTCTCCCTCGCCGGCGTCTCCGTCTGGCGCTATCTGGGCCTGAACTTCGTCCTCTTCCTCGGCGCGATCCAGTCCATCCCGGGGGAGCTGTATGAGGCGGCCGAGCTGGACGGGGCGAACCGCTGGCAGCAGTTCCGTCACATCATCGCGCCCGGGATCCGGCCCGTGCTGAGCCTGTCGGTGATCCTGTCCGTCTCGGGGTCGCTGTCGGTCTTCGAGATCCCGTACATCATGACCGGCGGCGCGACCGGCACCGAGACCTTCGTGATCCAGACCGTGAAGCTGGCCTTCCAGTTCAACAAGACGGGCCTCGCCTCGGCGGCGGCCGTCGTGCTGCTGCTGATCATCCTGGCGGTGACCTGGGTGCAGCGGCGCCTCGTCCCGGACGACAAGGTGGACCTCGTATGACGCGCCGTGCCGTGGCCCGTGCCCTCGTGTACCTGTCCCTGGTCCTCGCGACGCTGGTCGTGCTCCTGCCGCTCACCGTGGTCTTCCTGACCTCGCTGAAGACCTCCGGGGAGATGGCGGACGACAGCGGCGCCCTCACGCTGCCCGACGACCCGCTCAATTTCGGCAACTACGTGACGGCGTTCCAGGACGGCCGGATGCTCTCGGCGTTCGGCAACACGGCGCTGATCCTGGTCGTCGCCGTCGGGGGCACGGTCCTCATCGGCTCGATGACGGCGTACGCCATCGATCGCTTCCGGTTCCGCTTCCGCAAGCTCGTCCTGGCCCTGTTCCTGGTCGCCGCGCTGGTCCCCGGGGTGACCACCCAGGTGGCCACCTTCCAGATCGTGAACAGCTTCGGGATGTTCGACAGCCTCTGGGCGCCGATCGCGCTCTACATGGGCACGGACATCGTGTCGATCTACATCTTCCTGCAGTTCGTCCGGGCCATCCCCGTCTCACTGGACGAGTCGGCCCGCATCGACGGCGCCAACGCCTTCACGGTCTACCGAAAGATCATTTTCCCGCTGCTCAAGCCCGCGATCGCGACGGTCGTGATCGTGAAGGGGATCAACGTCTACAACGACTTCTACATCCCCTTCCTCTACATGCCCTCCGAAGATCTTGGCGTGATATCGACGTCCCTGTTCCGCTTCAAGGGCCCCTTCGGAGCCCACTGGGAGACCATCTCGGCCGGCGCGATCCTCGTCATCGCCCCGACGCTGATCGTCTTCCTGTTCCTCCAGCGGTTCATCTACAACGGTTTCACGCAAGGCGCCACGAAGTAAGCGACCTGTTTGGGGGCGCGGGGAACTGCGCGAACAACCACAAACAACCCGCAGCCGCCGTACGACGAAAAGTTCTACGGCGGCTAGGGGGTGTCCTTGACGGACAGAGCCTCCACCAACACCGGCGTCACCAGCTCCACCTGCCACGGCCGCGCACCGTACCCGGCGAGCGCGGCCGCCACGGACTCGGCGTCCACCACCGCCGGCGGCTCCCAGCACACCCGCCGAACCGTGTCCGGCGTCATCAGATTCTCCTGCGGCATGGAGAGCTCCTCGGCCAGCGCCGAAACCCCGGCCCGGGCCGCACTGAGGCGCGCCGCGGCGACAGGATCCTTGTCCGCCCAGGCCCGCGGCGGCGGAGGCCCGGTCACCGGCTGCCCCGGCTGCGGCAACTGCGCCTCGCTCAACGCCTTCGCCCGGTCCACGGCCGCCTGCCACTGCTCCAGCTGCCGCTTGCTCATCCGGTGTCCGAAACCGTTCAGCGCGGCCAGCGCGTGCACGTTGGCCGGAATCGCCAGCGCGGCCTCCACGATCGCCGCGTCCCCGAGCACCTTGCCCGGCGAGACGTCCCGCCGCTGCGCGATCCGGTCCCGGGTCTGCCACAGCTCCCGTACGACGGCCAGCTGCCGCCGCCGGCGCACCTTGTGCATGCCGGACGTACGCCGCCAGGGGTCCTTGCGCGGCTCGGGCGGCGGGGCGGAGGCGATCGCGTCGAACTCCTGGCGCGCCCACTCCAGCTTGCCCTGCCGGTCCAGCTCCTTCTCCAGCGCGTCGCGCAGGTCGACGAGCAGCTCGACGTCCAGCGCCGCGTACCGCAGCCAGGGCTCGGGCAGCGGCCGGGTCGACCAGTCGACGGCGGAGTGTCCCTTCTCCAGGACGAAGCCGAGGACGCCCTCGACCATCGCGCCGAGGCCGACCCGGGGGAACCCGGCGAGCCGTCCGGCCAGCTCCGTGTCGAACAGCCGCGTCGGCACCATGCCTATCTCGCGCAGGCAGGGCAGGTCCTGGGTGGCGGCGTGCAGCACCCACTCGACGCCGGACAGGGCCTCGCCGAGGGCGGACAGGTCGGGGCAGGCGACGGGGTCGATGAGAGCCGTTCCGGCGCCCTGGCGGCGCAGCTGGACCAGGTAGGCGCGCTGGCCGTAGCGGTAGCCGGACGCCCGCTCGGCGTCGACGGCGACCGGTCCGGAGCCCGCCTCGAAGGCGGCGATCATCCGGGCCAGGGCGGCCTCGTCCGCGATCACGGGCGGAATGCCCTCGCGCGGTTCCAGCAAAGGGATCGGCGCCTCCGTAGCAGAAGATCCGTCGTCGTCCGGAGGAGCGCCTCCGGTGGTTCGCAGTGAGCTGTCTGCTGCGGTCTCGTGGGCGTCGGTCACATGTCAAGGGTATCCGTGTATGGACAGCGCCCGTCGACGGAACGTTCCGTCGACGGGCGCCGGGGGGTCGCAAACCAGTCAGGTCGGGGAAGTGTCGGGTTCGCGAACCGTGAGTGACACGATCGGGAGCCGCCGCCGGTCCCGTTCACGTGAGTGAATGATCACAAAGGGTCATCGTGGAGCGGGTCAGTGGATGATTCCGGTCCGCAGGGCCACCGCGACCATCCCGGCGCGGTCGCCCGTGCCGAGCTTGCGGGCGATGCGGGCGAGGTGGCTCTTGACGGTCAGCGCGGACAGGCCCATCGAGACGCCGATCGCCTTGTTCGACTGGCCCTCCGCGACCAGCCGCAGCACCTCGACCTCGCGGCCGGACAGTTCGCGGTAGCCGCCCGGGTGGCTCGGGGCACCCGGGGGGCGGCGGTGCAGGCGCGCGGCGGCGGCGCCGATGGGGGCGGCGCCCGGTCGGGTGGGGAGCCCGACGTTGGTGCGCGTGCCGGTGACGACGTAGCCCTTCACACCGCCGGCGAGCGCGTTGCGCACGGCGCCGATGTCGTCGGCGGCGGAGAGGGCGAGCCCGTTGGGCCAGCCCGCGGCGCGGGTCTCCGACAGCAGGGTGAGGCCGGAGCCGTCGGGCAGGTGGACGTCGGCGACGCAGATGTCGCGGGGGTTGCCGATGCGGGGACGAGCCTCCGCGATGGACGAGGCCTCGATGACATCGCGCACACCGAGCGCCCACAGGTGGCGGGTGACGGTGGAGCGGACGCGCGGGTCGGCCACGACCACCATGGCGGTCGGCTTGTTCGGGCGGTAGGCGACCAGGCTTGCGGGCTGCTCGAGGAGAACGGACACCAGGCCTCCTGGGGTGCGGGACGGGGCCGGCTCGTGGGGGTGAAGCCGGGACGAACCGTGCTTTCAAGGTCACAGTCGTCTTCGGCACCCAACCCGTCCGCCTTTAGAGAATGATCACGAATCGGTGATAACAATCCGTGCAATTCGGACACGCGGTCGATCATTCGAAGGTCGAACGGTTTCGGTCTGCGTCGGTACGCGGTCGAAAGTGGCCGTATCGACAAAGTGATTCGGCCAAGAGGGGGACTCAGGTGTGATCGTCGACAGGGCAGCGTTGACCGCCCCGTACAGGTTCGATCAGTACGGGGTCGGAACGGGTTCGATCAGCGGGACTGCGGGCCTCGCCGCTGCGGCAGCGTCACCACCGACGCGTCGCCCGGGACGGCCGGCGGCAGCCCCGCGACCTGGGCGAGCAGATCGCACCAGGACGCCAGGTGCGCGGCCGTGTCCGGGACCCCGCCCAGGCCCTCGCGCGGCGTCCAGGAGGCGCGGATCTCGATCTGCGAGGCGGCCGGACGCGCGGACAGGCCACCGAAGTAGTGCGAACTCGCCCGCGTGACGGTTCCGCTCGGCTCCCCGTAGGTCAGCCCGCGCGTCTGGAGCGCGCCGGTCAGCCAGGACCAGCACACCTCCGGCAGCAGCGGGTCCGCGGCCATCTCCGGCTCCAGTTCCGCGCGCACCAGCGTCACCAGCCGGAACGTGCCCTGCCAGGCGTCGTGTCCCGCCGGGTCGTGCAGCAGCACCAGCCGGCCGTCGGCCAGGTCCTGGTCGCCGTCGACGACCGCGGCCTCCAGCGCGTAGGCATGGGGGGCGAGCCGCTTCGGCGCAGGCGTGGGCTCCACCTCGATCTGGGGCCGCAGCCGCGCCGCCTTGAGCGCGTCGACGGCGGCC
Organism: Streptomyces sp. NPDC016851; assembly: GCF_055562795.1. NCBI lineage: Bacteria > Bacillati > Actinomycetota > Actinomycetes > Kitasatosporales > Streptomycetaceae > Streptomyces > Streptomyces sp. NPDC016851. Next base: position 24,218 of record NZ_JBVHEP010000029.1, read on the forward strand.
CGGAAGGGCAGCGGGGCGGTGTCCGCCTCCCGCCGGTCTTTCTCGGTGTCCTTCGCTTCGTCCATTCCGCCAGCGCCGTCCGACAGTCGTCCCTGAGCCGCAGCCATGCCGGAAGGTTACGGGGACGGGAGCCCGCGTGCCGGGCTAGACACCCCGCGCCCCTCCAGGGGCTGAATCACGCCCATCGGGGGCGTGCGAAACTTGGCCCGTGAGTGCCAATGACGCCCCCCGGGCCCAGCAGCCGTCCGCCCCGTACGACTCCGCCTTCCTCAAGGCCTGCCGGCGCGAGCCCGTGCCGCACACGCCGGTGTGGTTCATGCGGCAGGCCGGGCGCTCACTGCCGGAGTACCGCAAGGTGCGCGAGGGCATTCCGATGCTCGAGTCCTGCATGCGGCCCGAGCTGGTCACCGAGATCACGCTCCAGCCGGTGCGCCGGCACGGCGTCGACGCGGCGATCTACTTCAGCGACATCGTCGTCCCGCTCAAGGCCATCGGCATCGACCTCGACATCAAGCCAGGCGTCGGCCCGGTCGTCGAGCGCCCGATCCGCACCCGCGCGGACCTCGCCCAGCTGCGCGACCTGACCCCGGAGGACGTCTCCTACGTCACCGAGGCCATCGGCCTGCTCACCCGCGAGCTCGGCGCCACGCCCCTGATCGGTTTCGCCGGCGCCCCGTTCACCCTCGCGAGCTACCTCGTCGAGGGCGGCCCGTCCCGCACGTACGAGAACGCCAAGGCGATGATGTACGGCGACCCCGAGCTGTGGGCCGACCTGCTCGACCGCCTCGCCGACATCACGGCCGCCTTCCTGAAGGTCCAGATCGAGGCGGGCGCCTCGGCGGTGCAGCTGTTCGACTCCTGGGCCGGGGCGCTCGCCCCCGTCGACTACCGGCGCTCGGTGCTGCCCGCGTCGGCGAAGGTCTTCGAGGCCGTGGCCGGTTACGGCGTCCCGCGCATCCACTTCGGCGTCGGCACCGGTGAGCTGCTGCGGCTCATGGGCGAGGCCGGCGCGGACGTCGTCGGCGTCGACTGGCGCGTCCCGCTGGACGAGGCCGCCCGCCGCGTCGGCTCCGGCAAGGCGCTCCAGGGCAACCTCGACCCGACCGTGCTGTTCGCCACGACGGAGGCCGTCGAGGCGAAGACCCGCGAGGTCTTGGACTCGGCGAAGGACCTCGAGGGCCATGTCTTCAACCTCGGCCACGGCGTCATGCCGTCCACGGACCCGGACGCGCTGACGCGGCTCGTGGAGTACGTGCACACGCACACCGCCCGCTGACTCACCAGCTGTGCCGGGGCCGCGCCCGCCTGCCGAAATAGGATGCTGGGCGGCTCCGGCGGCGGTGGTGTGCCGGGGCGCAGCGGCCAGGCGATCAGCATGCCGGCGACAAAACCCACGACGTGTTCGCGTACGCCACCGTGCCGGCGTCCGAGATCCTCGGCCGGGGTGGCCCGCCAGTACTGGCCTACTTGGCGGCCCAGCAGCCCACATTGTTCCGGCTTCCCTCCGCCGCCCGGCGCGGCGCGTCCGGCGATCCCAGCAGACCGTACGGCAGATATCCGGACCGGACACCGAGTTCCCACCCATGGACCTGGACGGCGAGGCAGGCCAGGGCGAGGGTGCCGAGGGGGAGGAGGGACCGGGGCGGGGGATCACCGGCATCGGCCTCGACGCTCTCCCGGTACGCGACCAGCCGGGCGACGAGGGCGTCCTCGAAGGCGTGCTGGTCGTCGTCGAGGAGTACGCGGAGCAGCCGCTGGTCCGCGCTCAGTGCGTCGCCGACCTCGTCGAGCCGCCGGGCGGCCTCCGTGCGCTCCCCGGCGTCCGGCTTGCGCAGCGGAACCGTAGGCCAGTCGCGGGGCAGATGCCCGGCCGCCTCGGTGAGATAGGGGCACAGGGCGTCCATGGCGGCGAGGTCGGCGGGGTCGGAGACGGAGGTGTACCGGTTGTAGGGCACGCCGTCACGGATGGCGGGCGCGTAGTCGCCGCGCAGCAGCAGCCCGGTGACCCGCTCCCAGTCCCACACATGCCCGCTGACGACACACATCTCGAACATGTCGAGCCATGTCCGCGCGGTGGGCGCCTCCTTGACGACGTCCCGGAAGGTGATGGGCCCGTCCCCGAACTCGTCGTCGTCCGGGTCCGTGCTGATCCGCTCCCCGACGAGGGGGAACCGGAGTTCCTGGTCCCCGCTCGGGAAGCACATGATGCTCAGCACTCCGTGCACACACTCCGCGGCGGTGACGGCGACCGTGCCGGCCGCAGCGTCGAGCCCCGGCTCCGTCACCGTTCGCGCGGCGACATGGTCGAGCAGTTCGTCCGCCATGGCCCGGATCAGCGTCGGCGAGATGCTGCCGTACCGCAGCGAGTGCCACCGCGTGTAGGCCCGCCCGTCGATGTCGTCGAGCGCCTCGGCCAACCGCTGCTCGCCGACCTGATGGCATGGCACATTCCGCACGTACCCCGTCCCTTCATGAACTCCACGACTGGACGAAGCACGTTATCAACGGGCACTGACAGCACTGGTCGCCCGCGTCTGTCGGGTGCGAGGAGCCGTCGGGTCAGTGTGCGGTGAGCCCGCCGTCGACGACGAACTCCGCCCCGGTGACGAACGAGGATTCGTCGCTGGCCAGGAACAGCATCGTGGGGGCGATCTCCTCGGGGCGGCCGGCGCGCCGCATCGGGGTGCGTACGATGTCGGGCTGCTGGTCCCCTTCGTCGTCGAGGATCTCCTGGATCATGGGAGTGGCGATGACCCCCGGGTGCACGGAGTTCACGCGCACGCCCTGAGTCGCGTACTCCACCGCGGCGGTCTTGGTCAGCAGGCGTACCGCGCCCTTGGACGCCTGGTACGCGGCGGCGGCCCCGCTGCCGATCAGCCCCAGGACGGACGAGGTGTTGACCACCGAGCCGTTGCCGCTGGCGCGCAGCAGCGGCATGGCGGTCTTCATGCCCAGCCAGGTGCCGGTCTGGTTGACCGCGATCACCCGATCCCACGCCTGCTGATCGGTGTCCTCGACGCCGGGCCAGTCCACGATGCCCGCGATGTTCACCAGCACGTCCAGCCCTCCGAAGCGCTGCTCGACTTGGGGGATGGCCTCGCTCCACTGCTGTGCCGACGACACGTCCAGGCCGATGCCCATGGCCTGGGCGCCACCGCTCTCCAGCCGTGCCGCCAGGTCCGCCGCGGCGTCGGCGGAGGCATCGGTGACCACGAGACGTGCTCCTTCGCGGGCGAACAGCTCCGCGGTGGCCCGCCCGATGCCTCCTGTCGCGCCCGTGATCAGCGCTGTCTTTCCTGTCAGGCGTCCCGTCATGGCGATCATTCCCTCGATTCCTGTCTGGTGTGCTCGGTGTCCCGTGTGCCGGATCAGAGCGCGGTGAGGCCGCCGTCGGCGGCGACCACGGCTCCCGTGACGAAGCTGGAGCGCGGTGATGCGAGGAAGCACAGGACCTCGGCGATCTCCGCGGGCTGCGCCACGCGGCCCAGGGGCTGTGCGTCGGCGAAGGACGCCAGGTATGCGCGACTGTCGGAGCGGAACGTGTCGAGGAAGTCGGTCTCGATCACACCCGCGGCGACGAGGTTGGCGCGGATGCCCAAGGGCCCGCCCTCGACCGCGAGCACCTTGGTCAGCTGGGCCAGAGCGCCCTTGGAGGCGCTGTAGGCGGCGCCCTCGGGCAGCGCGACGGTGCACGTGTAGGAGCCGGTGCTGACGATGGCGCCGCCACCGCGGGCCCTCATGGCCCGGAAGGCCTCGCGGGCGAAGAAGAAGGAGCCGCGGGCGTTGACCGCCATCACCGCGTCCCAGTCCTCGGCGGTGGTGTCGGTGACGGGCTTGTTCAGGGTGCGCCCGGCGTTGTTCACCAGGATGTCCAGCCCGCCGAAGGCGTCGATGGCCCGCTCAACGGCCTGGACGGCGGTCTCCTCCCGCGTCACGTCACCGGTCACCGGCAGGACGCCGGGAAATTCGTCCGGCAAGGTCTCGGTCTCCGGGCGCAGGTCGACGGCGACGACATGGGCGCCGCGAGCGCTCAGCAGCGCTACGGTCTCCCTGCCCACGCCCCGCGCGCCCCCTGTGACGACGGCGACCTTTCCGGCGAACTCGGCGGCCTGCCGGTCGCCTCCAAGGGTCCCGTTCATGGCGGGCTCCTCCCCTTCGTACTGCTCGATCAGTGCGCTTCCCTCGCGTTGGTAGCGCCCCACCGAGCATGGGCAGGCAGCCGGCCATCGGCCAGGTTGCGCTCTGCCTGGGTGCGGCACACCCAGGCAGAGCGCCGGGCCCCGCCTACCCTGGTACGCATGCCTGAACGCACGGCCGACAACCACTTGGGCGACTTCCTCCGCGCATGCCGCGCCGACCTGGGGCCGCAGGACGTCGGCATGGCGAGCTACGGGACCCGCAAGGTCGCCGGACTGCGCCGCGAGGAGGTCGCCGTCCTGAGCGGAGTGAACACCGACTACTACGCCCGCCTGGAACAGGGGCGCGAGCGCAACCCCTCACCCCAGGTGCTCGACGCACTCACCCGCGCGCTGCGGCTCGGCACCGACGCCCGCGCGCACCTGTACCGACTGGCCGGGGCCACACCAAGCCACCAGCCCGCCGCCCACACCGCCGAGCAGGTCAGTCCAGCACTGCGCCAACTGATGGACGGCTACCCGAACACCCCCGCGTTCGTCCTCGACCGGACCCTGGACATCCTCGCCACCAACGCCCTGGCCGACGCCCTCTACGCCCCGTTCGACCCGGCGGACAACCTGGCACGCATGACGTTCCTCGACCCCGCGGGCCGGCACTTCTACACGGACTGGGACCGGGCAGCCCAGGCCACCGTCGCCAACCTGCGCCACGCAGCGGGCTTCGACCCGAACGACCCACGGCTGCGCGCGCTGGTCCGCACCCTCACCGAGCACAGCCGGGAGTTCACCCGCCTCTGGAAGGCTCACACTGTGCGCGGCAAGACCCAGGACGCCAAACACCTGCGCCACCCGGACGTCGGTCCCCTCACTCTCACCTACCAGGCCTTCGACGTGACCGACGCGCCCGGCCAGCAGCTCGTCATCTACCACGCCGAACCGGGCAGCCTCAGCGCCCAGGCCCTGGGCCTGCTCGGCACCCTCCACGCCACCCTGCGCCGACCTCACCCGCAGAGTTCGCCCTGACCGAAGCGCCGCGCAGTTCTTCGGGTCAGTGGTCAACTCGATGCAGAGCTGCGAGGCGTACCTCCTGGGCGTACACGGGAATGTGGTCGCGCTGGCCGTTCGTCATGTGACTGAGCGGCCCAGGTAGGCGGCGAGACGGTCGAGTGGGCCGGCGTCATCGGGGACCGGCTGCGGCGGAGCGAAGGAACCGGCGGTAGTACGGGGCAGGTCGCCGTAGATCTCGCGTACGACGGGGAGGGCTGTCTCAGCGACGTGCTGAACGGTGTCGTAGGGGTGCCCGATGGCCTGGGCCAGGTCCCAGCCGTGGACCAGCATCTCGATCACCAACTGCTCGACGAGCCGTCGCCCGGGAGCGGGCCCGTAGCGCTGCTCGAGCATGCCCGGGCGCCTGAAGGCCGATCGTGCGGCCTGGGATGCGGTACGGAATGCCGCGACATGGTCATCCCCGAGGTGGTCGGCGGTGAAGTCGGAACGGGGAGCTCCGTCGGCCAGGCCGGCCCACAGCAGGTTCTCCCAGACCAGGTGGTTGAGGAGGGTGCGAACGTCCCAGTCGGCGCAGGGCGTTGGCCGGTCGAACTGGTCCGGTTCCACCGCGGAGACGAGCCCGCCGACGGCGTCCAGGACTTCGTCACAGGCGTGGAGCACGCCCGTCGGTTCCCACACGTCCTGCCCACCGTCGTACAACTGGGCGAGTTGCGCGGCTCGTGCACCGGGTTCAGGATGCGCCCGCAGTGCCGCAGTCAGCCATCGGCCGGCTGCCGCCATGCTGGGCCGCACGGGCCAGCCGTTGATGATGCACAGCAGCTGCCAGTACCGCTCCACGTGGGTGTCGGAGGCGACTTCGAGCTGCTCGAGGAGCAGGCTTCTGGCCTGCGCGTCGTCGACGAGCTCCTTTCCGTCCGGAGCGGCCTGCGTGGGGATCCAGGTCGCCACGATGGCGGTGACGACGGGATCGGCTGCCGGCGAGTCCGGGGCGATGCCTTGCGCCCTCGCTGTCTCCACTCGCCGCAGCCAGTCGTCTGTCGCCTGCTCTGCGTCCCGCAACGCGCTGTCGTCGTGCTCGCCTGGGTGGTGTTCGGCGGCGTAGCGGGCCATACGGCGCACACTGGCGCGCAGAGCCGGATTCCTGACGAGTTCGCCTAGTTCGAGCCAGGCGTCGACCTGCTCGTCGGTGGGATCGGCGGGCAGGTCAGGGGTGGCCGCCAGCAGGCCCCGGCGGTAGGTGGGTACGTCCAGTTCTCCCAGGGTGTCGGTGACGAAGCCCTGGATGATGGCACGGCGTTCGGCGGCGGACATGCGCGCCAGCTCGGTCATGGTGGTGAGCCCCTCGGCAGTGGTGTTGCGGCGGGTGACGGAGCGCAGCACGGCCTGCTGCGTTCGCAGCGTGCGGATCTGCTTCTCCAGCGCGTCGATGTGCGTCGCGGCCACCTCTGAAAGGGTGCTCTCGCGCTCCAGTACGTCCCGGATCGTCGCCAGCCCCAGGCCCAGCCCTCGCAGTGTCTGCGCCAGCTGCAGCCGGGCCAGTGCCTCGGTGCCGTACAGCCGGTAGCCGGCCGGAGTCCGACGTGCCGGGTGAACGACCCCGGCGTCCGACCAGTGCCGGATCAGCTTCACCGACAGCCCGGTCTTCCGGGCGACCTCCCCGATACTCCAGAGCGTGTTGTCACCGACGTGCATGCGCTCCACCCTTGGGTCTCCCATGCAGGGAGAGTCAACAGGCACCCGGCTTCCGCCCGACGGCTGGGCGCAGACAGGTAGCACCGGTGTTCTGCCTGCGCGTCCGGCGGTCGGCCCCGCGGACCAGCTCGTGGACACCCTCATCACCCGAACGGCAACCGCATCTGGCGGACTCGGCGCTACCCCCCTTACGGTCGGGTGAGAATTTCGGCTCCGCTGTCGGTGATGGCGATGGTGTGCTCGCTGTGCGCGGTCCGGCAGCCTGTCGCGCTGCGCAGCGTCCAGCCGTCGGCGTCGGTGACGAGTGTGGCAGTGTCGGCCATGACCCAGGGCTCCAGGGCGAGCAGCAGTCCGGGGCGCAGCTTGTATCCGCGGCCGGGCCGTCCGGTGTTCGCGACGTGTGGGTCCTGGTGCATGGTCGAGCCGATGCCGTGGCCTCCGAACTCGGTGTTGATCGGGTAGCCCGCCTCGCTGAGGACCGTGCCGATGGCGTGGGAGAGGTCGCCGACACGGGCCCCAGGCTTGGCGGCGGCGATGCCGGCGGCGAGTGCACGTTCGGTCGTCTCGATCATCGCGACGCTCTCCGCCGGCCTGGCCTTGCCCACCAGAAAGCTGATCGCGGCGTCCGCGGCCACCCCGCCCCTGGCTACGGCGAGGTCGAGAGTCAGCAGATCCCCGTCTGCCAGCGTGTAGTTGTGAGGCCGCCCATGGAGCACTCCGTCGTTGACGGCCGTGCAGATGTAGTGCCCGAACGGGCCGCGCCCGAAGGAAGGCGCGTAGTCGACGTAGCAGGACTGCGCTCCCGCCTCGATGATCATCTCCTTGGCCCACTGGTCGATGTCCAGCAGGTTCGTCCCGACCGTGCTGCGCTGCTTCAGCGTGTGCAGGATGTTTCCGACCAGGGCGCCGGTGTCCCTCGCCCGCTCGAGCTGCGCGGAGTTCAGGATCTCAATCATGGGGGGCCTCTCACCTATGTTCCAATAACTATCCCGGTATTACTGTACCGGTATTAGAATGGGGTCATGGTCAGGTTGCCGCTCACCCCCGCCGAGGTAGAACGCGGACAGCGCCTTGGCGCCCTGCTCCGCCGAGCCCGGGGCTGCCGCTCGATGCTGGACGTGGCGCTCGCTTCGCACATCTCGCCGGAAACTCTGCGGAAGATCGAATCCGGCCGTGTGGCCACCCCCGCCTTCCCGACCATCGCAGCGATCGCCGACACCCTCGGCCTGTCTCTCGACGCCGTCTGGGCCGAGATCAGCCAGGCGGAGCGAACCGTCGAGGATCAGTCGGTCCTGCCTGTCGCACGGCATCCATTGCTGGCTTCGTGACGCCGCACTCGGAGAGTCGGCGGCAGCTCGCCCGACAGTGCGATCGACGCCTCGGCTCCTGGCCGTGACTCGGTCTCGGGGCGCTGCTCGTTCAATCGCTGCTTGTGGTCTGTTTCCTGGACCAGGCGGTGGCGTCGGCTGCGTATCGAGTCAGGAGCCGGGCGAACTGGGTCCGTTCCTCCGGTGACCAGGCGGCGGTGATCTCCAGGAACGCTTCCCGCTGTTCGACGGCGAAGCGGTTGCGTTCGGCCTCGCCGTGCTCGGTGAGTTCGAGCACGGTGCGGCGTCCGTCGGACTGGGATGCCGCCCGCCGCAGCAGCCCGTCCGCTATGCAGGCGGCGACGGTCCGGCTGGCCACCGGCTGCGCGACGCCCATCTCGGCGGCAAGCCCGCCGACGGTCGTCTCGCCCGGCGCGTCGGCGATGACGTTGAGCACGAGGTTGCGCGAGAGGTCCTTGCCCGATGCCGGTGCGCGGCGCCGCAGACGGGACAGCGCCGGGCCGATCTGGTCCAGCGCCGGGTCGTCGGGGGGCTGCTCGGAGGAGGACGTGCTGCTCATGTGCCGAGTCTAGGTCCGCCCGGCACATTTGCATACCATTCAATAAGTACATAGCATCGGGTATGTAAATCTTGAACTAGCTAGGGAATGAGGCGGACCGCCATGGCGCTCACCGCGATCACCAACGCGCAGATCTTCGACGGGGAGAAGGCGGTCGGCGTGCGGACCGTGGTCATCGACGGCGGGAGGATCGCCCGCGTCGGTGGCGACGCTCCCGAGGGCAGCGAGATCGTCGACGGCAGCGGCGCCACACTGCTGCCGGGACTCATCGACGCCCACGTCCACTCCGCCCCGGGCTCCCTGGCGCTCGCCCTGCGGTTCGGGGTGACGACCGAACTGGAGATGCAGGGGATGAACACCCGGGAGAACCGGGGGGCCATCACCGATGACGACACACAGGCCGACGTGCGCTCCTCCGGCTTCGCCATCACACCGCCCGGTGGTCACCCGAGCGAGCTGATGCCCGAAGGGTTCCGGCCCAAGTGGGACCTACCCCCGGTGATGCCCCTGATGCCCCTCTCCACCACACCCGAAGAGGCCGCCGCCTTCGTGCCTCAGCTCCTCGCCCGGGGGTCCGACTTCATCAAGTTCATGATCGACGACGGCAGCGTGGAGGGACACCCTGGGCTGCCCGCGCTCGACCAGGCCACCGTGCACGCCGGTGTCGCCGAAGCCAAGAAGTACGGCGCACTGACCGTGGCCCACGCGCTGACCCTGGAGGCCACCAGGACGGCCGCCGAAGCCGGCATCGACGGCGTCACCCACGTGTTCATGGACCAGCCGCACACCGCCGAGATCATCAGGCTGATCAAGGACGCGGGCATGTTCGTCATCCCCTGCGTCACCCTCAACGCCTCGATGATGGGAATCACCGGCAGCGAGCTCGCCGACGACCCCCGGGTCGCCGCACGCCTCGACGCCGACTGGGACCGGACCCTGCGCTCCAGCTACAACCGCTACCCGCAGGGCAAGCTCCACGACGTGTACGACACCGTGCGCGCGCTGGACGCCGCCGGTGTCGACGTGCTGGCCGGCACCGACGTCTCCATGCCCGAGACGTTCTTCGGGGGCCTGGCACACGGAGCGAGCCTGCACCACGAACTGCAATACCTGGTGGCGGCCGGTCTCACACCCGCACGGGCCCTGCGCGCGGCCACGGCGACCACGGCCCGCCGCTTCCGCCTCAGCGACCGGGGCCGCATCGCCGAGGGCCTTCGCGCCGACCTCCTGCTGGTCGACGGCGACCCGACCAGCAACATCAGCGACACCCTCAACACCCGTGCCGTCTGGCGCCGCGGCACCCGCTTGGCGGCATGACCGCGGTCCCACCCCTTCGAGGGAGGGACGCCCATGGCGGCGGTGACCCGGAGCGAGGCGTTCGAGCAGCCGACCGCCGTCATCGACGCGCGATCCGCCAAGCTCAACTGTTCCACGAGCCCGCTCTACGAGCGCGCCCGCTTTCTCACCCTCGCCCGTCGACGACCCCGGATTCCCAGGCCCAAGCGGCGATCTCCACACGGTTGCGGGCTGAGAGCTTGATCTGCACGTTGGAGAGATGAGTCTTCACCGTGCCGACCGAGATGGTCAGTTCGGTGGCGATCTCGGCGTTGGTCAGCCCTCTGGCCACCAGGCGCACCAGGTCGTTCTCCCGTGCGGACAGTGCGGTGTGCGGTTCCCGGGGGGCGGGCACGGCGCTGTTGAGGCGCCGCAGCAGCCGGACGGTGATAGCCGGGCTGACCAGCGCCTCGCCGGAGGCGGCCGCCCTGATGGCCTCGACGAGGAGGGCGGGGCCCGAGTCTTTGATCAGGAATCCGGAGGCGCCTTCGCCCAGAGCGCGGTGGACGTACTCGTCGTCGTCGAACGTCGTCACCACGACGACCTTCGGCGGATCAACGGTGCCGGGGCGGGTCAGTCTGCGCAGTGCCTCCAGCCCGTCCATGCGGGGCATGCGGATGTCCATCAGCACCACGTCGGGCCGGTTGCGCTCGGCGAGTTCCACTGCGTGTACCCCGTCCGTGGCCTCGCCGACGACCTCGATGTCGTCTTCCGCAGCGAGGATCATCGCGAACCCGGCACGGACCATGGCCTGGTCGTCGGCGATCAGCACACGGATCGTCATGACGCCGCCGCCTTCGCCGGGGAGGCGGCCGGGGAGACGGGGAGCGTCGCCTCGACGGCCCAGCCGCCGGCCGTCACCGGGCCCGCCTCGACGTTTCCGCCGATCAGGCCCACCCGCTCGGCCAAGCCCTTCAGCCCGAAGCCGCTCTGGGAGAGGTGACGCGGCCGTCCGTCGTCGCTGACCCGTACGGTGAGCCGGTCTCCCGAGCGGTCCACACGCACCCGCACCTCGGTGCACCCGTGGGCGTGTTTGCGTACGTTGGTGAGGGCCTCCATCACCACCCGGTGCGCGGTGGTGGACACCTCGACCGGCAGGTCGTCGAGGTTCCCCTCCAGTTCGAGCCGAGCAGGGGCGCCGCCGACGGCCGAGAACTCCTCGACGAGCGTACGCACTTCACCGATGCCCGCCAGCGGCGTCAGTGTCACGTCGCCGTCGGCGTCACGCAGCATCCCCACCATGTGCCGCATCGAGGTCAGTGCCTCCGAGCCCGCCTGTTCGATCCGCTGCAGCGCGGGCGGTACGAGCTCGGGCCGCCGGCCGGCGATCGCCTGGGCTCCCTGCGCCTGCACGACGATGCCGGTCACGTGGTGGGCGACGAAGTCGTGCAGGTCCCTGGCGAACGCTGTCCGCTGCTCAAGGCGGAGGGCCGCCGCCTGCCGCCGCCGGTCCGCCAGGAGCAGGCGCATGCCGAGGCCGATGCCCAGCGCCGTGACCGCTGCCAGGGCGAAGAGCAGCGCCATGATGGTGGTGGACTGCCGCACCGAGACCGACACCGGCCGCAGCACGATCGCCATGCCCAGCAGAGGGACGGCGAGCACCCCCCACGAGGGCTTCCCTCGTCGGGCGACAAGCAGCAGGAGCCACACGAGCGCCGCCGGCTCGGCGAATCCCAACGGCTGCGAGGCGCCCACCATTTCCAGGTGTATCCAGACCGAGAGGCACAGCGACCCGACCGCGCACACGCAGGCGGCCACCGGCAGCGCCCGGCTGTCGAGCCGGGGTGAGACGACGGCGAGAGCGACGATCACGAGGGCGCCGATCAGCTTGGCGGGGCCGTGGTAGGGGATCCAGTAGAGGCCGCCTGCCCAGTCGAGCACGACAAGGCCGACCAGGGCTCCGCCGAGCAGCATCCACGCCGTGACGGGCAGCATCCACTCCGTGCCGGGCGGTAACTGCGAACGTCCCGTCTCCCTTGTTGCCGTGGGTGTGGGCGCTTCGTCCGCCGCCTGCACCATCTCTCTCACCGTCCTTCCGGCGGACCGGCCGAAAGTCGGAGCCGGCCTCGCATGATCTGTCTTTCACCCGATCCGCCGCGAGACGCCGCGGAGGAGAGTCGTGGTCACCGGGCGGCGTTCGCCATTCATCACGCAAGGACCACGTCATGATCACGGCCGACATCACCTTAGTGGGGAGCCCCGGAGGATCTGGAGCCCGCGTCGGCGGCTTCCCGGCAGTGGTCGACCGTACCCAGCCGGCGCTCTTCCCCACACGCACAGGGCCGGCCCTCCCCTCACACGCACAGGAGCCACACATGGACCACCCAGGGACGCATCGCGGAAACGGAACGGGTTTCGCACCCCCCGTCGGCGAATCGGCGATCGAGGCCCATGGGCTCGGCAAGCAGTACCGGCGCGGCTGGGCATTGCGGGACGTTTCCTTCCGGCTGCCGGCCGGGCGGGTCTGCGGCCTCGTCGGCCCCAACGGCGCCGGCAAGAGCACCCTGATGGGACTGGCCACCAACATGATCCGGCCGACGGCCGGCAGCCTGCGGGTGTTCGGCGCGGCACCGGGGTCGACGGAGTCGGTCCTGCGCACCGCGTTCCTCACCCAGGAGAAGCCGCTGTTCAGGCGCTTCACCGTGGCCGAGACCCTGCGCCTCGGCCGTGAGCTCAACCCCCAGTGGGACCAGGAGGTCGCCGAGGGCATCGTCCACGCGGGCCGGGTGCCGCTGAAAGCGAGGATCGGCACGCTGTCCGGCGGGCAGCGCACCCGCGTCGCCTTCGCCCTGGCTTTCGGGAAGCGCCCCGACCTGCTCATCCTCGACGAGCCGATGTCCGATCTGGACCCGCTGGTGCGCCGCGAACTCATGGCCACGCTGACGGCGGAGGCCGCCGAGCACGGCACCACGGTCCTGGTGTCCTCGCACATGCTCGCCGAGCTGGAGTACATCTGCGACTACCTCCTCGTCGTCGCGAACGGAGGTCTCCGTCTCGCGGGCGAGGTGGACGAACTACGCGCCGCACACGCCCTGCTCGACATCCCCGGGGGCGGCTCGATGCCCGCCGTCGCACCCCACACCGTCATCGAGCCCCACCGCGGCGAGGGCCGGCCGGGCGTCCTGGTGCGGCTGGGCGCTCCGATCACGTCCGGCGGGCCGGTCACGCCTCCCACCCTGGAAGAGCTGCTGCTCGCCTATCTGCGTGCACCCGACGCGCCCTCGCTGATCGCCCCCAGCGCCCGCGTCGGCGACATCCACGACATCATCGCCCGCGACCGGCAGAAGGCTGTGACCGCATGACCACGCTCACTGACGACCTGGCCCACACGGCGCCCGCCGGGCGCCCGCAGAACGCACCGGGCTCCCGGCAGGCCGGCCCGAGGCTCGGCGGTACGGCCTGGCTCGTCTGGCGCCAGCACCGCGCCGCGTTCTGGACCCTCATCGCCCTCACCCTCCTGTGCGCGGCCGTGATGGTCTTTCTGCGCGGGCAGGTGGTGGACCACCTGGACGCGCACCCGCAGAAGTCCGATGGCCTGCCGCCCGATTCCGAGAAGTACACGGCCCGGCTTTTCAGCTTCGGCGGATACCTGGGCTACGTCCCTCTCCTCACGGGTGTCCTGCTCGGTGCCCCGCTCATCGCGGGCGACCTGGAATCAGGCACCGCCAAACTGGTGACCTCGCAGTCCGTCAGCCGGTTGCGCTGGCTCACCACGAAGATCGCCATGCCCGCCGCGCTGATCGCACTGTCCACCGCGATACTCGCCGCCGTCTTCAACTGGTGGTGGAGCCCGGTCAAGGGACGGTCCGACACACTGGAGTGGACCAGCGGCGCGTTCTTCGACGTCACCTGGGTGATGCCGGTGGCCTACGCCCTGCTGACGTTCGTCGTGGGCGCAGCGGTCGGCATGCTCCTGCGCCGCACGCTGGTGTCGATGGTGGTCACGCTCGGCATCGTCGTGGCGATCGGGGTCGTCTGGGACCGCTTCCGGCTGGACCTGGGCAACCTCCTGTCGGTCAGCACGGACAAGGGAGTCGGACCCGGCGCCGCACGGCCGAAGCTGCCCGCCGGGGCGGTGCAGCAGGGCGAGGGCACCTACTTCCTCACCAGCTCCGGAGCCCGTCTGGACTGGACCGCCTGCCTCGACAAGATCGACAACGACCGGGCACACACCGCCTGCCTGGAGTCCAAGCACGTCATCGGCTGGTCCATCGACTACCTCCCCATCTCCCAGATGCACACGATGCAGTGGCTCGGAGCGGGCATCATGCTCGCCGTCGCCGCCGCCGTCGTCACCTTCATCATCTTCTGGGGCCGCAAGCGCCTGCTGTGACGTCCCGGCAGGGGAGAGGAGTCAGGGGCACCTGCGGGCTGAAACCGGGCCCTTGCCTCGTCATCCTGGTGCTCGTCGGAGCGCATGACTCTCTCCTTGCGTCGAGTCGGCGCTGCCGTTCTCACCATCCCGGCCGCGCCCGCCTCCCGAGCAGCAGCCCCCGCGGCTCCGGAGGCGGCGGGGTGCCGGGCCGCAGCGGCCACGCCAGCAGCATGCCCGCGACGAAGCCGACGACGTGCGCAAGGTAGGCCACAGTGCCGGCGTCGGAGACGCCCTCGCCGGAGGAGTACACCGCCTGGAGCCCGAACCAGAAGCCGAGCACGATCCACGCCGGCAACCGCAGTGGCAGGAAGATCAGGAAGGGCACCAGTACCCAGACCCGGGCCTTCGGGTAGAGCACCAGATAGGCGCCCAGGACCCCGGCGATCGCCCCGGAAGCGCCGATCAGAGGGGCGGCCGAGTCGGCGTTCACGAGGGCGAAAACATACGCGGCTGCGTAGCCGCAGGCCACGTAGAACAGGAGGAAGCGGATGTGGCCCATCCGATCCTCGATGTTGTTGCCGAAGATCCACAGGAACAGCATGTTGCCCAGCAGATGCAGCCAGCTGCCGTGCAGGAACATCGCCGTCAGGACGCTCAGCTCCGGCGACTTGCCGTAGGGCGGCGGACCGACCACGCAGCCGGCTCCCTGCGGGCCCACCCCGATGTCGCCCGTGGGCACCAGCCGGGGCATCCGGTGGTGGATCAGCTCCCGCGGGACCGCCGCGTACTGGTCGAGGAACGCCTGGAGGTGGCACAGCTGGGCCAGGCTGCTCTCGCCGACGACGGAACCGGCCATGCCGGGAGTGAGCAGGAACACGACGATGGAGGCGGCGAGCAGCGCGTACGTCACCCAGGGGGTGCGTCGCACCGGGTTCACGTCATGAACGGGAATGACCACGCCCCACGTGTGCCCGGGGCGTCGCCGGTGAATCGGTCCGGCCGGTGAACGCAGCGGTCAGGGCGTGCGTATGTGTCGGCAACCGCCCGCGGCGCGGGGAAGGCGGGTCGCGGGGCCGACGTGAGGAACAGGCGATGAACGACCGAGTTACTCCTCCGATGCACGCCCTGCCCGACGGCGAGGCGGAGCTGACGCTGGTGGTGCGGCTGCCGTGGGAGGACGTGGCCCGCCTCGGCCAGGAGGCCGGGCGGCTGGCGGCCCAGATGCGGCGGCCCGTGACGCTGGAGGAGGCGGTGAGCCACCGGTTGCGGTCGACGCGGGTGGCGTCCCACGCGAAGCCGGCGGGGGAGCAGCCGCCGGCGGTGACGGCGGCTTCGGCGTCGGTGTCGTCCTTGCCGTCGCGGCCGCCGGCGGAGCAGGCGCGGCAGGCCATCGACCGGATCACTGGAACGGCTGGGACCGCGTAGGGGCTCGCCGTAGGGGTGCGGATTCGTTGCCGGGTGCGGGTTCGTCGTGGTCGTTCGCGCCCACGCGGCGGAGCCGCACATTGATACAGCCCCGCGCCCCTGAGGTGCCTGGCTCCACCGTCCTCTACAAAGAACTGCGCACCTTCGCCGCCGCCTTGCGGGCCGCTACCAACACCGGGTCCCAGACCGGGGAGAACGGTGGGGCGTAGCCCAGGTCCAGGGTGGTCATCTGTTCTGCCGTCATGCCCGCCGTGAGGGCGACCGCCGCGATGTCGACCCGTTTGCCCGCACCCTCCCGGCCGACGATCTGGACGCCGAGGAGGCGGCCCGTGCGCAGTTCGGCGAGCATCTTGACCGTCATGGGGGAGGCGTCCGGGTAGTAGCCCGCGCGGCTGGTCGACTCGATGGTGACCGCCTCGAAGCGCAGGCCCACGCGGTGGGCGTCCTTCTCGCGCAGTCCCGTGCGCGCGATCTCCAGGTCGCAGACCTTGCTGACCGCCGTCCCGACCACGCCCGGGAAGGTGGCGTAGCCGCCGCCCACGTTGGTGCCGATGACCTGGCCGTGCTTGTTGGCGTGGGTGCCGAGCGCGATGTGCCGTTCCTGGCCGGAGACCAGGTCGAGGACCTCGACGCAGTCGCCGCCCGCCCAGATGTCCTCGTGGCCGCGCACCCGCATCGAGCGGTCCGTGAGGAGGCCGCCGTGGGTGCCGAGAGGGAGGCCGGCGGCCTTCGCGAGACTCGTCTCGGGGCGGACGCCGATGCCGAGCACGACGACGTCCGCCGGGAAGTCGCGGTCCTGCGTGGCCACCGCCCGGACCCGGCCGTCGTCCCCGGTCACGATTCCCGTGACCTCGGCGTCGTTCACCATCGTGATGCCCAGGCCCTCCATGGCCTTGTGCACCAGGCGGCCCATGTCGGGGTCGAGAGTCGACATGGGCTCGCTGCCGCGGTTGACGACCGTCACCTCGTAGCCGCGGTTGATGAGCGCCTCGGCCATCTCCACGCCGATGTAGCCGGCCCCGACGACCACCGCGCGGCGGCCACGCGTGCGTGCCAGCGTGTCGAGCAGCGCCTGGCCGTCGTCCAGCGTCTGCACGCCGTGCACCCCGGGCGCGTCCATGCCGGGCATGTCCGGCCGGATCGGCCGGGCACCGGTCGCGATCACGAGTTTGTCGTACGAGGTCCAGGACTCGGCGCCGGAGTCGACGTCACGCGCGCGTACCCGCTGCCCGTCGAGGTCGATGTCCGTGACCTCGGTGCGCAGCCGCAGATCGATGTCCCGCGCGCGGTGCTCCTCGGGGGTGCGGGCGATGAGCCGGTCCCGGTCGGTGACGTCGCCGCCCACCCAGTACGGGATGCCGCACGCCGAGTACGACGTGAAGTGGCCGCGTTCGAACGCCACGATCTCCAGCTCGTCGGGGCCTTTCAGACGGCGCGCCTGCGACGCCGCGGACATCCCCGCGGCGTCGCCGCCGATCACGACCAGTCGCTCCCTGCGCGTACGGCTCATGTTCATGCGAACACGCTACGGGAGCAGGGCATTTCAGTCCTGCTCGGCAGGCTCGTCAGGAGTGCGCGCGGGCGTGGACCCCGGGGCCGGCCGGGCCGTGGGAAGCGGGCCCAGGGCGCTCATGGCGGGCGCGGGGCGCGGGCGGCGCGGGAGGCGGGGACGGACGACGCGCAGCCACAGCAGCGCGAGCAGGGCGGCCACCGCCGCGAACGGCAGGACCGCGCCGAGGGCCACCGCGAGCCAGCGCAGCATCGTCACGAACGCGTTCCAGCCGCCCGCGAGCGCGTCCACGAACCCCGGGTCGTCGTCCTTCGCCTGCTTCTTCACCGGGGTCTCGGACAGCGACAGGGTGATGGTGGCCAGGCTCGTGCGGTCCTTCAGGGACTCCTGGCGGGCGAGCAGCGCCTCCAGGTCGGCCTGGCGGGTGCTCAGCTCGCCCTCCAGGGTGACCACGTCGCTGAGCTTGGTGGCCTGGTCCATCAGCTTGCGGATCCGGGCCACACTCGCGCGCTGGGACTTGATCCGGCTCTCCACGTCCACGACCTGGTCGGTGACGTCCTCCGCCTTGGCGCTGCGGTCGAGGAGCTTGCCCGCGCCCTCCAGCTCGGTGAGGACCTCGTCGTACTTCTCGACGGGCACACGCAGCACGACCCGGGTGCGCTCGCGGCCCTCCGCGTCCCGGGTGGTGGTCTCGTTTCCGACGTAACCGCCCGCGTTCTCGGTGCTGGTGCGGGCCTCCTCCAGGGCCTTCGGGGCGTCCTTGACCTGCACGGTCAGCGAGGCCGTGCGGATGATGTGGGCCGTGGGGAGCTTCGCCGGCGCGGTCGCCCTGGCTCCGCTTCCGGCGCCGCCGGGGGCGGCCTCGTTCGCGCCGGCCTTGTCGTTCGCGTGCGGGGCGGCGACTCCCCGGTCGGCGGCACTGCTGCCGGCGGAGTCCTCTCCCGCGCCGCTGCATCCGGTGAGCGCGAGAGCCGCGGCCAGCAGGAGCGCTGCGAGCGCCGGGACGGGGTGGCGGACGGATCGTCGTGTGCGCATGTGGGCATCCCCCGGGGATCGGTTCGGCTGACGCTTCTTCGACGCCCGGGCGGTGCCGGACGTTTGGTCCGGGACGGTTCCGATGCGGTCACGGTCGGGACTCGTACCGGACACCGGGGCGCGGGAGCGCTGTCAGTGGGGTCTGAGAAGCTGGGGGCATGCGCGAAGTTCAAGCCCGTGCGGGCATGGGGCAGGTCGTCGTCATCGGGGCGGGCATCGCGGGACTGGCCGCGGCGCACCGGCTGCTGGAGCGCGGGGCGCGGGTGACCCTGCTGGAGGCCTCCGGCCGGGTGGGCGGCAAGCTGCTGCCCGGGGAGGTCGCGGGCGCGCGCGTGGACCTCGGCGCCGAGTCGATGCTGGCCCGCCGCCCCGAGGCGGTGGCGCTCGCCCGGGAGGTGGGCCTCGCCGACCGGCTCCAGCCGCCCGCGACGGCGACGGCCTCGATCTGGACCCGCGGCGCGCTGCGCCCCATGCCCAAGGGCCATGTGATGGGCGTGCCCGGCACCGCCGCCGCCCTGTCGGGTGTGCTGTCCGAGGAGGGCCTCGCCCGCATCGACCGCGACGCCGAACTGCCCCGCACGGAGGTCGGCGACGACGTGGCCGTCGGGGAGTACGTGGCGGAGCGCCTCGGCCGCGAGGTCGTCGACCGCCTGGTGGAACCTCTGCTGGGCGGTGTCTACGCGGGCGACGCGTACCGCATCTCGATGCGCTCGGCCGTCCCGCAGCTCTTCCAGGCGGCCCGCGGCCACGTCTCCCTGACGGAGGGGGTCCGCGAGATCCAGGCGAAGGCGGCCGCCGCTCAGCAGACCGGCCCGGTGTTCATGGGCATCCAGGGCGGCGTCGGCACGCTGCCCCTCGCGGTGGCCGAGTCGGTGCGGGCCCGCGGGGGCGAGATCCTCACGGGGACGCCGGTCACGGAGCTGAGCCACAGCGCGGCCGACGGCGGATGGCGCGTGGTCGCGGGGGAGCGGGTGCTGCGCGCGGACGCGGTGGTGCTCGCCGTCCCGGCCCCCGCCGCCGCCCGGCTCCTGCGCACGGAGTCCCCGGGAGCCGCCGCCGAGCTCGGCGGCGTCGAGTACGCCTCCATGGCGCTGGTCACCCTGGCCTACCGCCGTGCCGAGGCGGGCCTGCCCGAGGGCAGCGGCTTTCTCGTGCCGCCGGTGGACGGGCGCACCATCAAGGCGTCCACGTTCGCCTCGCAGAAGTGGGGCTGGATCGCCGGCGACAACCCCGGCCTCGTCGTCCTGCGCACCTCCGTCGGACGGTACGGCGAGACGGAGATCCTCCAGCGCGACGACAGCGAGCTCGTGAAGGTCTCCCGCCAGGACCTGAAGGCGGCCACCGGCCTGGACGCCGCACCCGTCGCCACCCGCGTCACCCGCTGGGACGACGGCCTGCCCCAGTACCCCGTCGGACACCACGCGCGCGTGGCCCGCATCCGCGAACACGTGGCGAAGCTCCCGGGCCTTGCCGTGTGCGGCGCGCCCTACGACGGCGTCGGCATCCCGGCGTGCATCGCGAGCGCGTACGCCGCCGTCGACCAGATCCACGGTGACCTGCGGGGTGTGCAGGAGCTCACCGCCCACCCGGTGCAGAGCCTGCACGGCGGAGCGGGAGAATGAGGAACATGAGTGACGACGCCTCCACCACGGCCTCCAGCGCCGAGCCCGACCGCATCCCGAACAAGGGCAAGCTGGCCAAGGACCTCAACGAGGTCATCCGCTACACGCTCTGGTCCGTCTTCAAGCTGAAGGACGTCCTCCCCGAGGACCGCGCCGGGTACGCCGACGAGGTCCAGGAGCTGTTCGACCAGCTCGCCGCCAAGGACGTGACCATCCGCGGCACGTACGACGTCTCGGGCCTGCGCGCCGACGCCGATCTCATGATCTGGTGGCACGCGGAGACCAGCGACGCGCTGCAGGAGGCGTACAACCTCTTCCGCCGCACGAGGCTGGGCCGGGCGCTCACGCCGGTGTGGTCGAACATGGCGCTGCACCGCCCCGCCGAGTTCAACCGCTCGCACATCCCGGCGTTCCTCGCCGACGAGACGCCCCGGAACTACGTGAGCGTCTACCCCTTCGTGCGCTCCTACGACTGGTACCTGCTGCCCGACGAGGACCGCCGCCGCATGCTCGCCGACCACGGCAAGATGGCCCGCGGCTTTCCCGACGTGCGCGCCAACACGGTCGCCTCGTTCTCCCTCGGCGACTACGAGTGGATCCTCGCCTTCGAGGCCGACGAGCTGTACCGCATCGTCGACCTGATGCGTCACCTGCGCGCCTCGGAGGCCCGTCGGCACGTCCGCGAGGAGGTCCCGTTCTTCACGGGCCGCCGCAAGGACATCGCCGAGCTGGTCGCGGGTCTGGCCTGATCAGCCGAGCGGTCCGCCGGCCCCGGGCTGCTCCGGGGCCGCCGACCGCGGCTGGGGCTACGGCTGCGGCTGGGACTGCGACCGTGGCTGGGACTGCGACCGCGGCTGGGGCTGCGGCTTGGGTTCCGGATGCGCGGCGCAGTCCGTGCGCCGTCCCGGCAGCCGGCCCTCCAGCAGGTACGCCTCCACATGGCCGTTGACGCAGGCGTTCGGTCCGCCCGCCAGGCCGTGCGCGCCGGCGTCCCGCTCCGTCACCAGGACCGAGCCCTTGAGGCGGCGGCGGAGTTCGAGGGCCCCGTCGTACGGCGTGGCGGCGTCCCGCTCGGCGGCCAGGATCAGCGTCGGCGGCAGTTCCCCCGGCCCGGTGCCGACGTCGAGCGGCCGCTGCCGCGGCCCCTCCCAGTAGGCGCAGGGCAGGTTCGTCCACACGTTGTCCCAGGTCTCGAAGGGCGCCAGCCGCGCGAGCCGGGTGTTGTCCCGGTCCCACACCTCCCAGTCCGTCGGCCAGGGGGCGTCGTTGCACTCGACGGCGACGTAGACCGCGCGTGAGTTCTCCGCCTCGGCGGCGGCCTCCGGGTGCTGCTGGGCCTGTTCGACCAGGGGCCCGGGATCGCCCTTGAGGTATGCCGACAGCGCGTGCGCCCGGTGCGGCCACTGGTCGTCGTAGTACCCCGCCTGGAGGAACGCTCGCTGCAACTGCCCGGGCCCGACCTTCCCGCCGGCCGGCTCGGCGGCCAGCCGCGCGCTCGCCCGCTCGTAGCTGCGCCGCACCTCCCGCGCGGTCCTGCCCAGCCCGTACACGTCGTGATGCCGGGCGATCCACTTCCGGAAGTCCCGCCAGCGGCCCTCGAACGCCGCCGACTGGTCGAGGTTGTTGCGGTACCAGATCTGCTCCGGGTCGGGGTCGACCGCCGAGTCGAACACCATCCGCCGTACGTGGCCGGGGAACAGGGTCGCGTACAGGGCTGCGAAGTACGTGCCGTACGACGAGCCCATGAACGTCAGGCGTTCCTCGCCGAGCGCGGCGCGCAGGACGTCGAGGTCGCGGGCGTTGTTCAGCGAGTGGTAGTGCCGCAGCGCGCCGCCGGCCCGCTCGGCGCAGCCGCGCGCGTACGCCTTGGCCTGCGCGATGCGTTCCTTCTTGTACGGCTCGGAGGGGTGCGTCGGTGACTGGGTGGGCCCCTTGAAGAACTTCTCGGGGTCCTTGCAGGACAGCGGTGCGGAACGGCCGACCCCGCGCGGGGCGTAGCCGACGAGGTCGTACGCGGCCGCGATCCGCTTCCACTCGGGGAGCAGGCCGACGAGGGGGAAGTACAGGCCCGAGGCGCCAGGACCGCCCGGGTTGTAGACCAGGGAGCCCTGGTGGCGGACCGCGCGCCTGCCCTGGTGCGGGTCCTTGCGCGTGGCCCGGGCGCGGCCGACGGCGAGTTCGATCTGCCGGCCGTCGGGCCGGGCGTAGTCCAGCGGGACGGTGACCGTGCCGCACTGCATGCTGCCGGGGAGGTCCTGTGCGTCGGGGCAGGGGCCGAAGTCGATGCTGGCCGCCTTCGCCCGCGCGGCGGCCACCGCGGTGCCGCGCAGCTCGGCCGCCGCTGTCGCGCCGTCGGTGTCCGGGGCGGCGGTGAGGGCGCTCAGCAGCAAGGATCCTGCGGCCGAGTAGAGGAGGGCGGCTCTCATCGCGTATCCCTTCGGTGCACGGTGGCGACGAAAGGGATGTTTGGTGCGGCGGTTGGGGAAGGCAAGCACCGTCCGCCGGTGTCGGCGCCAATGCCCCTGTGCGCCCCCGGCCGGTCAGTCGTGTCCCGGGGGAGGTGCTAGCGGTGCGTGAAGGCGGCGCGCAGGTCCGGTTCGCCGATCGCGCTGACGCCGCGCACGGCCACGGAGGTGAGGTACGTGCGGTCGTCGGCCGTGCCGTCCGCGTTGCGGGTCAGTGCGCCGAGCAGTCTCTGGCCGGCCGGGGACGCCCAGCGCGAGTACGGGTGGATCTCGATGCGGGCGACGGCGAGGGAGCTCAGGGTCAGGGTGAGCGGCAGCGCGAACCACAGGGCGACCAGATGACGCGGCATGTCCGGCGGAGCGGGCGTCAGCAGCGCGGCGACACCGAGAGCGAGGACGGCGACGGCCGCTGAGCGCACCTGCCGGACGGCCGCCGCGACCGTCGTACGGGCGCTGTCGGGCACCGCGAGTCCCGCGCGCACCAGCCGGTCGGCGATACCGCGCACCGCGTCCGCCGTGGCGGCGGCGGCCCGCACCGGCGCTATCCGGGACTGCCCCTCGGGGCCGATGGCCCCGATGACCGACTGCTCCATCTCGTCCCGCCCGAGCGGATCGACGACCGTCGCCCAGCCGGTGTGGGCCAGGAGCAGCCGGCGCTGGCGCGCCATGGCGACGAGGGTCACGTCGGCGACCCGCCGGGGCCCGCCGGAGAGGAACGCGGCCTCGTACAGCGTGAGTTCATGGATCCGGCCGGTGTTCGTGTCGCCGGCCGCGGCGCGTACGGCTGCCAGGCACAGGCGCGTGCACGCCGTGCCGGCCACGGCCCAGGCCGCCAGCAGGAAAAGAACCCAGAGCATATGTTGTTTGTATGTGACACGGTCCCGAAAACACCATGCCTTGTTCACGATTCGGACGGAGCGTTGTCGGTATGTGACGTTCCGTTTCGCTGTTCCGGTGGCGGGCGGAACGTCGGCGGCGGAAGCGTGGTGGCCGGGTCCGGGGCCGGAATCGAGGGTGCGGCCGGAGCGGGGGCGGCCGTCGGGGGCGTGCTCGCGCCGGCCATGTCGCGGGCCATGGCGTCGAAGTCGACGTAGCCCGTGGCCTCCAGGACCTTGATGTGGTCCAGGACGGTCGTGTTGGCGTCGTCGGCGAGGTCGCGCACCAGCGAGTTGCGGGTGCTCGCGCGGACCTGGGCGACGACCGAGAAGACCCTGCCGTGCGCCAGCCGCAGGATGTTGGCGAACTGGCGGTCGTACTCGGCACCCTGTGCCTCGTCCAGGGTTTCCAGCCACTGCTTCTGCTGGTCACTGGGCTCGTCCGGCAGGGCGAGGTTCAGCCGCGCGGCGACCTCGCGGACCCGTTCGTCGAGGAATCCGTGCCCCTCGACGAGATGCCGGCCCGCCGTCCGGACGGCCGGGGTGGTCCCCTTCGTCTGCGCCTGCCGCCCCGCCGGCAACTCCCACAGCCCGGCCAGCCGGACCTTGACGAGGAAGTCCTGGTCGAGCGCGGACAGCGGGCCGTAGCTCGTGCGCAGAGTCTGGGCGCTCAGCACGTCCGGTCCCGTCTCCGGCCGGTCGGTGTACGGCCAGAGGGAGAAGACCAGCGCGGCGAGCGTCGCCGTCAGACACGTGACGATGAGCCCCGTGCCGCTGACGATGCCTCGGCCCTTGACGGGCGGTCGCGGTCGCATGGTGGTGCCTCCTGGTACGGCACCGCACGCTAATGGGCTTCAGGTGCGGAGTTGACATGTTACTGCGGGGTCTACGTCAACTTCCGTACAGGGGCGAATCATTGTATCGGGGGCAGGGCGGGGCGATTGGGGGAGGCGGGCCGGGGGACTCGCCGGGGCAAAGAGGTTCAAAACGTTCCATGGTTCCGGGCGGGCGTGACCCGGGTGTTAGCCCCGGCACACTCGCGTGCGGACGGGCGGGACCGGGTGACTAGCCCACCCGGGTCCTCTGGGCCACCGGGACGCGGTCGCGGCGGTGTGGCCCGTGGCCGCCGCACGCCCGATGGGCCATGTTGCTGACCGTCGAGCCGATCGGCACCAGCCGGATGCGAAGGAGGCCCCGCGGTGGGTGAGCTGTACATCGACGGCGAGTGGACACAGGCGGCGGCCGGTGGCCGGCGGGACGTGGTCAACCCCTACGACGCCTCCGTCGTCACCACCGTCGACGAGGCCGACGCCACCGACGTGGACCGCGCCGTACGCGCCGCCCGGCGCGCCTTCGACCAGGGGGACTGGGCGAACGCCACCTCCCGCCACCGCGCCGACGTCCTGCTGCGCGTCCGTGACCTGCTGCTGCGCGACCAGGAGGACATCGCCCGCACCGAGACCCTCGACACCGGCAAGACCCTCACCGAGGCCCGCATCGACGTCGAGGACGTGGCGAACGCCTTCCGCTACTACGCCGAACTGGCGGGCAAGGACGGCGGCCGGGTCGTCGACGTCGGGCCGGACGTCCTCAGCCGCGTCGTCTACCAGCCGGTCGGGGTCTGCGCGCTCATCGCCCCCTGGAACTACCCGCTGCTCCAGGCCTCCTGGAAGGTCGCCCCGGCGCTGGCCGCCGGCAACACCTTCGTCCTCAAGCCCAGCGAGACCACGCCGCTCACCACGATCGCCATGATCCGGCTCATCGAGGAGGCCGGCGCACCGCCCGGCGTCGCCAACCTGGTGCTGGGCTCCGGGGCGACCGTCGGCGCGGCCCTGACCAGCCACCCCGAGGTCGACCTGGTGTCCTTCACCGGCGGCCTGACCACCGGGCGGTCCATCATGGCAAGCGCCTCCGAGGGACCGCGCAACATCGCCCTCGAACTCGGCGGCAAGAACCCCAACATCGTCTTCGCGGACGCCGACTTCGACGCCGCCGTGGACTACGCGCTGGACGCCGCCTTCCTGCACTCCGGGCAGGTCTGCTCGGCCGGTTCGCGCCTGCTCGTCCAGGACTCGCTGCACGACCGGTTCGTCGAGACCCTCGCCCGCCGCGCGCAGGCCATCCGGCTCGGCAACGGCCTGGAAGAGGGCACCGAGAGCGGCCCGCTCAGCTCCGCCGAGCACCGGGAGAAGGTCGAGCGCTACATCGCCATCGCCCAGGAGGAGGGCGCCCGCCTCGTCACCGGCGGCACCCGCCCCGACGACCCCGGCCTGAGCCGCGGCTTCTTCCTGCTGCCGACGATCTTCGCCGACTGCGACCGGTCGATGCGGATCGTCCAGGAGGAGGTCTTCGGCCCGGTGGTCACCGTAGAGCGCTTCGGCACCGAGGACGAGGCGGTGGATCTGGCCAACGACACGCGCTACGGCCTGGCCGGCGGGGTGTGGACCTCCGACGCGAGCCGCGCCCAGCGCGTCGCGCAGCGGCTGCGGCACGGCACCGTCTGGATCAACGACTTCCACCCCTACGTACCGCAGGCCGAGTGGGGCGGCTTCGGACGCTCCGGCGTCGGACGCGAACTGGGCCCCACCGGGCTGCGCGAGTACCAGGAGGCCAAGCACATCTACCAGAACCTCGTCCCCGCACCCTCCGGCTGGTTCAAGGGCTGAACGACACAGAAAGCAGGGCACCGCATGGCCCCGACCACCCCGCACGGCGCCGAGTCCGCCTACGACTACGTCATCGTCGGCGGCGGCACCGCCGGCTGCGTGCTCGCCGCCCGCCTGAGCGAGGACTCCGACTGCCGCGTCTGCGTCGTCGAGGGCGGCCCCAGCGACATCGGCGACGAGCGCATCCTGCGCCTGCGCAACTGGATCAACCTGCTGGGCTCGGAGTTCGACTACGGCTACACCACCGTCGAGCAGCCGCGCGGCAACTCCCACATCCTGCACTCACGGGCCCGCGTCCTCGGCGGCTGCTCCTCGCACAACACCCTGATCAGCTTCCTGCCGTTGCCGCAGGACCTCGACGACTGGGTGAGCGGGGGCTGCTCCGGCTGGGACCCGGCGACGATCCTGCCCTACCGCGACCGGCTGCTCACCCGGATCGTCCCGGTCGCCGAAGCCGACCGCAATCCCATCGCCAAGGACTTCGTCACCGCCGCCTCCCGCGCCCTCGGCGTCCCCGTCGTCGACGACTTCAACGCCGAGCCCTTCGCCGACGGCACCGGCTTCTTCTCCCTGGCCTACCAGCCCGAGGGCAACCTGCGCTCCTCCGCCTCCGTCGCCTACCTGCACCCCGTCCTGGACCGGCCCAACCTGACGCTCCTGCTGGAGACCTGGGCGCACCGGCTGCTCCCGGACGAGTCGGGCCGGCTGACCCGCGTCGCCGTCCGGGGCGCCGACGGCGAACCCGCCACCGTGCGGGCCGAACGCGAACTCCTGCTGTGCGCGGGCGCCATCGACACCCCGCGCCTGCTGATGCTCTCCGGCATCGGCCCGGCCGGCGACCTGCGGGGTCTCGGCATCGATGTCCGGGCCGACCTGCCCGGCGTGGGCGAGAACCTGCTGGACCACCCCGAGTCCGTGATCGTCTGGGAGACCGAGGGGCCGCTGCCGCCCAACTCCGCGATGGACTCCGACGCCGGCCTGTTCCTGCGCCGCGACAAGGACCAGCCGCGCCCCGACCTGATGTTCCACTTCTACCAAGTGCCGTTCACGGTCAACACCGAGCGCCTGGGCTACCCCGTGCCGCCCTACGGGGTGTGCATGACGCCGAACGTGCCACGCGCCCGCTCCACCGGCCGCATGTGGCTGCGCAGCAAGAACCCCGCCGAGCATCCCGCCCTGGACTTCCGGTACTTCACCGACCCCGAGGGGCACGACGAGCGCACCATCGTGGACGGGCTGAAGGTCGCCCGCGAGGTCGCCGCCACCGCCCCGCTGCGCGACTGGCTCGTCCGCGAGGTCGCGCCCGGCCCGGACGTCGTCTCCGACGCCGACCTGTCGGAGTACGGCCGCCGCGCGGCGCACACCGTCTACCACCCGGCGGGCACCTGCCGCATGGGGTCCCCGGACGACCCGATGGCCGTCTGCGACGCGGAGTTGAGACTGCTCGGCGTCGAGGGCGTGCGGATCGTCGACGCGTCGGTGTTCCCGACGATGCCCACCATCAACCCGATGGTGACCGTCCTGCTCGCCGCCGAACGCGCCGCCGACCTGATCCTCGACCGGCCCGGCCCCGAGGAACAGGAGGCCCGGAAGTGACCGGTTCGCAGCCCCCCGCCCCGGCGGCAGGCACCTCCTCGGGAGAGCCCGGCTCGGAGTTCCGTAAGGACATGGGCCCCTGGGCCAACTTCGCGCTCGGCTTCACCTACCTCTCGCCGGTGGTGAGCACCTACACCCTCTTCGGCATCGCGATCGTCGACGGCGGACCGCCGATGATCTGGGCGTTCGTGCTGGCCGGCTGCGGCCAGTTCCTCGTCGCGCTCATCTTCGGCGAGATCGTCGCCCAGTACCCGATCGCCGGCGGCGTCTACCCCTGGGCCCGGCGGCTGTGGGGCAAGCGCTGGGCGTGGATGACCGGCTGGGTGTACATGTGGGCGCTGCTGGTGACCATCACCTCCGTCGCGTACGGCGCCGGCCCCTACATCGCCATCCTCTTCGGCTTCGACGCCACCGTGCACACCACCGTGCTGTGCACCGCCGTGCTCATCGTCGTCGCCATCCTCATCAACTACATGGGCACCAAGGCGCTCTCGCTGGCGGCCATCATCGGCTTCGGCGGCGAGCTCATCGGCGCGCTCGTCGTCGGCATCTATCTGCTGGTCACCCACCGTCACCACGGTGTCGGCGTCATCTTCGACACCTACGGCACCGAAGGCGACGGCTCCTACCTGCCGGCGTTCCTCGCGGCCGCCATCATCGGCTTCTACCAGTACTACGGCTTCGAGGCGTGCGGCGACACCGCCGAGGAGGTCGCCCACCCGGGCCGTGTCATCCCGAAGGCGATGCGCCGCACCATCTACATCGGCGGCGCGGCGGCCACGTTCACCTGCATGTCGCTGCTGCTGTCGGTCACGGACTTCAACGCGGTCATCTCGGGCGAGGTGGCCGACCCGGTGGTGGACGTGCTGTACGACGCCATGGGCGAGACCGGGGCGCGGCTGGTGATGGCCGTGGTGCTGATCTCCTTCCTGTCCTGCACGATCAGCCTCCAGGCCGCGGCCGGGCGGCTCATCTACTCCTACGCCCGTGACGAGATGATCGCCGGGCACCGGCTGCTGCGGCGGTTCGCCCATGCCCGCGCGGTGCCCGGCTACGCGCTGTTCGTGTCCGCGGCCGTGCCGCTGCTCATCGCCTTCGCCTCCCTGTTCTCCGAGGACGCCCTCACCAACATCGTGTCGTTCGCGATCCTCGGGATCTACGGCTCCTTCCAGATGGTGGTGCTGGCCGCGCTGCGCGCCCGGCTCAAGGGGTGGCGTCCGGCGGGCGAGTTCACCCTGGGCCGCTGGGGCCTGCCGGTGAACATCGGGGCGCTGGCCTACGGCATCTTCGCCATCGTCAACATCTCCTGGGCCCGCAGCCCGGAGAAGCCGTGGTACGAGAACTGGATCGTCCTGCTGTGCGGTGCGGTCGTCGTCGGCACCGGCGTGCTGTACATGTTCACCACCCACCACTACGGCCGTGGCGACGCGGCCGCCGGTGACGCGGTGCCGAAGGACGAGGCCGTGTCGAAGAAGTGACGGCCCCGCGTCAACGCCGCAGCAGCACCTTCCGGGTGGCCCGGGCCAGCCGGTGGACCGGGCGCCGGGATCGGGGCGCGGGTCCCGACCGCTCCAGCCACCACTCCCGCAGCTCCCGCCGCGCCGCGGCGTCCCCGGGCCGCCCGGCGGACAGCAGGTGTTCGGCGAAGGTGAGCGCGTCGCGCCGGTAGCCGCCGGTCATCGGCTGCGTCTGGGCGTACGCGAGGAAGGCCGTACGGTAGTCCGCCCCCAGGATCGCGGGCAGCTCGGGCGCGACCTTCGCCACGACGTCCGCCCGCTTCGCGGCGAGCGCCCGTGCTTGTACGCCCACCCGCACCCGGTCGAACCCCTCGGGCACGGGCGTCCCCGCGACCAGCGCCGACAGCAGCGCGGCCTGCGCGACCCCGAGCCGCTGCCGGGCCTCGCCGGTGCCCCGGTGTTCGGGCCGGCCGGTGGCGCCCCGTGTCGCCCCGGCCGCCCCGGTCTCATGGCCCTGCTCCGTCGCCCCGTCGCCGCGCGCGGGGGCGGCGGCGCGGACCTCGCTCCAGCCGCCGGGCGCGGCCCCCGGCTGCCGCGCGGCGACCGCGTGGCCCGCCGCGCGCACCTCCGCCTTCACCCGCTCGACGGCCCCCGCCTCCACGGCCCGCCGGATCGAGGCCAGCTCGGCCTCCAGCTCCGCCGGTTCCGGGAAGTTCTCGTCGCGTTCCAGCAGGACCCCCGGAGGGGACACGCGGGACGCGAGGTCGGTCAGGATGTCCAGGACAGGCCGGGGGACGGGGTGGGCGTGGCTGTCGTGCCAGACGCCGTCGCGTTCGAAGCCGCCGGCGACATGGACGTAGGCGATGGCCTCCAGGGGCAGCTCGGCCAGGGCCTTGGCCGGGTCCTCGCCGCGGTTGACGTGGTTGGTGTGCAGGTTGGCCACGTCGATGAGGAGCCGGACGCCCGTGCGGTCGGCCAGCTCGTACAGGAACTGGCCCTCCGTCATCTCCTCGCCCGGCCAGGAGATCAGCGCGGCGATGTTCTCGACGGCCAGCGGCACCGGCAGCGCCTGCTGCGCGATGCGCACGTTCTCGCACAGCACGTCGAGCGCGTCCCGGGTCCGGGGGACGGGGAGCAGATGGCCCGCCTCCAGGTGCGGCGTCGCCGTCAGGGAACCGCCGGCCCGTACGAACGCGATGTGCTCGGTGACCAGCGGCGAGCCGAGTGCCTCCACCCGCTCGGCCAGCGCGGCCAGACGCCCTTCGTCGGGCCGGTCCGCACCCCCGAGGCCGAGCGAGACGCCGTGCGGCACCACGGTGACGCCGCGCTCGCGCAGCCGCCGCAGCGAGTCGGGCAGATGCCCGGGGCAGACGTTCTCGGCCACGGTCTCGACCCAGTCGATACCCGGCATGCGCTCCACGGCGTCCGCGATCTCCGGTCGCCACCCGATGCCCGTCCCCAGTCGCTCCATCGTCCCCTCCTCCGCACCGCCGGTTCCTCGAACGTGAGGGGGGTATGGCCCAGCCGCCCGCCCTCGAACCCCGCCACGGGCGCCTTCAGAGGAACATTTGAGGTTCGGGCCCCCGACGGCAGCGGCTCCGCAGGCGGCCCCCGGCCCCACCGACGGAGGCACCGGGGTCGCGCCACCTCCTGAAGCGTCGTAGACCGGACGCATGAGCGATGGCAGCGAACAGGCGGCCCCGGCCTCGGCCCGGTGGGTGTGGGCCGCCGCCGGGGGACTGGTGGGCGCCGTCGGCACCGCCTATTTCCTGCTCCCGCTGGAAGGGCTCGGCGACGACCGCTCCTGGCTGGGCTGGCCGCTGTTCGCCCTGTTCCTGGGGCTGCTGGCCGCGCTGCTGCTGCGCCAGGTGCGCGACGTCGTGCTGGAGAAACCGCACACCCGGCCCGGCGTCATGATCCCGCTGCTGATGTGCCTGGCCGTGCTGGTGTTCTCGTCGGGGTACTACGCCCTCGCCCAGCGGCCGGGCCAGTTCACCGGCCTGAGCACCCGCGTCGACGCGCTGTACTTCACCGTCGTCACGCTCGCGACCGTCGGCTACGGCGACATCACCCCGAGCGGGCAGGAGGCCCGCCTGGTGGCGGTCGCTCAGATCCTGTACACGTTCGTCTTCCTCACGGCGGCGGCCACCGCGCTCTCGCGCCGGCTGCACGCGGTGGTCGCAGCACGCGACCGGCGTCCGCCGCCCTCCTGACCCGGGCGGCTCGTCACACTGCGCGGGTGGAGCGGTAGTTGAACAACGACCACAGCACGAACAGACCGGTCAGGATCATGATGATCGACCAGAACGGCTGGTACGGCAGCCACATGAAGTTCGCGATCAGCGCCAGCCCGACCACGACCGCGCCCACGACCCGGGCCCAGGCGGCCCCGGTGAACAGGCCGAACCCGGCCGCCACCACGAGCACACCGACGACCAGGTGGATCCAGCCCCACGCGGTCAGATCGAACTCGAAGACGTACTCGCCGAAGCTCGTGTACACCTCGTCGTCGGCGATGGCCGTGATGCCCTGGAGCACCGCGAACAGGCCGTAGACGACCATCAGGGTGCCGCCGAGAGCGAGACCCCCGGCCGCCAGGGGGTCGCCGGAACCGCCGGGCCTCCGGTCGTCGGGGGCGGGCGGAGCGGGGGGAGGGGGCGCGGCGCTGGTCATGGCTGCCTCCTGGTCGGGTTGTCTGGTAACCCCACTGGAGCACCCGGCCGCGACCGGCGCGCCTGCGGCTACTCCGAACGGGTGGCCGCCGGGCCGCCCGGAGCGTAGGTCTCCCGGCGCAGCGCCGGGTGGTCCGCGACCACCGTGCACGAGCCGGGCGCGATCTCCGTGAACCCCGCGTCGCGGACCAACGGCAGGCCGCTGCGCGTCAGTCCGGGCCA
This sequence comes from Streptomyces sp. NPDC016851, assembly GCF_055562795.1. Taxonomy (NCBI): domain Bacteria; kingdom Bacillati; phylum Actinomycetota; class Actinomycetes; order Kitasatosporales; family Streptomycetaceae; genus Streptomyces; species Streptomyces sp. NPDC016851. The sequence goes on from NZ_JBVHEP010000029.1 coordinate 56,136, forward strand.
GCGGGCCGGGTCGGCCGTCCGTACGGAGAGCGGGAAGCCCGCGTCGTGCCAGGCGGCCCGCTCCTCGTCGGGCAGCTCCCACCAGGCCAGTTGCGCGGCGTGTCCGGCCTGGGCCATCGCCTTGCCCGCCGACATGCCGAGGTCGGGGTTGAGCCACAGCACGGGGGCGGTGGGGTCCGCCTCCACCGGCGGTTCCGGGTCGTCCAGGTCGGTGCCGGAGACCTGGAGGCGGGCCAGGTCCTTGGGCCAGCCGTCCAGCGGGACCGGTGGGAAGACCCGCACCTCGGCCGCCTTGCCGGTGACCGTGATGCCGGGCAGGGCCTCGGCCCGCCGCCACTCGGCGCCGCGCGCCCGCCGCACCACCTTGCGGATCCGCGCGTCCTGCCAGTCCCGCACCGCCTGCGCCCACGGGCCGTCGCCGGCCGACCGCTCGTCGCTGAGGATCGTCAGTACGGCCCGCGCGGCCGTCTCCAGCGCGTCCGTGCGCGCCGGCGGGTCCGCCCGCTCGATCCGCACGACCAGCGGCAGCACGAACTGCGGTGCCGTGTCGCGGTCCGAGGGCTCGGAACGGAAGGGGCTGTCACTCACGGGCGTCGGGTCTTCGCTCACGAATCCCAGTGTGCCAGCCGGAAGATCGTGGAGGATGGGCCCATGCGACCCGACCTCTGCCTGGAGAACGCGGGCCGCCGCTACGGCCTGCGCGGCCCCTGGGTGCTGCGCGGCGTCGACCTGACGGTGGCCCCGGGCCGGCTCGTCCGCGTCGAGGGCACCAACGGCACCGGCAAGTCGACCCTGCTGCGGCTGCTCGCCGGCATCGACGCCCCCAGCGAGGGCCGGATCACCGGCCGCCCGCGCACCGCGTACGTCCCCGAGCGGTTCCCGCCCGCCCTGCCGTTCACCGCCGCCGGCTACCTCACCCACCTCGGCACCGTGCACGGCCTGACCCGCACGAGGGCCGCCCGTGCCGCCGCCGAGTGGCTGGAGCGCCTCGGGGCCGCCGCCTACGCCGATACGCCCATGGCACGGCTGTCGAAAGGCAGCAGCCAGAAGGTCGCGGTCGCCCAGGCCCTGCTCGCCGAGCCGGAGCTGCTCGTGCTGGACGAGGCGTGGACCGGCCTGGACACCGACGCCCGCGCCGAGTTGGAGCGGGCGGTCGCCGAACGCACGGCGGCGGGCGGATCCGTGGTGTTCGTCGACCACGACCCGCGCCGCCTCGCGGGACTGCCCGACGCGACGTACACCGTGCGCGACGGGAGCCTCGTCGAGCGCGCCGAGCCGGGACCGCCGCCGTCCGGACCACAGGTCACGGTCGAGGTCCAGGGCCCGCCGGACGGACGGCTGCCCGACGACGTGCGGCGGACCGTCACCGCCGCCGAGGAGACCGCGCCGGGCAGCCACCGCCTCACCGTCCCCGCCCCGCACTCCGACGTCCTGCTCCGCGCCCTGCTCACGGCACGCCCGCCCTGGCACGTGGTGCGTGTGGAGCGGCAGGCCGACGCCCCCGCGAGCCGCCGATGACCGCCCTCCTGCGCTACCAAGCCGCCCTGCTGCTGCGCTCCCAGCGCTGGCTGCCGCCGTTCCTGCTGTACGCCGCCTTCCTCGCGATCAGTGTCCAGGCCGGGCAGCCGGTGCTCGACTCGCTCGGCTACTCCGCCGCCGCGCTGCTGCCCGTCGCCGCCTGGCTGGCGCGGATCTGTGTCACGGCCGAGCCGCAGGCCGCGCGCGGCTGCGTCGCGGCGGCCGTCGGGCCCGCGCGCGCCCATGTGGCCTGTCTGCTGGTGGCGTCGTCCGGCGCGGCGGCGCTCGGCACGGTCGCGACCCTCGGCGTGACGCTGCTGAGCGCTCCGGTCGCCTCGGACCACCGCACCCCGGTCCCGCTCGCCCCCGCCTGCGGGGCCGGGCTGCTCGCCGCCCTGGCCTGCGCCCTGCTCGGCACGGCCGTCGGCGCGCTCACCAGCCGGCCGCTGCTGCGCTCCCGGGGCCGTGCCGTCCTGGCACTGCTGCTCGCGGCGCTGCTGTCCCTCGTCGCGACCGGCTCCCCGGCGCAGGCGGCGGTGCAGGGCCTGGTGACCGGCTCACGGTCGGGCACCGTCCCGCTGCCGCTGCTGCCCCTGGCCGCGGCAGCCCTGGTCACGGCCGCCGCGCTGGCCCTGGCCGGTGCGCTCGCCGCCCGCAGATCACCCTGAGCAGGCGGTGCGCTGCGCCTCCTGCCATTCACACACGGGGCAGAGGGTGATGCCCTTGTACGACTCCGGGTACTCCGTCGGCTCCCGGCACAGCACGCACTCCGCGTACGGCGGCCCGTCCGCCCGGGGCGGCCTGGTCGCGTCGATCAGGCAGTAGTCGTCCTCGCTCATACGTCCAGCGTAGGCCGGTCAGTGCCGTGCGCCCACGGCCCCGATCAGCTCGGACACCTTCACGAACCGGAAGCCCTCCCGGCGCAGCCCGGGGACGATCGTGCGCACCGCCCGTTCGGTCGCCGGGGCGGCGCTGCGCGTGCAGTGCAGCACGACCACCGACCCCGGCCGCACGCCGTCCAGCACCTGCCGGGCGACCACATCCGGGTCCGACTCGAACGCGTCGCCGCCGACCACGTCCCACTGCACGGCGGTCACGCCCACCGGTGTCAGCGCCTTCAGCGCCCGCCGGTCGTAACAGCCGCCGGGGAAACGGAAGTACGGCATCGGCTCCGGCACACCGGCCCTCCGGAAGGCGGCGTACGCCCGCTCCACGTCCGAGCGCATCCTCCCCTCGGGCACGGTCGGCAGGCCGTAGCAGTCCCGCGTGTAGCCGTAGTGGCTGTAGGAGTGGTTGGCGACCTCGAAGAGGGGGTCCCGGCCGATGGAACGGGCCTGGTCCGGGTACTGCTCGGCCCACCGCCCGGTCATGAACACGGTGGCCGGCACCTTCAGCGCCCGCAGCGTCGCGATCAGCCGCGGGTGGTCGAACCGCTCACCCGCCGCCGCCCGGGCCCCCTGCCCGGCGGTCATGTCGGCGTCGAAGGTGAGCGCGACGGTCCTGCCGCGGGTGCGGGGACCGTGCTCGAAGACCGGCGTCAGTCCGGCGGGGCCGGGCGCGAGGGTCGGAGGGCGCGAGGGCGGCGCGGACACCGGCGGCGGGGCCGCCTGCGGGGGACGGCCGGTCCCGCAGGCGGCGAGGACCGCGCTCAGGGCGCACACGGCGGCGACACGGCGGAGGAGGATGATCACCGTATAGATGTATGAACGGGATTGTCCTCTTATGCGCGTCGGCCGCGGGCGTCACCCGGCCGTCAGAGGTCCCGCTGTTCCAGCGGTTTGGTCGCCGGGCCCTGGATCACCTTGCCGTCCGTGTCGAAGCGGGAGCCGTGGCAGGGGCACTCCCAGGCGCGTTCGGCGGAGTTGAAGGCGACCAGGCAGCCCAGGTGGGTGCAGCGGGCGGAGACGGAGTGCAGGTTGCCGTCGTCGTCCCGGTAGACCGCGAGACGGTGGTGGCCGTCGGCGCGGACCACGGCCCCCTCGCCGGGCGGCAGGGACTCCACCGGCGGCGCGGGCCGCAGCCGGTCCCCGACGAAGTGGCCGGCGACCTTGGCCTGGGTCTTGAGGAACGACGGCGCCTCCCGCACGGCGGGCTTCAGCCGGCGCGGGTCGTACAGTCCGCTCCACTCGCGCTCCTCGCCCGTGATCTGCGCGGCGAGGAGGCTGCCCGCCATGACGCCGCCGGTCATGCCCCAGCCGCCGAAGCCGGTGGCCACATACGCGTGCCGGGCGCCCGGGTGCAGCGGGCCGACCATCGGCACGGTGTCGGTCGGAGTGTTGTCCTGCGTGGCCCACCGGTTGGTGACGTTCAAGTCCGGGAAGTGCTCGACGGCCCAGGCGGTGAGGCGTTCGAAAGCGGCCCGCGGGTCGCCCGTGCCCGGCGTGAAGTGCTCGCCGGTGACGATGAGCAGACGCCGGCCCTCGTCGTACGGTGCCGTACGCACCGAGCGGGTGTTCTCGTCGGGCGTGATGAACATGCCGTCCGGGTCCTGGTCCGCGGGGATCGGCCCGGCGACGACCAGTTCGCGCTTCGGCGTGAGCCGGGCGAACAGCAGGGCCCGGTCGAAGATCGGGTAATGCGTCGCGACGACGACGTCCCGGGCCCGCACCGTCGCCCCGGACGTGGTCGACAGCCGGCACGGCTCACCCTCGTCCAGTCCGAGCACCGTGGTGTCCTCGAAGATCCGCCCACCGTGCTCGACGAGGTCGGCGGCGAGCGCCAGCAGGTACTTGCGGGGGTGGAACTGGGCCTGGCCGGTGACCCGGACCGCACCCGCCACCGGGAAGGGCAGCCCGGTCTCCTCCACGAACGCGGCGGGCAGCCCGGCCTCGGCGGCCGCCCGCGCCTCGGCCCGCAGCTCGTCGACCCGGCCGGGGTCGCACGCGTACGTGTAGGCGCTCCTGGCCTCCCAGTCGCAGTCGATGCCCAGTTCCCCGGCGATCCCGGCCGCGCGCTCGATCGCCTCGGACTGCGAACGGGCGTACAGTCGCGCGCCCTCGGGGCCGCGGGTGCGGCGCAGCTTGTCGTAGACGAGCGTGTGCAGGGCGGTGACCTTGGCGGTGGTGTGCCCGGTGACCCCGGCCGCGACCCGCCCGGCCTCCAGGACGGCCACGCTCCGCCCGGCCCGCGTCAGTTCCCACGCCGTGCTCAGTCCGGCGATCCCGGCGCCGATCACCGCCACGTCGACGTCCAGGTCCTCCGTCAGGGCCGGATGACGGCCGTCCGGTGCGGTCTCCATCCAGTACGAGTTGCTGACCTGCTGCTTCTCGCTCATGAGCCACCGGGTACCCCCGACTGCCCGTCTTCAGCATCGGCGTGCCGCTTTACAGAAGGGGCCGGCAAGGCTAACGTACAACCAAATGGTTGTAGATGTGAATGAGCTGAACGACGAAACGGTGGACCGGCTGTTCCACGCCCTGGCCGACACCACCCGCCGGGACATACTCCGCCGCTGCGTGCGCGGCGAGCTGTCGGTCTCGCGGCTGGCCGAGGCCTATCCGATGAGCTTCGCGGCGGTGCAGAAGCACGTCGCGGTGCTGGAACGGGCGGGCCTCGTAGCCAAGCAGCGCAGCGGACGGGAGCAGCTCGTGCGCACCGACCCCGACGCGGTGGGCCGCGCCCGCCAGGCCCTGGACGAACTCGAGTCGGCGTGGCGCGGACGGGTGGACCGGATGGCCCGGCTGCTCGCGGAGGACCCCGGCAGGGAAGAGCCGGAAGAGCCGGAAGAGCCCGGCATCGAAGAACCGGGAGCTCCCGGTACCGAAGAGAACGACACCCCGGAAGGACCCCGGAGATGAGCGTCACCAGTGTCGACAAGGACCTCGACAACCTCACCCTCACCCTGATCGCCGACTTCGCCGCCCCCGTGGAGCGGGTGTGGCGGCTGTGGGCCGACCCCCGGCAGCTGGAGCGCTGGTGGGGCCCGCCGACCTACCCGGCGACCGTGGAGGAGCACGACCTGACCCCCGGCGGAGAGGTCACGTACTTCATGACCGGCCCGGAGGGCGACCGGCACCGCGGCTGGTGGCGGATCACCTCGGTCAGCGAGCCGACCTCCCTGGAGTTCACCGACGGCTTCGCCGACGACGACGGAAAGCCCAAGGACGACATGCCGACCATGTCCGTGACGGTGCGGCTCAGCGAGCAGGGCGGCGGCACCCGGATGGAGATGCGCTCCCTCTTCGACTCCCGTGAGCAGATGGAGCAGCTGGTCTCCATGGGCATGGAGGAGGGCCTGAAGGAGGCCGTCGGCCAGATCGACGCCCTGCTGGCCGCCTGACCGAACGGATCAGGACCGCCGCACCGGTCAGGGCCACCGCCCCGGTCAGGACTCCCGCAGCAGCCGTTTCCGGCACTCCGCCACGTCGAAGTCCGGCTCCGGATACCGCGGATCCAGCTCCCGCAGATGCTCCAGGAGCAGCGTGCTGACCGCCCAGTTGCGGTACCACTTGTGGTCGGCCGGAACCAGGTACCAGGGCGCGCACGAGGTGCCGCAGCGCTCCAGGGCCCTCTCGTAGGCGTCCTGGTACGCGGGCCACAGAGCGCGGTCGTCGATGTCGGACGGGGCGAACTTCCAGCGCTTCTCCGGCTTGTCGAGGCGCCTGAGCAGGCGGCGGCGCTGCTCGTCGTAGGAGATGTGCAGGAAGCACTTCACCAGCGTCACGCCGTCGTCTGCGAGGGACCGCTCGAAACGGTTGATCCGCTCGTAGCGGCTCTCGACCACGGCGCGTGGCGCGAGCTCCCGGACCCGGGCGACCAGCACGTCCTCGTAGTGCGAGCGGTCGAAGATCCCCAGTTCGCCGGGGAGCGGGAGCGCCTTCTCCACGCGCCACAGGAAGGAGTGCGCGCGTTCCTCGGCGGTCGGAGCCCTGAACGCCGTGATCCGGCAGCCGGCCGGGTTGAGCAGCCCGATGACGTGCTTGACCGTGCCGCCCTTGCCGCTGGTGTCCATGCCCTGCAGGACCAGCAGGACGCGGCGCCGGTCACCCGCGGTGCTCGCCGCCCACAGCCGTTCCTGAAGGCCGGCGAGCCGCTCACCGATCCGGGCCGTGGCCGCTTTGCCCGCGGCCTTGCCGTCCGGGCCGCCGGGGGTGGCGGCGGCATCGTGCCGGGACAGGTCGACCGGCTCACCCGCGGGCAGGCGCAGCCGCTCCCGCAGCGAAGCCCCGCGCTCGTCCCCGTCCTGCTTCCCTCTGCCCTTCTCCGTCACCGGGCCCCCTTCCGGTCCTGTGCCTCGATCGTCCGCCGGGGCGCCGGGTCGCGCATCCGGCGCCCCGGACGGGAGCGGAGCCGTGCCTACCGGCGCCAGGGGCCCGTCACCGCGAACGTGGTGCCGGGGGTGTAGCAGTTGACGTACATCGTGTCGCCGTCGGGCGAGAAGGCCACCCCGGCGAACTCGCCCCACTCGGGCTCCTCCGGGGTGCCGATGTTTTGCCTGCCCCGGGCCATCGGGTACACCTCGCCGCGCCGGGTGACGCCGTAGACGTGCTGGGCGCCGTTGCCGTCCTCGCAGACCATGAGGCCGCCGCTGGGCGCCAGGCAGATGTTGTCCGGCGACTCCCCGGGTAGCTGGATGTCGGTGTCCGGGCCGAAGACGATCACCAGGGTGAGCCGTCGCCGGTCCGGGTCGTAGCGCCAGATCTGCCCGAAGTGGTCGGCCGCCGACCCCTCCGCGCTGCGGGCGAACGACGACACGAAGTACACCGACCGGCCGCCCCAGTAGCAGCCCTCCAGCTTCTGCGCGTGCGTGATGCCCCCGCGGCCGAAGTCCTGGAGCCGGATCGGGGTCTGCGCCGCCAGTGGGTCCGGTACGTCCACCCACTCGATGCCGCCGAACTCCGCGCCGATGTCCTGGATCGAGGACAGGTCGGGCACGCCGGGCACGCGCATGGCCTGGAGCCGGCCGCCCGCGCGCAGCGAACCCCGCCCGCCGAGCGGCCTGTCCGGCAGGAAGCGGTAGAACAGGCCGAAGGGCTTCTGGAAGGCGTCCTCCGTCTCGTACACCACGCCCCGCCGGGGGTCGACGGCGATCGCCTCGTGCTGGAAGCGGCCCATCGCCGTCAGCGGTACGGCTCCCGTGCGGTGCGGGTCGGCCGGGTCGACCTCGAAGATGAAGCCGTGGTCCTTGGTGTAGCCGTTGGTGCCCGCCCTGTCCTCGGTCTCCTCGCAGGTCAGCCAGGTGCCCCAGGGGGTGGGGCCGCCCGCGCAGTTCACGGCCGTGCCGGCGATCGCGACGCGTTCCGACAGGACGTGGCCCCGGGAGTCCAGCGTCAGGGCCGTGCAGCCGCCCTTGCCCGCCGGGTCGTAGGTGAGGCCCTCGACGGTCGGGACGGGGAGCCTGCCGTCGGCGCGGTTCTCGTGGTTGCGGACCAGGTGGACCCGGCCGCCTCTGCCCGCGAAGGCCGACATGCCGTCGTGGTTGGAGGGGACCGCGCCCTCGCCGGAGCGCAGCGGGTCCCCCTCGCGGGACAGGACCCGGTAGCGGAAGCCCTCCGGAAGGTCGAGCAGGCCCTTCGGGTCGGGGACGAGCGGTCCGTAGCCGCCGCCGTGGCCGAGGTCCTGGGCGGCGGCGGTGCCGGCGAAGAGTTCGGACAGGGCACCGGAGAACGCGATCCCGACGCCCAGGGCGCCCGTCCCGGCGAGAACCTGACGTCGTGTGGTGATACGACCGGATTCGGTCATGGGGAAACCTTCCTGCTGGCGGACAGGAACTGTGATCCCGCTGTGTCTATCACCTGGTGCGGGTCGCGGGAACCACGCGCGTAGCGTGGCTCACTGCTCGACCGCGCGCCGCAGCTCGTCGATGGCCTGTTCGGTCGTGTCGACGGGGCGGTCCGCCGGCGCCGGTGCCGGCCGGTCCCCTTCCTGGTGGGTCCCTTCCTGGTGGGCCGACTCCTGATGGCCCCTCTCCAGGAACCGCAGCAGTTCCACCGGGATGGGCAGCACCAGCGTGGAGTTCTTCTCCGCCGCCACGGCCATGACGGTCTGGAGCAGGCGGAGTTGGAGCGCTGAGGGTGTGTCGGCCATCTGCTGGGCGGCCTGGGACAGCTTCTTGGAGGCCTGGTACTCGGCGTCGGCGTTGATCACCCGGGCCCGCCGCTCGCGGTCGGCCTCGGCCTGGCGGGCCATGGAACGCTTCATCGTGTCCGGCAGGGACACGTCCTTGATCTCCACGCGGTCGATGGTCACGCCCCACTCCACCGCCGGGCTGTCGATCATCAGCTCCAGGCCCTGGTTGAGCTTCTCCCGGTTGGACAGCAGGTCGTCCAGTTCGCTCTTGCCGATGATCGAGCGCAGGGAGGTCTGTGCCATCTGGGAGACGGCGAAACGGTAGTCCTCGACGTTGACGACCGCGGCCGCCGGGTCCACGACCTTGAAGTACACGACCGCGTCGACCCGCACGGTCACGTTGTCCCGGGTGATGCCCTCCTGGGCGGGCACCGGCATGGTCACGATCTGCAGGTTGACCTTACGCATCCGGTCCACCGCGGGGACGATCAGATTGAACCCGGGCCGCCGCACGTCCCCGTGCAGTCGCCCGAGCCGGAACACGACCCCGCGCTCGTACTGCTTGACGACCCGCGCCGCCGAGGCCAGATACACCAGCACCCCGGCTCCGGCCGCCACTACCGCCCCGACCAGCTCTTCGACCATGCCGACCTCCCCGTCCAGAGGTCCCGATTCGTCTGTTGCTGTAACGATATGCCTGGAATAGGGGTCGGGGCCATGCCCCGGGAGCCGGGTCGTACACGCGAAGGTCCGGGGCGCACCGCTGGGGTGCGCCCCGGACCAGGGGGTCGGAGTGGCTTCCGGCTACGTCACTACGCGGCCGTGACCTTCTCGGCCTCCGGTGCCGGCTCCGGCTCCGTGACCTTCACCGGCTCCGTGCCCGTCGCGCTGTGGCGTTCGGCCCAGCTCTCCAGGGCCGTGCGGCAGGCGTGGTCGAGGTGGTGCAGACCCGAGAGATCCAGCTCGACCGGGCGGTCCTGCGGCAGGCTCTCCAGGCTGTCGAGGATCTTCGGCAGCCGCAGGAACGTCGCGTTGCCCGACAGGTACGCCTGGATCGGACCGGCGCCCTTGTCTATGACCTCGAGCTTGACGTGCGAGGCCTCCCAGGCGGTCTTGACGACCGACAGGGCCAGACCGATCAGGACGCCCTCGAACATGTTCACCGCGACGATCGACACGGCGGTGACCACGAGGATCAGCGCCTCGCCCTTGTGAGCCCGCCACAGCGCCACGACCTGGCGGAACGGGATCAGCTTCCAGCCCGCGTGCACCAGGATGCCGGCCAGGGCGGGCAGCGGGATCAGGGCCAGGGCCCACGGCATGGCGGCGGCGAACAGCAGCAGCCACACGCCGTGCAGCACACGGGACGCCTTGGTCTTCGCACCCGCGTTGACGTTCGCCGAGCTGCGGACGATCACCGCGGTCATGGGCAGCGCGCCGAGCAGACCGCACACGGTGTTGCCCGCGCCCTGGGCGATCATCTCCTTGTTGTACTGGGTGCGCGGACCGTCGTGCAGCCGGTCCACGGCCGCCGCGCTGAACAGGCTCTCCGCGGAGGCTATGAGCGCGAACGCGATGATCGTGCCCCAGATGGCCGGACCGGCCAGCTGGCCGAGGGCGTCGGTCCCGGGCGGCTGGATGACCCCGAGGAGGCCCTCCACCTCGACCGTGGCGACCGGCAGGCTGAAGGCGAGCGTGGCGAGCGTGGCCAGGACCACCGCCGCGAGGGCGCCCGGCACGGACTGCACGGCCTTCGGCAGCTTCTTCCACAGCACGATGACGGCGATGGTGCCCGCGCCGATCGCGAGCGAGGTCATGGCCTCGGTGCTGCCCAGCGCGTCGGTGAACGCCCCCGGCAGCCCCGCGATCTTGCCTATGCCGGACTCCGGCGCCTTCAGGCCCGCCGCCGCGTAGATCTGCCCGGCGATGATCACCAGGCCGATGCCGCAGAGCATGCCCTCGACGACGGAGACGGAGATCGCCCTGAACCAGCGGCCTATCCCGAAGAAGCCCATGGCGAGCTGGAGCAGACCGGCCATCAGCACGATCACGCCGAGTGCGGCCACACCGAACTCGCTGACGGCCTCGAAGACCAGCACGGTCATGCCCGCGGCGGGCCCCGACACCTGGAGGCTGCTGCCGGGCAGGAACCCGGTGACGAGGCCGCCCACGATGCCGGTGATCAGGCCGAGTTCGGCCGGGACGCCGGAGGCGACGGCCACGCCGATGCAGAGCGGCACGGCGACGAGGAAGACGACGATGGAGGCGAGGAAGTCCTGCCTCAGGTAAGGGAACTTGGTCATGGTGTCCCTCACAGGGTCTCGAAGGTGTCGGTCTCCGCGTGGTGTTGCCACACGGTTCCGGTGTGCACTTCGTAGAACCATGCGTGCAGGCCGATGCGGTCCTCCGCCAGCCGGCGCTCGATGCACGGGTACGACCGCAGTCGCAGCACCTGGGTGAGGGCGTGGTTCTGCACGGCTTCGGCGACCGTCGGGTCAGCCGGGTCATCGCACTTGGGCTCTTCGGCGGCGTGCGCGAGCCAGTCGCGCACCGCCGGTACGGCGGCGAGGTCGTCGCCCCGTACCACCGCGCCCACGGCACCGCAGTGCGAGTGGCCGCAGACCACGATGTCCTTGACGCCGAGGACTTCCACGGCGTACTCGATGGTGGCCGCCTCGGACGTGGGGTGCTCCAAGGCGTACGGGGGGACGATGTTGCCCGCGGTGCGCAGCTCGAAGAGCTCGCCGGGCCGGGCGCCCGTGATCAGGGCCGGTACGACCCTGGAGTCGGAGCAGGTGATGAACAGGACGTCGGGGGACTGGCCCTCGGCGAGGCGGGCGAACTCCTCAGGGCGCTGTCCGAACATGCGGGCGTTGTCGATGAGGGGTTGCATCAGAGTGGTGACTCCTCCTGGCGCGCAGTGGGGGCGCGTCGGACGGGCATGACAGAGGTGGGGGTGAACTGCTCTGTTCCTCAGCAGCGGAAGACTTGAAGTGCTGCCGGAGTGTGCGACGTCGAGGATCTCGACGTGCGTTCGTGCGCGACGCCGGGTGTGGCCCGGTCCGGCGCTCTCGGCGGGATGTGCCTGAGCAGGTGCCGATCGGGCGCCGAGGGCGCCGAGTCGGTGCTGTGCAACCGGTCGCGGGTCCGCAGGGGGCCGTTCGGGCCCCCGTGGTGCCCGGCGCGGCAGGTCGCTGTCTCGTCGCGCAGAGCCTTTCCGGAGAGCTTGGTTCCGGGGTGCGCAGACTTGCCGGAGGGTTCAGTTCCGGGCTGAGCCTTGGCCTTGACTTCACTGGGCGTGTGCGCGGATGCGAAGGATGCCGTCGGTGCGAAGAACTGAAGGGCGAGCAGGACGGCGGCGAGGAGTGAAACCACGGTCCGTGCCGTCGTACCTCGGTACATGCGCCCCCCTTCAGCTGATTCGCACGTCTGGCACTGACCAACACTTGGTCAATGACTGGTCAAGAAACACGTTAACCCTGCAAGGTCGTTTGCAGGGTTAACTTAACGTTTCAAGCTGAAGAGAGCCTGAAAACCGTAGGTGGACTGGCCTGAACTGCCCCTTACCCCACGGTGGTTCGGCGCGATATCGGGGTTGTGATTACCGGGCGTTCGCCAGCTTGGCCGCGTCGCGGGCCAGGGCGGTGAGCCGGGAGATGGCCCGGAAGTACTTCTTGCGGTAGCCGCCGTTCAGCATCTCCTCGCTGAAGAGCTGGTCGAAGGGCACGCCCGAGGCCAGCACGGGCACTTCACGGTCGTAGAGCCGGTCCGCGAGGACGACGAGCCGGAGCGCCGTCGACTGGTCGGGAACCGGCCGTACACCGGTGAGGCAGACGGCCTTGATTCCGTCGGTCAGGGCGCCGTAGCGGCTGGGGTGGACGCGGGACAGGTGTTCCAGGAGGGGCGAGAATGCGTCGAGGGACGCGCCCCCGGTGGCGTGCGCCGCCTTGGTCACCTGTTCGTCGGAGTACGGGGGCGGCGCCTCGGGCAGGCCGCGGTGGCGGTAGTCCTCGCCGTCGATGCGCAGGGCGCGGAAGTGGGCCGACAGTCCCTGGATCTCGCGCAGGAAGTCGGCCGCGGCGAAGCGGCCCTCGCCGAGCTTGCCGGGCAGCGTGTTGGAGGTGGCGGCGAGCGCGACGCCCGCGTCGACGAGCTTGCCGAGCAGGGTGGAGACCAGGACGGTGTCGCCGGGGTCGTCGAGCTCGAACTCGTCGATGCACAGCAGACGGTGGCCGGACAGGGTCTGGACGGTCTGCTGGAACCCGAGGGCGCCGACCAGGTTGGTCAGCTCCACGAAGGTGCCGAACGCCTTGAGCGTGGGCTCGGCCGGGGTGGCGTGCCAGAGGGACGCCAGCAGGTGGGTCTTGCCGACGCCGTAACCGCCGTCGAGGTAGACGCCGCGCGGGCCGGCCGGGGCCTTCTTCGGCGCCCTGCCGAACCCGAACAGCCGCCGCTTGCCGGAATCGCCCGCTTGGCCGAGACCCGCCGCGAAGCCCTCAAGGACCCGGACGGCCTCCGTCTGGCTGGGCTGGTCCGGGTCCGGGATGTACGTGCTGAACCGCACGGAGTCGAACCGCGGCGGCGGAACCATCTCGGCGACCAGCCGGTCCGCGGGCACGTGCGGCTCACGGGCGCACAGCGAGAGCGGGGCCGCGTCGGTCATGGGGCCGGTTCCGGAGGGGGCTGGGGAGGAGGACACGGTTCACCATGCTACGGGGCGTGGAACACTGCACGGCATGCGACGTCTGTTCCCTGTGACCGATGAAACAGCAGCTCCGGGCTCGGGCGCCGGGCCCGGGGAAGAGGATCGCGGCGGGGCCGGACGGGAGTGGAGTCTGGCCGAGCTGGCCGCCGCGTACGCCTATCCCGCGGCGGGGCCCGGCGGGCCGCTGCCGTGGCTGCGCGCCAACATGGTGTCCACGCTGGACGGGGCCGCCCAGCACGACGGCCGTTCGCAGCCCATCTCCAGCAAGACCGACATGCGGATCTTCGGCACCCTGCGGGCGCTGGCGGACGTCGTGGTCGTCGGCGCGCAGACGGTGCGCCAGGAGGGCTACCGGCCGGCACGCGCGCGTGAGGAGTTCGCGGAGCGGCGGGAGGCGGCCGGGCAGGGTCCCGCGCCCGCGATCGCGGTGGTCTCCGCCAGCCTGGACCTGGACTTCTCGCTGCCCCTGTTCACCTCGCCCCTGGTGCCCACCCTGATCCTCACGGGGGCCTCGGCCGCCCCGGACCGGGTCGCCGCCGCCGAGAAGGCGGGCGCCCGGGTGGTCACCGCCGGGGACGGCATCGGCGTGGACCCGGCCCGTGCCGTCCGGGCCCTCGCCGCCCTCGGTTACACCCGGCTGCTGACCGAGGGCGGCCCGCGGCTGCTCGGGCAGCTGGTGGCGGCCGGTGTGCTCGACGAGCTGTGCCTGACCGTCTCCCCGCTGCTCACGGCGGGCGACGCGCAGCGCATCGCCGGAGGGCCCGCCGTCACGGTGCCGCAGCGCTTCAGGCTGGTGTCGATGCTGGAGGAGGACGGCTTCCTGTACACGCGGTACGGGCGATCCTGAGGTACTGATCCGCGCGGCACGGGGTACAGGTCTCGGCGGCCGGGAAACCGAACCGGTCGGTAGGTCCGGAATCGGTGCGATGGCCGCCGCCGGTCCGGTAATCGGCGGAATATGCCGTTCCGTTTGGTTTCCGGAGGGCACACTGGATCCGGCAGTGCCCCTGCGACCACGGGGCAGGATGGTTTCCGCAGGGCCGGGGCGGCCCACGGAGGAGTGGGGCCGCGGGCCCCCGGGAACAGAAGGGGCGCCTGGTGTTCACAAGCGTATTGATGATCGAGAAAGCCCTGACGTCCGCCGACGTGGAGTTCGTCACGACGTTGCACGGGGAGGAGCCGGTCGCCTTCCAGGTGCTGCTCCAGCCGCGCGGCGAGCAGGCGGACCGGCTGCTGCGGGCTATCGACGACGTCGCGCTCGGCGAGCTCGACGAGGCCGTCCGCGAGGGGGAGACGCCGGAGGGCGAGGAAGCGCTGAGTGTCGGGCAGCGGGCGCTGGAGGTCTCGCTCGCGGCGCTGCGGGCCTCCGGGAGCGGGGCCGAGGGGCGGCTGATCGAGGATCATCCGCTGGACGCGCTGAAGTCACTGGTGGAGGAGGTCGGCGCGGACGAGGTCATCGTGCTGACCGACCCCCATTACGTGGAGGAGTTCTTCCACCGGGACTGGGCCTCCCGGGCGCGGCACAAGGTCGGTGTGCCGGTGCTGAAGCTGTTCTCGCACAGCAAGGCGTAGCGGACACCACCTGCCTGGCACAGTGCCGCGCGCTCCTGAAATAGGCTGTGGGCGCTAACCGTCCTTGAACGCTCTTGGAGATCCGCATGGCACCCGGCCTTCCCACCGCCATGGACCGACCGCACTTCATCGGCATCGGCGGGGCCGGAATGTCGGGGATCGCGAAGATCCTCGCGCAGCGCGGGGCCGTCGTGGCGGGCAGTGACGCCCGGGAGTCGGCGACGGCCGAGGCGCTGCGGGCGCTGGGGGTGACGGTGCGCATCGGGCACGCCGCCGAGCACCTGGCCGACGACGCCAGCTGTGTGGTCGTGTCCTCGGCGATCCGGCAGGACAACCCCGAGCTGGCCCGCGCCGCCGAACTCGGCATCCCCGTCGTGCACCGCTCCGACGCGCTCGCCGCCCTGATGGAGGGCCTGCGCCCGATCGCGGTCGCCGGCACGCACGGCAAGACGACCACGACCTCCATGCTGGCCGTGTCGCTGAGCGAGCTGGGCCTGAAGCCGTCGTACGCGATCGGCGGGGACCTGGACGCGCCCGGCTCCAACGCGCTGCACGGCGAGGGCGAGATCTTCGTCGCCGAGGCGGACGAGTCCGACCGCAGCTTCCACAAGTACGCGCCCGAGGTCGCCATCGTCCTCAACGTCGAGCTCGACCACCACGCCAACTACGCGTCGATGGACGAGATCTACCAGTCGTTCGAGACGTTCGTGGACCGTGTCACCGAGGGCGGCACGCTGGTGATCGCGGCCGATCACGAGGGCGCGCGGGAGCTGACGCGCCGGGTCGCCGGGCGCGGCGTGCGGGTGGTGACGTACGGCGAGTCCGAGGACGCCGGCGTGCGCATCCTGTCGGTCGTGCCGCAGGGCCTGAAGAGCGAGGTCACCGTGGTGCTGGAGGGCAAGGAGCTGACCTTCGCGGTCTCCGTGCCCGGCCGCCACTACGCGCACAACGCGGTGGCCGCGCTCGCGGCGGGCGTGGCGCTCGGCGTCCCCGCCGAGGAGCTGGCCCCGGCGCTGGCGGCGTACACGGGCGTGAAGCGGCGGCTCCAGCTCAAGGGCGAGGCCGCGGGAGTGCAGGTCATCGACTCCTACGCGCACCACCCCACCGAGATGACCGCCGACCTGGAGGCCATGCGCGGGGCGGCGGGCGACGCCCGGATCCTGGTCGTCTTCCAGCCGCACCTCTTCTCGCGGACCCAGGAGCTGGGCAAGGAGATGGGCCAGTCCCTGGCCCTGGCGGACGCCTCGGTCGTGCTGGACATCTACCCGGCCCGTGAGGACCCGATCCCCGGCGTGACCAGCGAGCTGATCATCGAGGCGGCCCGGGCGGCGGGCGCGGACGTGACGCCGGTGCACGACAAGGCGGACGTGCCCGCCGTGGTCGCGGGAATGGCGAGGCCGGGGGATCTCGTTCTCACCATGGGAGCGGGCGACGTCACCGACCTCGGCCCGCACATCCTGGACCGTCTGTCGAACTGAGGGGCTGGAGGCTCATGCCGTACGACGTCGAGAAGCCGGACGAGCAGTGGCGCGCGGAGCTGACCCCGGGCGAGTACGCGGTCCTGCGCCAGGCGGCCACGGAGCCCGCCTTCACCGGTGAGTACACCGACACCAAGACCCGGGGCGTCTACTCCTGCCGCGCCTGCGGGGCGGAGCTGTTCACCTCCGACACCAAGTTCGAGTCCCACTGCGGCTGGCCGTCCTTCTTCGACCCGAAGGACACCGACGCGGTGGAACTGATCCAGGACCGTTCCCACGGCATGGTCCGCACGGAGGTGCGCTGCGCCCGCTGCGGCTCCCACCTCGGGCACGTCTTCGAGGGTGAGGGCTATCCGACACCCACCGACCAGCGGTACTGCATCAACAGCATCGCGCTGCGGCTGACGCCCGTCGAAAGCTGAGGCGGGCCGCGGTCACCGGATCCGGCACTCCTTCACCGTGAGGGGTGTCGTGTCCCCCGCGGTGCGGCTGCACAGCACCCGGGTCTCGGCGGTGCCGTCGTCCGCGCGGCGGACCCGCTTGAGGACGATGCTGTGGCCGGTGCGGTCGCCGTACAGCGGGGCCCGGGTGAAGTCGATGGTGCCGGTGGCCATGCCCTCGATCTTGACGTTGCGCAGGTTCACCCAGGTCGAGGCGCGGCTCTGCGGCCGGTCGTCGCGGGTGGCCGCCCAGTACAGGGCGCGGGTCGCGTCGTGGGCCAGGGCGGTCTGGCCGCTGGCCAGGGCGGGGCTGTCGTAGCGCACGGGCCGGTCCAGACCGGGCAGGTACGCGGCGGCCGAGAGGTAGAAGGTCGTCTGGGTGGCGGCCGACTTCAGCTCGGCCAGGGCCGCGTGGTACAGCGTGACCTTCGGCGCGACGGACTGCCCGCCGGCGGTGAAGTCGGCCTTGGACAGGTCGTCACCCGTGAGGATGGACAGGGGCTTCCCGGCGCAGCCCGGCTCGGTGCCCAGCTGCGTCATCAGGGGATCGATGTCCTCCACCCGGCCCGCGAAGTAGATCACGGACGGGACCCGGCCGCCCCGGCAGATCTCCTGGGCGTGCGAGCGGAGTTCGGGCTTGCCGCCGCTGAGGACGTAGCGGCGCGGCTCGAGCCGGGCGAAGCCCTGCCGGCGCAGCATCTCCTGGCCGTAGCGGGCCTGTTCGTCGGTGTACAGGTCGTCGGTCTTCGCCGTGTCGCGGGCGAGGACGAGGCCGTACTGCCGTCGGTCCGGTCTGCGCAACTGGGCCGCGATCAGGCCGAGTTGCTCGATCTGCCACTCGTCGGTGGCGGCCAGGCTGAACCAGTTGGCGAACTCGCGGGGCAGATACGTGGCGGAGTTCGTGCCGGAGACGACCGGCAGGCCGGCCTCCAGCAGGGTGCGCGTCGTCGCCCTGCTCGACTCCAGGTCGCGGCCGGTGCCGATGACCCCCACCACGGTCGGGTCGTCTGCGGCGTACGCGGCGATGGCCTCGGCCATCTCCTCCTGGTGGCCCAGGTCCACGCCGCCGTTGGCGACCAGGACGCGCAGCTTCACACTGGAGTTCTTGTTGATCACTGCCTGCGCCAGGTAGACACCCGCCAGCTCCTCGGTGCCCTTCACGAACGACGAGCCGGCCGGGTCGGCGCTCAGCGGCCCGGCGTAGACGACGGTGACGTACTTGCCGGAGTGGCGTGCGAGGACGTCCGCGTTCTGCCCGGCTATGCGGTCCTCCAGTTCG
This sequence comes from Streptomyces sp. NPDC016851, assembly GCF_055562795.1. Taxonomy (NCBI): domain Bacteria; kingdom Bacillati; phylum Actinomycetota; class Actinomycetes; order Kitasatosporales; family Streptomycetaceae; genus Streptomyces; species Streptomyces sp. NPDC016851. The sequence goes on from NZ_JBVHEP010000029.1 coordinate 74,136, forward strand.
TCCACCGACCAGGGCGTTTCGTCGTCGGCGGTCAGTGTCCTGAGCTCGTCGGAGGGCTTGGGGGCGGGCAGCCAGTCGGCGAAGCGGACGCCGCCCGTCGCTATGCCTATGCACTCCGTGTCGCCGCCGGGTGTCCGTTCGAGCCGGGTGTCCCGGTTGGCGGTCAGTACGGATGCCGAGCAGTACCGGTCCTGGAGGGAGTCGGCGCGCATGACGGTGGCGGCGGCCAGCAGGGCGGTCACCAGGACCAGGGTGTGCAGGGCCCACACCAGCCGGGCGAGTGTCGGCCGGGTGGCGGCCCGCAGATGGCGGCGGCGTTCCTCGACGGGACCGAGCTGGTCGTGCGGCAGCGGGATCTTCATCACCCAGGGCAGGACGGACCGCTCCCGGCTGGGCGACTGCTCGGCGCGCAGGTCGCGTGCCCACTCCCGGTACCAGGTGCGCAGCCGCTCGCCGAACCGGGGCGGTGCGGGTTCGGGGTCGGGCGCCGTCCGGACCACGCCGCGCTCCAGGCGCGGCACGTCGTGGGAGCGGACCGCGGCGACCACCAGCAGCGGGTCGAGCTCGCTGCGCCGGCTGCGGACGTCGCTGATCGCCCGGATGAGTTCGATGCCGCCGTTGCGGTCGTCCGCGTGCGGCAGGAACAGCATGGGCGGGCGCGGCCGCTTGAAGCCGCGCAGGTCCCAGCTCCAGCGGCGGTGGTTGTCCCGCAGGTCCTCCCGCAGCGCCAGCACGCACAGCTGGAGGTGGAAGTCGCCGCCCGCCGTGAGCGCCTCGGCCACGTCGTACGCCCGGGCCGCGATCGCCTTCCAGGAGCGCACCGGCCGCAGCAGCGACACCTCGGTCGGATCGTCCTGGTCCGCCGCCCTGAGGAAGGTCGTCGTCATGAACCAGCGGCTCTCCCGGCGCAGCCACAGGAAGATCGGCGCCCGCCCCGGCAGGACGTAGTTGAGGACGGTCAGCAGCAGCAGGAAGGCGAGTCCGGCCGCCACCGCCACGAACCAGTCGCTGCGGGCGAGGAGCGCGGCGAGCACGGTCACGAGACTCGCGGGCAGGATGTGCGCCATGTCGAACAGCGGCAGGCCCGAGCGCCACCGCGCGGTGCCCTTCGGGCGCCAGCGCTGCCGGGCCAGCTGGTCGAGCAGCCGCTGCCGCTGGTCCTGCCCGGCCTCGGGGCTGCCCGGGGCGGGCGCCGGCCAGGTGTCGCCGAGTGCCGCGACCGCGTCGTCGATGGCGTGCACCAGCCGCAGCCGCGGGAACGCGTAGCGCCGGTAGACCGCCTTCGGGCCGCCCCACTTCTTCGGGTCGCTCAGCGCCCGCACCATGGCCGCGGCCCGGCGCACCTCCGTCGTGCCCTCGTAGACGTCCTGCGCCACCGCGCAGCGCGTGCCGTGCGCGTCCTGGCCCGTGTACAGCTGCCGGACCAGCCCGGCCACGGCGTCGTCGTCCGTGCCGTCCTGCGCGTGCACGACGAACACCGGCATCGGTGGCTCGGCGCTCGTGCGGAAGTCCTGGATGAGGATTTCGAGCTGATCCTGGAGGTGGACCGCGGCGCCGGTCTCCGGCATGCCGTCGTGTCCCCCAGGGCAGTCCGGCGGCGTGCGATCAGTGTTCACCATGGGCAACCCCCGTTCACCTTCGGTGACTTACGAGGCTAACCGCTGTGAGTGGGGTGCGAGTGGGTGACGGACGAACTTCAGGAACGTTTCGGCTGGTCTGCTCGCAAAAGGTCTTGAAGGGAGGTCTTGAAGAGGCCTTGAATGGGCGAGCCATCGGGCGGTTGACTTTTGGCTGAGCCAGCCACAGGATTCCCGGGGTGACCCACTCCGCGCCCCTGCCTCCCGGCCTGGACGAGGCCGTCCACCGCTGCCTCGTCGCCGGTTTCGCCGGCACCACGACCGTGCCCGACACCCTCAAGCGGCTCATCGACCAGGGCCTCGGCGGGGTCATCCTCTTCACCCGGAACGTGCGCGACGCCCAGCAGGTGCGCCGGCTCACCGACGCCCTGCGCGCCCTGCGGCCCGACCTCATCGTGGGCATCGACAACGAGGGCGGCGGCATCGGCCACCTGGTCGCAGCCGGCGCGCCGGACGTACCCGGCTCCTACGCTCTCGGCGTCGCCGACGACCCGGCGCTCACCGCCCGCTGCGCCGACGCGCTCGCCGGGCATCTGGCCACGCTCGGCATCACCGCCTCCTACGCCCCCGTGGCCGACCTCCAGCACCATCCGCGCAACCCGATCGTGCGCACCCGCTCCTTCGGTGCCGAGCCCGCGCTCGCCGCCCGGCATCTGCGGGCCTGGATCACCGCCACCGAGCGGCGGGGCGTCGCCTCCTGTGCCAAGCACTTCCCCGGCCACGGCGGCACCGAGACCGACAGCCATCACGGCATCGCCGTCGACCCGCGGTCGTACGACGAACTGCGCGCCGACCTCGAACCGTTCCGCGCGGCCGTCGACGCCGGCGTGCCGATGCTGATGAGCGCGCATGTCGTCTTCCCGGCGCTGGACCCCGAGCGGCCCGCCACCCTGAGCCGCCGCATCCTGGGCGATCTGCTCCGCCACGAGCTCGACTTCGACGGAGTCCTGGTCAGTGACGCGCTGGAGATGAAGGCCATAGCCGACCGCTACGGCGAGGCCGCCGGGGCGCGGATCGCCCTCGCGGCGGGTGCCGACCAGGTCATCGTCGCCGTGCCGGACCTGGAGGTCACCCTGGCCTGCCGGGACGCGGTGCGCGGCGCGCTGCGCTCCGGTGCGCTGGCCGAGGAGCGGCTGTGGGAGTCCGCCGGGCGGGTGCGGCGGCTCGCCGCACGGTACGCGGCGACGGACGGGGCGGTCGGGGGCTGGGACGCCGGGGCCGGGCTGGAGGCCGCCCGCCGGGCCGTCCGCGGCGGCCCGGTGCCGACGGGCGTGCGGGGGGCCCACGTCGTCGACCTGTACCCGCCACCGCACCCCGCGCTCAACTGGGGCGGGGAGGACCTGCTGACGGAGGTGCGCGCCGTCGACCCCACGGCCACGGGGACGGCGGTCACCGGGGAGCCGGCGGATCCGGCCGCCGTGGTGGCGGGCATCCTCGGCGCGTCCGGTGACGCGCCGCTGGTCGTCGCCACCTGCGACGCCGGGCTGCACCCCTGGCAGGAACGCCTGCGGGCCGCCCTGCTGGCCCGGCGGCCCGATGCCGTACGGGTCGACACCGGGCTGCCGGAGGGGGGAGCGCTGTGCTCCTACGGGCGGGGGCGGGTGAATCTGCGGGCGGTCGCGGAGGTGCTGGCGGGCGGTTGAGCCCCTCCGGCCTACGGCACTCGTACGACCTCCTTGATGCCGCGTGCCGCCAGGTACGCGGCGTCGTCCGCCCGGGCCGCCAGGACCACCGCCGGGCGGACACCCTCGGCGCGCAGGGCCATCCACGCGTCGAAGTAGGCGCCTCCCGGGCCGGACACGGAACGCGTGGACGGCGTGCAGTCCAGGACCAGGGCCGTGTCGCGGGGGCGGGCCGGGTGGTGCCCCGCGCGGGCCTCCGCGACCGTCTCGGCGAGGGCGGTCGCGATCGGCTTGGCGCTGCCCCGCGCGTCGAACAGGCCCAGCGTGTACTCCAGTTCCGGGTAGTCGGCCAGGGCGCGGTCCACGTCGTGGGAGCACCACCACGTCACGCCCCACAGGCCTTCGCACCCGGCCGCGTTCCGTACGGTCGCCCGGGCGAACTCGGGCGCGTCGGCCGCCGGGATGTGCGGTTCGGGGGCGCCCGTCTCCTGGACCCAGACCGGGCGGGCCGGGTCCTCGGCGTAGGCCTTGGCGAGTTCCGTGCCGTACTCGGCGAGGTGCAGCACCTGCGGGGATCGGGGGCCGTAGCGGCGGGCGCAGTCGCCGGAGAACACCCAGGGGTGGACCGTGGTGACGTCGCCCTTGCGGGCCGAGGCCTCAGGGGTGAAGGGGTGGTCGTCGCCGTACCAGGCCGCGTCGTAGGCGGAGTGGGTCGCGAGCCGGCCCGGGGGCAGGTGCGCGCGGGTGGCGGCGAGCAGGGTGTCGAGGTAGCGGTCCACCTCGTCCGGGGTCACCGGGTTGTGCTCGACCAGGTTGTTGAGCTCGTTGCCGAGCTGGAGACCGATGAGGTTGGGGCGGCCGGCGAGGGCGCGGCCGAGGGTCCGCATGAGTTCGGCCTGGGCGGCGACGGCCTCCGGGTCGGTGAAGACGTTGCGGTGGTGCCAGCTGCGGGTCCACTCCGGGTAGAAGTCGAAGCTGGACAGATGGCCCTGCACGCCGTCCACGAGGACGTCGAGACCGGCCTCGGCGGCCAGGTCGACCAGGTGCGCCAGCTGGTCGACGGCGGCGGTGCGGATGAGTGTGCGGTTGGGCTGGAGGAGCGGCCAGAGGTGGAAGACCCGGACGTGGTCGAGGCCGAGCGCGGCGATCTGGTCCAGGTCCTCGCGGGCGTGCTTCGGGTCGAAGTCGTGCCAGGAGTGGAACCAGCCGCGGCGGGGCGTGTAGTTGACGCCGAAGCGGAGCGTGGGGATGGGATCCTCCTCGGGTCGGGGCCGGCCTGGTGCTTGCCCTGGGTGAATGCATCAATCACCATAGACGCCAATGGGTAATGAATTGAACCAGGAGCGTCAAGGCGTCTCGGCCCTGGTGATCGGTATCGACGCGGGCGGCACGCGGACCCGGGCGGTCCTGGCGACGGCGGACGACGGGCGTCCGGTGGGCGAGGGCGCCGCCGGGCCGGGCAACGCGCTGACCGTGCCGTTGCCGCAGCTCACCGAGCACCTCGTCGAGGCCGTCGGGCGGGCCGTGCCGGAGCCGGTCAGGGACCGGGTCGTGGCCGTGGCCGGCGGTTTCGCGGGCGCGACCGGCGCCGCCGCCGACGAGCCGGGGCGGCGCAACGCCTTGGCCGCTCTCACCGCCGCCCTGCACCGGCTGGGCATCGACGCCGGCCCGCCGGTCATCGGCAGCGACATCGAGGCGGCCTTCGCCTCCGCTCCGGGCGCCCCCTCCGACGGTCTCGCCCTGGTGGCCGGCACGGGCGCGGTCGCCATGCGTGTCACCGACCGCCGTGCCACCACCACGGTGGACGGCGACGGCTGGCTCCTCGGCGACGACGGCAGCGGCTTCTGGATCGGCCGCGCGGCGGTACGGGCGGCGTTGCGCATGGCCGACGGCAGGGGCGCGCCGACCGTACTGGCGGAGGCGGTGGGGCGGGAACTCGGGCTGCCGGGCGACGTCCTGCCCGGCGGTGGCACGGCCGGTGGCGCGGTGCGGAGACTGTCCCCGGAGGTGGTCCCGGGCACCGCCCAGGGTGTCCCAGGTGACGAACGGCATGAGGAGGTGCCGCCGGTGACGGGGCCGACGCCTGCGGGTGGGCGGTCGGCGGGTCCCGGGCAGTCTGAAGGGGCTGGGGACATGCGTGGGCGGTCGGCGGGGGCGGGGCAGTCCGCGCCGGTCGGAGACATGGGCGGGCGGCCGGCGGGCCCGGGGCGGTCCGGAGGGGCTGGGGACGCGATCGGCGCGACCGGACCTGTGGAGGGCGCGCCGGGCGACGGGCGGAACGAGGCAGCGCCGCCGGGGCCCGGGCCGAGCGCCGCGGGTGGGCGGTCGGCGGATCCGGGGTGGTCCGGAGGGGGTGGGGTTGTGGGTGAGGGGTCTGCGGGCCGGGCTCAGGGTGGTGCGGCTGGCGGCGCGGGGGGAGGGCCGGCGGATCCGGGGCGGTCCGGAGGGGCTGGGGTTGTGGGTGAGGGGTCTGCGGGCCGGGCTCAGGGTGGTGCGGTCGGCGGCGCGGGGGGAAGGCGGGCGGGCCCGGGGCAGGTCGGTGTTGCCGGGGCCCTGCCCGGTGTGGCCGGGGCTTCGGTCGTGGGGCGGCGGCCCCTTCCGCCTCACGACCACAACCCCTGGTCCCGCCCCCACCGCGAGGCCTACCGCAGGCACCTGCTCCCCGCCGTCATGGCCGAGCCCCCCATCCGTCTGGCACGGCTCGCGCCGCTGGTCGTCGCGGCGGCGCGGGACGTCGGGGATCCGGTCGCCCTGGCGATTCTCGACGAGGCGGCGGATCAACTCACCGAGAGTGTGCGGGCGCTGGAGCCGAGCCCCGGAGAGCGGGTGGTCGCCACCGGTGGGCTGCTCGGGCCAGACGGGCCCCTCACCGACCGCCTCGAGGTCCGCCTCCGTGCCCTCGGCCTGTCCCTCGACTGGGTGCCCGACGGCTGCCGGGGCGCCGTCGCCCTGGCCCGCCTCGCCCACGGCGGCCGTACGTGACCGCCACCCGGCAGGGCACGCCCCTGTACCGCGACCCCGCCGCCCCCGTCGACGCCCGCGTCCGTGACCTGCTCTCCCGTATGACCCTGCGCGAGAAGGCAGGCCAGCTCAACCAGCGGATGTACGGCTGGGACGCCTACCGCCGCACCCCCGACGGCGGCTTCGAACTCACCGACGCCCTGTACGCCGAGACCGAGCGCTTCGCCGGACTCGGCGCGCTGTACGGGCTGCTGCGCGCCGACGCCTGGTCCGGGGTCGACCACACCACCGGATCCGGCGCGCCGGACGGCGCCGAACTGGCCCGCCTCGTCCAGCGCCACGTCGTCGAGCGCAGCCGGCTCGGCATCCCGGCCCTGTTCGTCGAGGAGGTGCCGCACGGGCACATGGCCCTCGACGGCACGGTCCTGCCCGTCAACCTGGCCGTCGGCGCCACCTGGGACCCCGGACTGTACGAACGGGCCGCCGCGCACGCCGCCGCCGAACTGCGCGCCCGCGGCGGGCATGTCGCCCTGGTCTCGGCGCTCGACATCGCCCGTGATCCACGCTGGGGGCGCACCGAGGAGTGCTTCGGTGAGGATCCGTATCTCGCCGGACGGCTGACGGAGGCACTGGTGCGCGGCATGCAGGGCGCGCCCGCCGCGTACTTCCCCGCCGACAAGGCCCCCGTCGTCCTCAAGCACTTCGCCGGACAAGGAGCCACCGTCGGGGGCCGCAACTCCGCCGAGTCCGAGCTCGGGCTCCGGGAGCTGCACGAGATCCATCTCCCCGCCGCCCGCGTCGGGGTCCGGGCCGGAGCCGCCGCCGTCATGGCCGCCTACAACGAGGTCGACGGCCTGCCCTGCTCCGGCAACCGCGCCCTGCTCCGCGAACTGCTCCGGGAGCGCTGGGGTTTCCAGGGACTCGTCATGGCGGACGGGCTCGCTGTCGACCGGCTGGCCCGGATCACCGGGGACAAGGTCTCCGCCGGAGCCCTCGCGCTCGACGCCGGGGTGGATCTGAGCCTGTGGGACGAGGGGTTCACGCATCTGGAGGCGGCGGTCGAGCGGGGCCTGGTGAGCGAGGCCGCTCTCGACGAAGCCGTGGCGCGCGTCCTGCGGCTGAAATTCCGCCTGGGGCTGTTCGAACAGCCCTACCGCGCCTGCCCGTTGCCGCCCCCGGCCGTCGGGCGCGACCTGAGCACCGCCGTCGCCCGCGCCGCCGTGACCCTCCTCCGCAACGACCACGGCGTGCTGCCCCTGTCGCCGGCGGCCGTCTCCCGTATCGCCGTCCTGGGCCCGCACGCCGGCACCGTCGCCCACCAACTGGGCGACTACACCGCCCCCCAACGGCCCGGCACCGGCACCAGTGTCCTCGACGGGCTGCGGGGGCTCGCCCCGGCAGGCATCGACGTACGCCACGCCCGGGGGTGCGCCCTCACCGGCGGCGACCTGTCGGGCATCCCGGAGGCGATCGCCCAGGCCGCCGCGTGCGATGTCGCCGTGCTGGTGCTGGGCGGCAGCAGCGCGCGCTCAGCCGGGACCGAGTTCGACGCCAACGGGGCCGCGCGCACCGCCGTGTCCGAGATGACCTGCGGCGAGGGCGTCGATCTGGCCGGACTGCGGCTGGGCGAGGCGCAGTACGCGCTCCTGGACGCCGTCGTCGCGACGGGGACGCCGACCGTGGTCGTGCTGATCCAGGGCCGCCCGCACGTCGTACCGGACACGGCGGCCGCGCTGCTCACCGCCTGGTACCCCGGCCCGTGGGGCGGTGAGGCGATCGCGGAGGTGCTGCTCGGACTCGCCGAGCCGGCCGGCCGCCTGCCGGTCTCCGTGCCGCGCTCCGCAGCCCAGCTCCCCGTCTACTACAACCACAAGGACACCGAATACGGCGGCTACGTGGACGACAGCGCCGAGCCGCTGCACTCCTTCGGGCACGGACTGTCCTACACGACCTTCGCGTACGGCCCGCCGCGGCTGTCCGGGCACGGCGTCGAGGCCGACATCACCAACACCGGCCGGAGGCACGGCCGTTCCGTCGCCCAGCTCTATCTGCGCCGGCTGCGGACCCGCGTCTGGCCGCGCGCGCTGGAGCTGAGCGGTTTCCAGGCCGTCGACCTGGCGCCGGGCGAGACCCGCACGGTCGCGTTCCCGCTCGGCGCCGATGTCGCCGCCGCCGTTCCGCCCGGCACGGTGGTCGAGTTCCGCGTCGCCGCGTCCGCGCGGGCCGCTCTGACCGCCGTACCGACTCAGAGCTTCACGGCACCCGACGAAACGCCCTTGTAGAACCAGCGCTGGGTGATGACGAACAGCAGCAGCACGGGGATCACGGAGATCACCGAGCCCGCCATCACCATCCGTTGGTCGTAGCCGAAGGACGAGGTCTGGAGCCGGGCCAGGCCCAGCGTCAGCGTGAAGTGGTCCTCGGTGCGCAGCACGATCAGCGGCCACAGGAAGTCGTCCCAGGCGCTGATGAAGGTGTTGATGGTGACGACGAGGATCGCGCCGTAGGCGGACGGCAGGTACAGGTACCGGAAGCGTTTCCACTCGCCCGCCCCGTCCAGCATCGCCGCGTCCTCGATCTCGCGCGGCACGGCGAGGAACGCGGCCCGCATGATGAGGACGTTGATCGCGGCGACGAACCCGGGCAGCCAGACACCGGCCAGGTGGTCGACCAGGCCCATGTCCCGGATGCTGAGGAACAGCGACACCATGATCGACTCGAAGGGGAACATCATGGAGGCCAGCAGCACGATCCAGACCAGCTTGCGGCCCTTCCAGCCGGGCTTGGACAGCATGTAGCCGGCCATGGTGGAGAAGACGAGCTGGCTGGTGATGGACAGCAGGGCGACGACCGCGCTGTTCCTGATGTACGTCCACACCGGCACCTGGTCGAAGACCTCCCGGTACGCCCGCAGCGACGGGTGACGGGGGATCAGGGAGGCGCCCGCGCCGAAGACGTCCTCGCCCGCGCCCTTGAGGGACGACAGCAGCTGCCACAGCAGCGGGCCGACGGTGATGAAGAGGACGAACAGCAAAAGCAGGTAGCGGAGAACCAGTTCGCGCGGGCGGCCGTAGTCCCGCCAGCGGGGCATCAGGCGGCGGCGCTTGCCGACGGCGGTCGTTGTCATGCCTCGTCCTCCTTCGTCAGGCGCTGGGCGAGCAGCGTGAGGCCGAGGGTGAGTGCGAACAGGGCGACGCTGACGGCCGCGCCGTAGCCGGCGTTGCCGGTGAGCGGGTCGAGGCCGACGTCGCGGATGTAGAAGGGCAGCGTGCGGTCGGCGCCGCCGGGGCCGCCGGTGGCACCGCCGAGCATGTAGATCTCGGTGAAGACCCGCAGGGAGCCGATGCCGGTCAGGGTGCCGACCAGCATCATCGACTGGCGGACCCCGGGCACGGTGATGTGCCAGAAGCGGCGCGCGGCGCCCGCCCCGTCCACGGCCGCCGCCTCGTGCAGTTCCCTGGGTACGTTTCCGAGGGCCGCCAGGTAGAAGATCATGTACCAGCCGAGGCCCTTCCACAGGGTCAGGCCCATCGCCGACAGCAGGATCAGCCACGAGTCGGACAGGAACGGGATGGCCTCGCGGATGATGTGCGCCTTCTGCAGCCAGGTGTTGACCAGTCCCTGGTCGCTCAGCAGCCACTGCCAGCTCAGGCCGACGACCACGCTGGAGGCGAGGACGGGCGTGTAGAACGCCGAGCGGAAGAAGCCGATGCCCGGCAGGTTCTTCTCGACGAGGATCGCGAGCAGCAGCGGCAGCAGCACCATCAGCGGGACGACGAACAGCGCGTACAGCAGGCTGTTGCGGGTGGCCACCCAGAAGTCCGGATCGCCCAGCATCCGGCGGTAGTTGTCCAGGCCGACGACGTCGTACGCGCCGCCGAGCGGCTTGGCGTCGGTGAAGGAGACGACGACCGTGTTGAGGAACGGGAAGACCCCGAACACGGTCGCGCCGATGATCGCCGGGGTCATCCACAGCCACGGCAGCCACCAGCGGCGGTAGAGCGCCGCGCCCCCCGCGTCGGCGCTCGGGCCGGGCAGGACGAAGCGGAGGGCGCGGCGCAGGGGCCCCGGCGTGCCGGGCGAGGGGGAAGCGCCGGGGCGCCCGGCGCCCGCACCCGGGGGAGCGGGGACGGGCGCCTCGTGGACGGTCGGTTGGGTCATCCTCAACTGCCCTGCTCGATCAGCCGGTTCGCCTTGGACTGCGCCTCCTTCAGAGCGTCCTCGGCGCTCTTCTTGCCCTGCATGGCCAGCTGGATCTGGGCCGAGATGGCGTTCAGCTCGCCGGGCGTCAGCGCGATCTCGTCGGCCGTGGCGGTCTTGCGGTCACTGGCGACGATCTTGCGGGCCTCGGCGAAGGGGGCGTCGCCCTTGACCGACTGGAAGAACGGGTCGTTCAGGGAGGCCGTGGTGGAGGGGAAGATGACGACGTTCGGGTCCTTGGCCCAGGCGAGCTGGTTCTCGGCGTTCGTCAGGAACCGCCCGAAGGCCAGCGCCGTCGAGGCGTTCTTGCTGGTGGACGCCACGCCGATGTACTGCGGGGCTCCGACCGTGTGGCCGAGGGCGTCCAGCATGAAGGGGGCCACGCCGGTCTTCTTGTAGACGCTCGGGTTGTTCTGCTGGATGAACCGCAGGAAGTTGGGGTTGGTGGGGCCGTAGACCAGCTTGCCCTGGCCGTAGACGTTGGCCGGGTCCTGCGTGGAGGACAGGGAGTCCCTCGGCATGCCGCCGGCCTTGTAGAGGCTCGTCATGGCCTCGACCCACCGGGCCGTCTTCGGGTCGTCGGCGAAGGTGAACTTCTTGCCGTCCGGGGAGAGGATCTTGATGCCCATCTGCTGCCAGTCGGCGGGGATGCGCAGCTGCGGGTTGGCGAGGAACGCGTAGTACTCGCCGTCGGAGGCCTTGGCTATCTTCTCCGCGTCGTCGAACAGGCCGAGGACGGTCGTCGGAGGTTTCGCCGGGTCCAGGCCCGCCTTCTCCATCAGATCGGTGTTGAAGGTCTGCACGATGCCGCCGGAGTACCAGGGCAGCACGCTGTGCACCTTCTTGCCGTCCGCGTCGGCGTACATGCTCGACTTCCACAGTGCGGGCGCGAACGGCTTGCCCGCGTCCGGGGCCTTGTCGTCCAGGTTCAGCAGGTAGCCGTTCTTCGTCAGCGCTACCGCCGTGTTGACGTTGATGTTCACCACGTCCGGCAGCGTGCAGCCCTGCGCGTCGGCGACCAGGCGCTGGGTGAAGGTGGCGTCGCCCGGATCGTCGATCCAGTTGACCGTGGTGCCGGGGTGGGCCTGCTCGAAGGCGTCGATGACGCCGTTGAAGTACGTCCCGAAATCCTTCTTCAGGTTGGTGGTCTGGAAAGTGATCTTTCCCTTGACGTCCCCGGAGAGCTTGCCGGATCCGACGTTGCCCTTGTCGACCTTGCAGCCGCCGGCCGTGGCGTCGCCGCCGTCCGAACCGCCGCCGGCCAGGCCGCAGCCGGCGGCCGTCAGCGTGAGGACGGCCAGACAGGTCAGGGATCCGGTGAGTCTTCTTGCGCGCATTGCTGCCCTCCTGGGACCAGTCATGCTGGATCAAATCACCAAGTTGGACTTCGATTGATGAAAAGGTGGACCAGAATTCATCGGAGGTCAATGGTTTGCCGTGTTGCTGTTCGGTTGCGTACGGCGATCAGTGGCGGTGTTCGTGGTCCGGGTGGGAGGGGTCGCCGGGGTGTTCGTGGCCTTCGGCGTACACGACGTCCGCCCTTGCCCGGTCGAGCCAGTCGAAGAACGCGCGTCGGGCTGCGGCGTGCCGCAACTGCTGTGCGATGCCGTCCTGGACGTGCGCGTAGGGGTGGATGTCCGAGGGGTCCGGGGTGCTGTAGGGGTCGACGCCGCGGCGTAGCGCCTCGGGAGTGAGGAAGCGGTCCTGGTTGCGGTCGTAGTAGTCCCGTACGGCCGTTTCGGGGATGTGCTGTTCGCGTTCCAGGGCGGCGAGCAGGGCTCGGGCGGCGGGGGAGTGGGCGAGGGCTGCGGCGATGATGCTGCCCAGGTCGGCGACTTCGGTTTCCGGGATGGTGAGCAGGTGCATCGGCTGGACGTCGTCCGGTGGGGGGAGGCCGCGTTCCGCGCAGGCGTGGCGGGCGAGTTCGTCGGTGACGATGACCTGGGTTGCCCAGCGCCGTTGTTGGCGGTGTCGTCGTGCTTGTGCGGCGGCGTCGTGGCTGGTCGCGCAGTTCCCCGCGCCCCTAAAAACACCAGCGCTCAGGAAGGTTTCCACGTGCTGCTTCGGGATCGCCTGGCCCCCGACGCGTGCTGCGTACTCCTCCGTCATGGCGTCACCTGCAGTTCGATGGCCCTTGTGTAGGCCACGCAGCCGTGCCAGGCCGTCTTTGCCATCAGCCAGTACGAACCCGGTGGGATCGCGTCGCCGTTCACCTCGATCACGGACTCGACCTGTTCCCCGCCGGGCACCGTGAAGCCCTGGCAGCCTGGCGTGACTCCGGGCCAGGTGCCCCAGGAGGAGACGGCCCACAGGGTGCCGTGGACGGGGCCGCGGGTGGGATTCCGCAGGGTCACGGGGACCCGGGTCCGTTCACCCCGGCGTACGGTCACCCGGTCAACTCCCAGTTCCGTCATCAGAGTCGGGCCCCTGTGCCCGCCCGCGACGTCCAGGGCCACCACGTCCTCGTACGTCTGGCCGCCGTACGACAGCCGGGCGGCGAGCCAGTGCCGGCCGGGGGCGGGGTCCGGTGGGGGTGTCACCGTGATGTCCGTGAGGGTGAAGCCGCCGGGGCCGAGCGCGTACGGCAGTTCGGCGGGCTCGGTGCTCCAGCCGGGCGGCGCCTCGAAGGCCACCGTGCCCGACACCGGCGCGTCGGTGAGCTCCGAGGAGACCCGGACGGTCGCGGTGACGGGGCCGTCCGCGGTGAGGGCGGTGGGGGAGAGGTACACGGCGACCGGCATGTTGCCGCGTGGGGCCGGGCCGGAGTTGTGCAGCCAGTAGCGGGTGGCGACCGGCTGGGCGGGCTCGTGGGCGTCGATGCCGGGGCCGACCGCGCTTTCCGGCGCATGGGCCGGCGTGGCGAGGAGGGTGGCGACCTCGAAGCCGGTCAGGTCGGCTTCGAGGCCGCCGGTCTCCTCCGGGACGAGGGGCGCCCCGGGCCTCTCCAGGACGTCGGCGCGGGCGCCCGCCGCCCATGCCACCGGCCCGGCGACGCGTGCCCGTACCGGCCGGCCGTCGACCTCGTGCACGCGGACGACGAGGCCCCGCCCGGGATCCGCGGGGGCCTGGCTGCCCCGGGCCAGCGGGGAGCCGAGCGGCTTGAGCGCGTCGAGCAGCACCTGGCCGGCGGGTTCCAGCTTCAGCATGGCCGAGTCGCGGGGCAAGGAGCCGCCGGCGGACTGCCGCAGCCGTGCCGTCAGCGGGCGGTTGTACGCGTGCCCCGCCTGCGGCAGCCGCAGTTCGCGCCAGTCTCCGGTGCCCGCGACGACGGCGTACTCGAAGGTGTGCGACCAGCGTTGGAGCTGGAACCCCGAGCCGTCGGGGGCCGTGCGGCGCGGTGGGTCCACCCAGATCCCGGACGGCCAGCCGGTGCAGGAGCGCATCAGGGACATGTAGAGGTCCCCGGAGGACGTGATCACGCAGCCGGGGGTGCCGCGGTTGAGGATCGCGAAGCCGCGGCCGTCCCAGGCGTCGCCGGGTGGCAGTGCCTCGCCGCCGCCGGCCGCCGTGGCCGTCACCGTGAAGTCGTCCAGGTCGGCGACGATCGCGTCGACCGCCTTGGCGTCGTCCTCCGGCCGGGCGCCCGCCACCACCAGCAGCGGCAGGCGTTCCAGGTCGCGCAGATCCGCCCCGGGGATCCACTCCTCGCGCAGACAGGCGCGTGGGGCGACCCAGACGGCGGCCACGCCCCGTTCGGCCAGTTGGCGCTTCAGCTCCCGGCCGGCCGCCGGGTCCCAGCCGAGCGCCTCGGCGACCACGGCGTTGCGGTCGGGGCCGCCGACGGCGATCCGGACGTCCGGGAGGTTGGAGTCGACCTCCAGGTCGCCGTAGCGCGGGCCGCCCGCGATCGTCGAGGTCGCCGTGACCCCGGCGCGGACCAGGGCCGCCGCGAGCGGGGCGCCGAGGTCGCCCGCGATGTCCCAGTCGGGGTAGACGAGTTCGGCGACGCCGATCGAGCGGTGTCCGAGGAGGACACCGGAGTCGTCGTGGACGGCGACGCGGGCGGTGGAGCCGAGGCCGAACCAGGTGTTGGCCGGGTTGTCCAGCGTCCACGGGAACTGTTCGCTGTCCACCTCGACGAAGCCGAACCCGCGCCCGATCACCGCGTCCGCCACCTCGTGCACCGGCAGTCCGCCGCGTACGTCCGAGGGCCAGCGCACGCGGATCAGCCGGTCGGCACCGTCGTACCCGTCGACGGTCGTGGTGACGTCGAGCCGGTCGACGCCCTGCCACAGCGTCAAGCGCTGGGTGTAGCGGAAGAGGCCGAGGTCGGCGGTGACGGTGAGACGGGAGCCGGCGGGGGAGTGCTCGGTGCTCACCTCGGCGGTGACGTCCCGGCTGCGGGCCGCGGTCGTGCCGGTCGGGGTGAGGTGCCAGGGGCCCTCGCCGAAACGCGGATGCCTCGGGTACTCCTCCTGGACGACGACCTCGTTGCCGATGTCACCGGCGCGCAGCAGCTCACGGCCGCCCTCGGCCAGGGCGCGCAGCCCGCTGACGCCGCCGCCGCGCGCCGGGTCGACCGTCACCTCGTAGAACTCGTTGCGGATGGTGAGGCCCTCGCCGGGCGTCCAGCCGGGGACGGAGCCCTCGGTGAGCGGGAGCGCCGCGAGGCCCATGCCGGGTACCTCCGGGACGACGACATGGAGCCGGCCGTCCTCACGGACCGCGGGGAGCCCTTGGGGTACGAGCCCCGGGTCGTCGACGGTCAGGACGTCACGGCGCTCCCAGGTCGCGGAGTTGAACACGACCAGGTCGGGGCCGTCGCCCGGGGTGACCTGGTCGGCCAGGGCCTGGGTCGCGTCGGCGTGCACGCCGCGGGCGAGGTCGTGCAGCTCCCGCCAGCCGGTCATCAGGTCGATGTAGACCTGGTCCGACTCCGAGCCGGTGATGGCGTCGTGGTGGGCGCCGTAGACGAGTTGCCGCCAGGCCTTGTCCAGGGCCGCGTCCGGATAGGGGCGGCCGGTGACGAGGGAGGCGAGCGTCGCCCAGGCCTCGGCGTCGGCGAGGAGGGTCTCGCCGTACCGCTGGGCCTGCTTGGTGTCGATGTAGGAGACGTCCTTGCCGGTGTAGACCGGGTTCATGTCGCGGGTCTGGGGCGATGCCTTGCGGCCCTCCGTCTCCAGTTCCGCGCGGACGGCGGCGAAGAAGTCCCGGGGGATCGCGCTGATGAAGCGGGGCCAGACGTACCGGGCGTTCCAGTCGCGGTGGATGTCCATGACCCAGCGGCACGGCGGCGCGTAGTCCCCGCCCACCGGGAGCAGCACGTTGCGGGTGAGGGCGACCTGCTTGAGCCGCTGGAAGAGCGTGTACGCGGCGGTCTCCGCCTCGGGCAGGGTGGGTGCGTTGTCGATGGCCCAGCCGGCGCCGTAGTGGTTGACCATGTACGCGGTCAGCAGTCCGCGTCCCGAGGGGGCGATCCAGTCGAACTCCGCCGGGAACTGCATCCGGCCCGGGTCCCTCGGCTCCTCGCCGAACACCGACAGTGTCGGCCCCCACTGGTGGAACGGCCCGCGCGCCCACGAACTGGAGCTCACCCCGGCGTCCGCCATCAGCCCCGGGAACTGCGGGTCGTGCCCGAAGGCGTCCAGCTGCCAGGCGGTTTCGGGGGACGCCCCGATGATGCCGCGCTGGAAGCCGTCGCCGTACAGGGCGTTGCGGATCGTCGCCTCGGCGCCGGTGAGGTTGGTGTTGGGCTCGTTGTAGGTGCCGCCCATGATCTCGACGCGCCCGGTGCGGATCAGCTGCCGCAGGAAGGCGCGTTCCTCCGGGAAGGCGTCCCAGTAGGGCTTGAGGTAGTCGACCTCGGCGAGCACGAAGGTGTACGCCGGGTCGCGGCGGGCCAGATCGCAGTGGGCCCGGACCAGGCTCATGCCGGACTGGCCGCGCGAGTCGAAGGTGCGGGCCGGCAGCCCACTGGCCGCCGGGTCGTCGGCGACGTCCCAGGTCTCCGTGTAGGCGCCCTGGGTGTTCCACCAGACGGGGTCGTAGTGGAAGTGGCTGACCATGAACATGGTCCAGCCGGGCTCGGCCGCGGTGAACTCGCCCGTGCGGGAGGTGACTTCCTCACCGTCGCTCGCGGTGACGGTCATCTCTCGGCGGTCGCCGGGCACCAGGTCCTCGCCGGTGACGGGGACCTCGGCGCGTACGGTGCCGTCCTCGCCGGCGGTGGCCTCCGCGGTGCCGGTGAGGCCCGGGCCCTCGACGGTGAGCCGCACGGTCCGGCCCGGAGTGTGGCTCAGTTCGACGGCCACCACCTGGCGCGGCTGCTCGGTGGTCCCGGTGAAGAGCTCGGTCGACTCGACAGAGGTGACGCGCATGGGGCTCCTACGAGTGCTCTGGGGAGCCCCATCCTGCACGGCAGGAGTGATTCAAACAACCACCTTCACGTCAACTTGGTGGTTCATCCATGCACGCCCGGCCGGGTCACCTGGCCCGCCGGGACTTCACCGCGTGCTGGGGCGTGATGTGGTCGGTCAGCGCCAGCGAGGCGCTCGCGCGCTGGTAGGTGAGCTGGGCGACCCGGACGTACAGGCAGTCGACCAGCATCAGGACGGAGTGCCGGCTGCTGATGCTCTCGGCCCGGAAACTGGTCTCCGAGGAGGACGGGATGAGCCGGATGTCGGCGGCCCTGGACAGGGGCGAGCGAGGGTCGGTGGTCAGGGCGATCGTGGTGGCGCCCCGCTCCTTGGCCATCTCGAACGGTTCGAGGGTCTCGCGGGTCGCCCCGGAGTGGGAGATGCCGATGGCCACGTCCGCGGGGGTGAGCAGGGCCGCGGAGGTGGCGGCCGCGTGCACCTCGGTCCAGCCGCGGACCGCGCAGCCGATGCGGAACAGCCGGGTCTCCGTCTCCTGGGTCACCGCCCCGCTGCCGCCGACGCCGTACACGTCGATGCGCCGGGCGCGGGCCAGGGCCTGGGCCGCGCGCTCCAGCGCGTCGAGGTCGATGCGGTCGATGGTCTGCTGGATGGCGCGCAGGTCGGCCGTGCCGACGACCTGGACGACCCGTTCGAGGCTGTCGTCCGGGGAGATGTCCGGGCCGATCTCGGCGGTTCCCCAGTCGGACGCCTCGCCCCGGCCGCGCTCCTGGGCCAGTTCGATCAGCAGGTGCTGGTAGGAGTCCAGCCCGATGGCCCGGCAGAAACGGGTGACCGTCGCCTGGGAGGTGCCGGTGCGGCGGCCCAGCTCGGCGGCGGAGCAGTGGGTGACGGCGGCCGGATCCTCCAGGATCAGCTCGCCGACCTTCCGCAGGGACCCCGCCAGCCGGGGAAGCTCGGTGCGGATCAGTGTGGTGACGTCCGTGGGAGGCATGAGGAGAAGGTAGCAGCCACCCTCGCGGGCGCGGATTGAATACCAGGACCCGATCGATGCCCGATCGACGACCCGATTGATGACCCGATTGATGACCGAGGAGGCGTGTGATTTATTGATTCATCAGTGGGGAAGTGTAGGGTGAATCAATCCATCAGTGGGGAGTGTGACGCGTGTCCGTCGAGTCTGTGAGCGCCCAGGGGTTCGCGCGGGAGAGCCTCGCCGTCCTCCAGCACGTCATCGAATCCGCCCGGGACGACGTGGCCGCCGCCGCGGACCTGGTCGCCGAGTGCGTCCGCGCGGAGGGCGTCGTCCAGGCCTTCGGCACCGGCCACTCGCAGGCCCTCGTCCTCGAACTCGCCGGCCGCGCGGGCGGACTGGTCCCCACCAATCGGCTGAGCATCGCCGACCTCGTCCTCTACGGCGGCGAGGACCCGGCCGTCCTCGACGACCCGCTCCTCGAACGCCGGGCCGGGGTGGCCGCCCGGCTCTACGAACTGGCCGCGCCGAACCCCCAGGACCTCTTCGTCGTCATCTCCAACTCCGGCGTCAACAACGTCATCGTGGAGATGGCCCTGCACGCCAGGGAACGCGGCCACCGCGTCCTGGCCCTCACCTCCCTCGCCCACACCCGGGCCGTCCCCGCCGCCCACCCCAGCGGCCGGAAGCTGGCCGACATCGCCGACGTCGTCCTCGACAACGCGGCCCCGCGCGGGGACTCCCTGCTCGAACTCCCCGGCGGCGGCTCGGTCTGCGCCCTGTCCACGCTCACCGGCGTGATGCTGGTCCAGATGACGGTCGCCGAGGCGGCCGGCCGCCTCCTCGCCGCCGGCGAGCGCCCCCCGGTCTACGTCTCGGCCAATGTGCCCGGCGGGTTCGAGGGCAACCTGGAGCTGGAGAAGAAGTACGCGGGCCGGATCCGCCGCACGGCGAGCTGAACCGTCGTTCGAGGTCAGTAAGATCAAACGTCCTCTTCGGGCCCCACGTGGCGAAGAACTGTCTCGTGCCGGCCTGCGGCGACGAGCCCGTCGATGACCTTGACCATCGACGGCACACCCGCGTCGCGGACGATGAGGCCGTCCCAGCACCACCAGTAGTCGCCTTCCGGTTCGCCTGCCTGCCGCTGGCGGTCCATGATTCGGCGCACCTCATCGAGAGTGACCACGGTTCCGGACCAGCGATCGCCGTCATCGCGGATGACCCACATGTCCACGTCGCAGACCTCGTCGAGGTCCTCTCCCGCATCGGGCAGGAAGCAGATCTCGTATCCGTCACGCCTGACTCGGTAAAAGGGGCCGTCCCACATGCTCGCTCCATAGTTCAGGGCCGGGCGAACTCGAACCACACGATCTTGCCGGTGCTGAGCCGGGCCGCGCCCCAGCGCATGGCCAGCCGGCTGACCAGGTACAGTCCCCGGCCGTTCTCGTCCGTGGGCCGGGCGCGCCTCAGGCGTGGCAGTTCGGGCGCGTCGTCGCCGATCTCGCAGCGCAGCACGTCGGTGCGCAGCAGGCGGAGGGTGACGGGCCGGGAGCTGTGGCGCACGGCGTTGGTGACGAGCTCGCTGACGAGGAGTTCGACGGAGTCGCCGAGCTCCTCGAGGTTCCAGCGGGACAGGGTGCGGCGGGCCAGCCGGCGGGCCTGGCCGGGGGCTGCGTCCTCCGGCTCCAGGGACCAGTACGCCACGTCGCCGGGCACGATGCCGTCGAAGCGGGCGGCGAGCAGCGCGATGTCGTCGTCCCGGTCGCCGGGGCCGACCATGTCGAGGACGTCGTCGCACAGGGTCTCCAGCGCGGGGGACCGGCCGGGCCCGGCGCGCCGGCCGGTGGTCCCCGCCTTCTCGCGCAGCTGCTCGATGCCCGTCCACACGTCGCGCAGGCGGGACTCGACCAGACCGTCGGTGTACAGCAGCAGCGTCGCGCCCCCGGGGGCGTCGAGCTCGACCGCCTCGAAGTCGACGCCGCCGACCCCGATCGGGGCACCGGGCGGCATGCGCAGCACCTCGGCACGGCCGCCCGGGTGGAGCAGGACGGGCGGCGGGTGACCGGCGTTGGCGATGGTGATGCGGTGCGATACCGGGTCGTACACCGCGTAGAGGCAGGTCGCCATGTGCTCGGCGCCGAGGCGCTGGGCCTGTTCGTCGAGGTGGTGCAGGACCTCCTGCGGCGGCAGCCCGAGGCCGGCGAGCGTCTGGGCGGTGGTGCGCAGCTGGCCCATGATGGCGGCCGAGGTCATGGAGTGGCCCATGACGTCACCGACGACCAGGGCGACCCGGCTGCCCGGCAGCGGGATGGCGTCGTACCAGTCGCCGCCGACCCGGGCCGATTCGGCGGCGGGCAGGTAACGGGCGGCGAGACGGATGCCGGGCGGGCTGGGCAGGGTCTCGGGCAGCATCGTGCGCTGGAGTTCGTCGGCTATGTGGGCCTCGCGGCCGTAGAGCACGGCCTTGTCGATGCCGAGGGCGCTGTGGGTGGCGAGCTGGGCGGCGACGAGGAGGTCGTTGAGCTCGAAGGGCCTGGACTCGGGGTGGCGCAGGAACAGGGCCGTGCCGATGACGCGGCGCCGGCCGCGCAGCGGGGCGAGGATCGCGCGCTGTCCGTCCGGAAGGCCGAACCCACCGCCGTTGCCGGTCAGTTCGGCCAGTGCACCACGACCGGCGGGGGAGTCGGTGAACACCGGGCGCACGCCCCGCAGCACCTCGGCGAGATCGCTGCCCGGCCGGACCTCGCACAGGTCGGGGGCGGGCACTCCCGGCTCGGGGAACGGGACACCGCCCGTGTCCTCCGCCGGGGCGCGGTCGAACCGGTGCAGCCGCAGGACCAGCGGGCCGGTGGGCCGCTCGTCGCCGACCGGCAGCGGATCGCGCAGGCAGACGAGGATCCCGTCCGCGAAGCTGGGCAGGACGGCCCGGCACAGCCCCGCCACGATCTCGTCCAGATCCATGGCACGGCTGATCCGCCGCGTCGCGGCGCCCACGAACCGCAGCCGGTCCGCGTCCTGCCGCATCGGCTCGGCGGCGACTCGCGAGGCCGGGGGCGGCGGGGGAGGCGCCGGGCGCGAGGCCGGCGGTGCTCCGCTCACGCCGAGCGCGGCGTGCGCCGACAGCTCGCCGAGCACCTGCCGGTCCCCCGCACGGAAGACGTCCCGGTCGGGGCGGCGCAGGAACAGGGCGGCCCCCACCGTGCCGTCGGGGCCGACCAGGGGGACGAGGAGAACCCGGTCCCCGTGCGGCACACGGGAGTCGGGCCCCAGCAGCTCGCGCAGGGCCGGGTCCAGATCACCGGAGTCCCTGCCCAGCGCCTCGCCGGCGTCCAGGACCTTCGCCAGGACGCCCGACGGCGTCATCGGGACGGTGACCGGCGCCGCGCCGCCCAGCACACCGCCCAGCCCGTCCTGGGAACCGGGATGCCACTGCGCGCCGGTGTCGTACGGCGGACCGCCCTCCGGGGACGAGGCCGGGCCGGAGGGCTGGGCGGGAATGGGGGAACGGCGGAAGCCGGTGCCGCTCAGGCGCAGTTG
Source organism: Streptomyces sp. NPDC016851 (assembly GCF_055562795.1). NCBI lineage: Bacteria > Bacillati > Actinomycetota > Actinomycetes > Kitasatosporales > Streptomycetaceae > Streptomyces > Streptomyces sp. NPDC016851. The sequence goes on from NZ_JBVHEP010000029.1 coordinate 95,380, forward strand.
GGTGTCGGAGGCCGTCAGGTCCGCGCTGCCCGGCGTGGCATCGAGATACACGACGAGGGCGTCCGCGACGGACGGCACCGTCGCCCCGCAGAGCTCCTCCAGTACCTGCGCCGGATGGCCGGCGCGCGCGACGCGACGGACCGCGTGGGTGAGAAAGTGCTTGGGGTCGGGCCGCATCGCCCACATCCTCCGCGAGGCCCCGGGTTCTGTCCAGCCGCCCACGACAGCCGTTGCGGAAGCCGCACACCTCGAGCACCGGGCACCGGAAACCGCTTGCGTCCGGACCATTGACGCGGCGGTGGGGCGCCCCGACACTGGCGTGACTACGTAGTCATACCCGGCCCGTTCATCCATCCTGCCGTCGTTGACTACGTAGTCCACGCCCTTTTGCCACCCCCGGGAGCCCACATGACCACGACCGGAACCGAAGGCCACCCGGCTGCGGGTGGGCGCCGGCGGCGTGGCCCCGGGATGACCGAGGTCGCACGGGCCGCCGGGGTGTCGCAGAAGACCGTCTCGCGGGTCGTCAACGGCGAACCGCACGTCAGCCCCGAGGTACGCGACCGCGTCCTCAGGGCCGTCCGCGACCTGGACTACCGTCCCAACACCGCCGCCAGGGCCCTGCTCCTCGGCCGCTACCGCCGGATCGGCGTGGTCTCGCTGGGCAGTTCGCTCTACGGCCCCTCGACCCTGCTCATAGCCCTGGAGCGGGCGATGCAGCGCGCCGGCTACTCCGTCGCCCTGGCCAGCACCCTGGAAGGGCAGAAAGTCTCTGCCGCCGTGGACGCGCTGCTGGAACAGGGCGTGGACGGCATCGTGCTGTCCGAGCCCATCGACGACGGCACGCCGCTCCAACTGAGCGCCGAACTGCCGGTGGTCAGCCTCGGCGAGGGCGTGGAACTGACGCCCGGCACGAGTGCCGTGGTCGGCGCCGACGGGGTCGCGGCGGCCCGGCTCGCCACCGAGCACCTGCTCTCCCTGGGCCACCGCACCGTCTGGCACCTGCCCGGCCCGCAGGACTGGTGGGCCGCCCGCGACCGCCTGCGCGGCTGGCGCGAGGCCCTCGCCGCCGCCGGCGCACCCGAACCGCCCCTGCCGTCACCGGGCGACTGGAGCCCGGCCTCCGGCTACGCCGCCGCACGGCAGCTCGCCGAACTTTCCGACGTCACAGCCGTGTTCGCCGCCAACGACGACATGGCCATCGGCGCCCTGCGCGCGTTCGCCGACGCGGGCCGCGCCGTCCCCGGCGACGTGAGTGTCGTCGGCTACGACGACATCCCCGCCGCCACCTACCTCTTCCCGCCGCTGACCACCGTCCGGCAGAACTTCGCCGCCGTCGCCGACCGCGCCGTCGACGTACTGATCGCCCTGATCGAGGGCCGCCCCGCCCCGGCCGAACAACCCGGCCGGGCCGTCGAGCTGACCGTACGGGCCTCCACCGGGCCGGTACGCGACCAGGGCCCCGTGCACCCCCGCCCGTAGCCGCACCACGTGAGGAGTCACGTGTGTACACGCCCATGCCCCCCAGCCCTCCGACCCGCCGCGCCCTGCTGCGCGGTCCTTCATCGGCGCGGCCCAGATCTTCGAGGAGCCCTACCTGCTGACCGGCGGCGGACCGGCCGAATCCACCCTGTCCGTGACCATGTTCATCTACCGGGCGGCCTTCCAGCGCCAGCAGTTCGGCTACGCGGTCGCCGCGGCCGTCGTCCTCTTCGTCCTCGTCTTCGGCCTCAGTCGGCTCTTCAACCGCCTCCTCGGCATCGGGAGGGCCGCCTGATGACCCGCACCCGCATACCTCTCTACGGCGCCCTGGTCCTGCTGCTCCTGGGCTTCCTCGCCCCGCTGCTGTGGGCGCTGAGCGGCTCGTTCAAGCCGCGCGGCGAGATCTTCGGCTACCCGCCGAGGCTCGTCCCCGACCCGTTCACCCTCGACGATTACCGCACCCTGCTCACCGACCAGCCCTTCGGCCGCTGGTTCCTGATGAGCACGGTCGTCGCCGTCGTCGCCACCACCGTGTCCGTCTTCGTGTGCGCGCTCGCCGGCTACGGCTTCGCCAAGTTCCGCTTCGCGGGCAGGCGACTGCTGTTCAACGTCATGTTCAGCTCGCTGTCGATCCCGTTCGCGGTGATCCTCGTGCCGCTGTTCGTGATCCTCGTCAAGACCGGGCTCGGCAGCCCGTGGTTCGCGCTGATCGTGCCCTGGGTGGCACCCGCGTTCGGGATCTTCATGATGCAGCAGTACATCGTGCAGTCCATCCCGGACTCGGTGCTGGAGGCCGCCCGGATCGACGGGGCGAGCGAGTTCGGCATCTTCCGGACCATCGTGCTGCCCCTGCTGCGGCCCGCGCTGGGCGCCCTGGCCGTCTGGCAGTTCCTCCAGAGCTACAACAGCTTCCTGTGGCCGCTGGTGCTGGTCTCGGACAGCTCCCAGTACACCCTGCCGCTGGGCCTGCAGACCCTGTTCGTGTCGGAGCAACGGCAGTACGACCTCGTGCTCGCCGGAGCCGTCCTCGCCGTCCTGCCCGCCGTCGCCCTCTTCGTGCTGCTGCGCAAACAGCTCCTCGAAGGCCTGTCCACGGGCGCGGTCAAGGGCTGACACATCATCAACCCACTTGAGGAGAAGCATGTTCGAGCTGCCCCCACGCGTCCTGTTCGGTGCCGCCTACTACCACGAGTACCAGCCGTACGAACGCCTCAAGGACGACCTCGACCTGATGGCCGAGGCCCGCTTCTCGGTGATCCGGGTCGGTGAGTCCGTCTGGTCCACCTGGGAGCCCGAGAACGGCCGCTTCGACCTCGACTGGCTCCAGCCGGTCCTGGACGGCGCCCACGAGCGGGGCATCTCGGTCATCCTCGGAACGCCCACGTACGCGGTACCGCCCTGGCTGGCCCGGCAGTACCCGGAGATCGCGGGGGAGCACCGCACCGGCGAGCGCATCGGCTGGGGCGCCCGGCAGGAGGTCGACTTCACCCACCCGGCGTTCCGCTTCCACGCCGAGCGGATCATCCGCAAGGTCGCCGAACGCTACGCCGGGCACCCGGCCGTCATCGGCTGGCAGGTCGACAACGAGCCCGGGCTGCACCTCTTCCACAACCACGGCGTCTTCCAGCGCTTCACCGACGAACTGCGCGAGAAGTACGGCGACGTGGAGACCCTCAACCGCGCATGGGGCCTGGTCTACTGGTCGCACCGGCTGTCCACCTGGGCCGACCTGTGGACCCCGGACGGCAACGCCCAGCCGCAGTACGACCTGGCGTGGCGGCGCTTCCAGGCCCGGCTCACCACCGAGTTCATCGCCTGGCAGGCCGACATCGTCCGCGAGTACGCCCGCCCCGGCCAGTTCGTCACGACCTGCATCTCCTACGACCGCCAGGGCGTCGAGGACGACCGGCTCACCGACCGCCTCGACGTCACCGCCGGCAACCCGTACTACACGATGCAGGACGCCCTCGCCCTGCCCGACACCGGCGCGGCCGGGCAGGACTGGACGACCAACGGCACCTGGGCGCTGTACCGCAGCGCCGACCGCATGTACTCCTCACGGCAGGAGCCGTTCCTGGTCACCGAGACCAACGCGCAGGCCATCAGCGGGCCGTGGGACAACCGCCCGGCCTACGACGGCCAGTGGCGGCAGGCGGCCTGGGCGCTGATCTCCCGAGGCGCCTCGATGATCGAGTACTGGCACTGGCACACCCTGCACTTCGGCACCGAGACCTACTGGGGCGGCATCCTCCCGCACAACGGGCGACCCGGCCGCGTCTACCGCGAACTGGCCGCGCTGGGAGCTGAGTTGGAGGAGGCCGGCGACCTCGTCGCGTCCCTCACCCCGGACGCGGACGTGGCCTTCCTCTACGACGGGCCCAGCAAGTGGGCACTGCAGGGCCAGCCGCCGCTGGCCGGTGCCGATGGAGGTCCGGACGGGCGGTCGTACGAGAGGATCTTCGACGCCTTCTACCGCGGCGTCTTCGACGCGGGCCTCCAGGCGCGCGTGCTGCACCCCGGGCAGCTCCCGGACGTCGATCTGCCGCCCCTCCTGGTCGTCCCCGCCTACTACGCGGCCGACGACACCGTCCTGGACCGGCTCCGCGCCTACGCCGAGGCCGGCGGCCATCTCGTGCTCGGCCCCCGCACCGGCTACGGCGACACCGAGGCCAGGGCCCGCACCGGCCTCCAGCCAGGCGGGCTGGCCGAGGCGGCCGGGGTGACGTACGACGAGTTCAGCAACCTGGGGGACCCGCTGCCCGTCACCGGCACGGAGTCCCTCCCGCTCCCGGCCGACGCGCACGCCCTGCACTGGGCGGACGGGCTGCGGCCACAGGGCGCCGAGACGCTCGCGGCCTACGTGCACCCCCACTTCGGACGCTGGCCCGCGGTCACCACGCACCGCCACGGCGCCGGGCGCGTCACCTACGTCGGCACCGTCCCCGACCCCGTCTTCGCCCGGGCCCTGTTCGACCGGTACGCGCCGGAGGGCGCATGTCGCCCCGGCCACCCGAGCGTCACGGCCACCTCGGCGACCGCGCGGGACGGTCGCCGCGTGCGCTTCCTGCACAACTGGTCGTGGGAGGAGGTCTCCGTGCCGGTGCCCATCGCCCTGCGGGACGTGCTGTCGGACACCGTGTACGGCGAGTCGGTGCCGCTCGGGCCGTGGGACGTGAAGGTGCTGCGGGAAGAACCGGTCAATCCGGTCTAGCAACCATCGCTTCCGGCCGGAAAGTTCCGGCCGCCTGTTCGCCGGGCATCGTGTCAGGGGCGTGGGCCGCGCCGCCCCGGAGGGGGAGCGGGCGGGCCGTGTCGGCCGGCCGAAGGGATGAGATGCCATGACGTCACCGCTGCCCTCGGGAGAGACGCTGCCGCAGCCGGTGCTGAACCCGCCGGCGTCGGTCGCGGTGTTCCTGGTCGCCACGATCGACCCCGGCGGGGAAGCCGTCGTGCGGGAGGTGCTGGGCTCCCTCGCGGGCCTGGTGCGGTCCGTCGGCTTCCCCAGCCCCGACGGCGGTCTGGGCTGCGTCGCCGGGATCGGGTCCCGGGCCTGGGACCCGCTGTTCGGCGGCCCGCGGCCCGCCGCGCTGCACCCGTTCCGCGAGCTGGCCGGGCACCGGCACCACGCCCCGGCCACGCCCGGTGACCTGTTCTTCCACATCAAGGCCGCGCGCACCGACCTGTGCTTCGCGCTCGCCGCCGAACTCGTGCGGCGGCTGCGCGGCACGATCACCGTGCGGGACGAGACCCAGGCGTTCTCGTACTTCGACTCGCGCAACGTCCTCGGCTTCGTCGACGGCACCGAGAACCCCGTCGGCCCGGCGGCGGCCGACGCGGCACTGGTCGGCGAGGAGGACCCCGGCTTCCGCGGCGGCAGTTACGCGCTCGTGCAGAAGTACCTGCACGACGTGGACGCCTGGGAGGCCCTCGCCGTCGAGGCGCAGGAGAAGGTGATAGGCCGCACCAAGCTCACCAACCTCGAACTCGACGCGCCCGGTTCGCACAAGGACGTCAACACCGTCCTCGGCCCGGACGGCTCGGAGCAGAAGATCCTGCGGTCGGCGATGCCCTTCGGCAGGCCCGGACACGGGGAGTTCGGCACGTACTTCGTGGCCTACGCGCGCACACCCGCCATACCCGAGACGATGCTGCGCAGGATGTTCCTCGGCGGCCCGGACGCGGGCCCCGACCCGCTGCTGGACTACTCACGGGCCGTCACCGGCACCCTGTTCTTCGTACCGCCACCGGGGTTCCTGGAGGCGTTGCCGGACAGCTGACCGGCCGGGTGCCGTCCCCCACGCCGTTTCCGCCGCCGGCTTCGGTAACATCGGTGGTATGTCTGGTGCTTCGTGCGCGGCTTGCGCCGCGGTGACGAGGACGCTCCGCTAGCGGCGGGGCGTTCGTCTCACGTCTGCTGAACGCGTCGTCGCTCCGTGGTTGACCGGAGCGGCACGTGCGTGCTGCTCGGAACTTCTTCTGGGCAACGGAGCACTCGGTGTTTTCAGGCATTCTCCTTTCGCGCGGGGACGCGTCGTCCCCGGTGCGTGCGTGGCTGGTGCTGTGCTGCATGGCCATGCTGCAGTTCTTCATCGCGGTCGACGTGACCGTGGTCAATGTCGCCCTGCCGTCGATCGGCGCCGACTTCGACGTGGACGGTCACGCGCTGACCTGGGTCGTCGTCGGGTACACGATCACCGGCGGCGGGCTGCTGATGCTCGGCGGCCGGCTGGGCGACGTGCTCGGCAGGCGCCGCATCCTCCTGCTCGGCACCGCTCTCTTCGGCGCCGCGTCCGTGCTGGCCGGGCTCGCGCCGACCTTCGCCGTGCTGGTGACGGCCCGGCTGCTGCAGGGCGCCGGGGAAGCGATCGCGCTTCCGGCGGCGATGGCGGTGATCGTGCTCATGTTCCCCGAGGGGCCGCGCAGGTCGCGGGCGCTGAGCGTGTGGGCGGCCGTCGCGAGCTGCGGCCTCGTCCTCGGGTTCGTGGTCTCCGGGATCCTCACCGAGCTGCTCGGCTGGCGGTGGATCTTCCTGGTGTCCGTACCCTTCATCCTGGTCGTCCTCACCGCAGTGGTCGTCCTCGTGCCGAACGAACGGCCCGCCGGGTCCACTCCCCTGGACCTGCCCGGTGCGTTCCTGCTGGTCGCGGCCCCGCTGCTGTTCACCCTCGGTGTCGTCGAGGCGGGGGAGGCGGACGGCACGCTGCCCTGGCTGCCGCCGGTGGCGCTGGCCGGCGCGGCAGCGGCCGCCGTCCTGTTCATCAGGGCCGAGCGCCGTTCACCGAACCCGCTCGTGCCGCTGCGGTTCTTCCGCAACCGGCCGCGCGTCCTGGCCAACCTCGCCACCGCTCTGCTGAGCGCGGCACTGTCGACGTCGTTCCTGCTGTTCACCTACTACCTGCAGGACCGGCTGGGGGCCGGCCCGCTCCGGGCCGGTGTGACGATGCTGCCTCTGGCGGTGTCCCTGATCGCGGCCTCGGTGCTGGTTCCCCGGCTGCTCGGTCGATGGGGTGCCCGGGCCTGTGTCCTGGCCGGCATCGGCTTCACCGGGCTGGCGATGGCGGCCATCGCCCTGGTCTCCTCCCTCGGGGCCGGCGGTCCGGCGATGGTTCCCGCCATGATGCTCATCGCCGCCGGGATGGGGTTCGGACTCGTCGGGCTGCAGTACGTCGCGGTGACCGGAGTGACCGATGACGACGCCGGCATCGCCTCCGGCGTCCAGCGGGCCGCCGACCAACTGGGCGGTTCCACCGGTGTCACGCTCTACGTCGGCGTCGGTTTCGCTCCCGCCCTGGACGGCACCGACCCGTTCCTCGCCAGCAGCCTCCTGGCCATCGCCGGGCTCGTCGCGGCCGGGGTCGTCGCCCGGCGGATCTCCATGCCCGCCCGGTGAGTACGGAGGGGACCGGGCGGCAGCCGCCCGGTCCCCTCGCCCGCCTTGCGGTATCGGCGTTACGACACGGTCAGGTAGATCTTGCGCACGGTTTCGACGGTCTTCCAGACACCGACGAAGCCCGGCTTCATGACAAAGCTGTCGCCTGCCTTGTAGACCACCGGCTCGCCACCTTCCGGCGTGATTTCGATGACGCCGGAAAGGATGTGGCAGAACTCGAAGATCTCGCCCTTGATCGAGCGCGTCTCCCCGGGCGTGGCTTCCCAGACACCGGTATTGATCATTTCCCCGCGGGCGGCGTCCTGGGCCCAGGTCTTGTACGTCGGGTCGCCGGAGATCAGGCGCTCCGGCAGCGGGCCGGACTCGCGGGGTGCGAAGGAGGGATCGGTGTCGATGGTCTTCAGGAGCGACATGCTTTTCCTCTACTGGTTATGGGAACGGCGAACGGAGCAAGTCGGGAGTGTCAGATGCCGAGCATGGTGTTGAGCTCGTCCAGGGACTTCACCGTCACGTAGTCGTAGCCGTGGGTCACGGGGTCGCAGCCGCGGTCGAGGAGGACGAGGTTGCGGAAGCCCATGTCGTGCATCGGCATCAGGTCGTAGCGGGTGTGCGAGGAGACGTGCACGAAGTCCTCGGGCGAGGCGTCGAGCTTCTCGAGCATGTACTCGAACGCGGCGTAGCGGGGCTTGTAGTAGCCGGCCTGCTCCGCGGTGAGGACCGCGTGAAACTCCGCGCCGAGCCGGGGCACGCTCTCCGCGAGGAAGGAGTCGCCGGCGTTGGAGAGGATCACCAGCTTGTAGTGCTCGGCCATCTTCTTCAGAGGCTCCACCACGTCCGGGTGGGGGCCCCAACTGCGCACGCCGTCGGCGAACCGCCGGCCCGCGTCCGGAGCCGCCTTCACGCCCCACTTGCGGCAGACGCGCTCGAAGGCGTCCTGCAGGACCTGCTCGTAGGGGTAGTACTCGCCGCGCACCTGGTCGTAGCGGTAGCCGCGGAACTCCCGGACGAACTGGTCCCAGTGCTCGGCGGGGATCTGGTCGCCGACGAGCTCCCGCGTGATGGGGGTCATCGGCCACTCGATCAACGTGCCGTAACAGTCGAACGAGACGTACTTCGGGCGGAACTGAAACGAGGGAATGGGCATGAGGATGCTCCTGTCCTTGCCGGGGGCGATGTCGTCGGCGATGCCGAGGGTCAGGCGGCGGCGACTCCTGCCGGTGCGAGGAAGTCGATGGGGTGTTCCGTGGTGCCGTCGAGTGCCAGGTCGGCGGCGATCTCGCCCATGGCCGGCGAGAGTTTGAAGCCGCTGCCGGAGAATCCGGCCATGACGATGATGTCGTCCTCGCCGGGGAGATGACCGACGAGCGGGTTTCCGGACTCCGTGTAGCCCTCCATGTAGGCCGACGTCCTGATGGGGTCGGGGTTCAGGTCGGGCATCAGCTCGGCGATGAGCTCATGGAAGATGCCGAGTTCTTCGGGGCGGACCGTACGGTCGAGCCGTTCGGGCTCCGGCACCGGCAGATGGCGTGCGAAGGAGAGGCCGAGCTTGACGGAGATGCCGTCGGGCGACGGGATCCCGAAGCAGTCGTGGGGAGTGGCGCGCACGAAGGGAGGAGCCCCGCCCGCGAACCAGTCGTGGCGGGTGGGCAGGTGCCAGGAGCAGACCACCCGGCGGACGTCGATGCTCCGCGGCAGGTCCGGGAGCAGGGTGTTGATCCAGGGGCCCACGGTCACCACGGCGGTGTCGACGTGGTCCGTGCCCTGGTCGGTGACGACGTGCACCCCGCCGCCCGCCGCGGGGACGATCTCCCGCACCGGGGTGTAGCGGTGCAGCCGGGCGCCCAGCTGTTCGGCGCGGGCGGCCGCCGCCTGGACCGACGCCTCGGGCCTGATGATCGCGCCCTCACGGTCGAGGACGGCGGTGTGCCCGTCCGGGAGACGGTGCTGCGGGTAGCGGCGGGCGAGTTCCTCCCCGTCCAGTACCTCGTGCTCCAGACCATGGGTGGCACTGGAAGAGACGAGGAGGCGCATCGCCGGTGATGCGGCCTCGCCCATCACCAGGCAGCCGCTGCGGCGTCGCAGTGACCGGCCCGTCTCCGCCTGGAGCTCCTCCCACATCCGGTCGGCGAGTCCCAGCAGCGGAATGTAGCCGGGCTCACCGAGGTGCACGGCGCGGAAGATGCGGCTCTCGCCCCCGGCCGCGCCACGGTCGTGACCCGGGGCATACCGGTCGTAGCCGATGACCTCGGCTCCGCGGGCGGCCAGTCGCCACATGGCCTGGCTGCCCATGGTGCCGGCGCCGATCACGGCGACGCGCTTCGGGATGCGCATGCGGTCGCTCCTTTCGATGGTGCGGTCTGGGTGGTGGTCGGCCCTGGCGCGTCCCGCTGGGGATGGCGCTTACTTTCGGCCCGGGAAACGTGCAGGTCAACACACACGGTGTTCCGTCTTGGGGCCTTTTTGAGACGGTCTGTCAGAGCAGCTCGATCAGCTTGTCGGTGAATTCGGCGGTGGTCGCGGTTCCGCCCAGGTCGCGGGTGCGGGCGTCGGTCTTGGCCAGGACCGAGGCGATCGCGTCCGTGATGTCCCTGGCCGCGGCGGGATGGCCGAGGTGGTCGAGCATCATGGCCGCGGACCAGATCGCGCCCAGCGGGTTGGCGATGCCCTGGCCCGCGATGTCGGGCGCGGAGCCGTGCACCGGCTCGAACATCGAGGGGAAGTCCCGCTCGGGGTTGAGGTTGGCCGCCGGGGCGATGCCGATGGAACCGGCGACCGCGGCCGCGAGGTCGCTGAGGATGTCGCCGAAGAGGTTGGAGGCGACGACGACGTCGAAGCGGGCCGGTTCGAGGACGAACTTGGCGGCGAGCGCGTCGATGTGCTCCTGGCCCCAGGCGACCTGCGGGAACGAGGCGGCCCGCTCGGCGACGAGCTGGTCCCAGAACGGCATGGTGTGCACGATGCCGTTCGACTTGGTCGCGGAGGTCAGGCGGCCGCCGCGCCGGGAGGCGAGCGTGAAGGCGTAGTCCAGCAGGCGGGTGACGCCGGCCCGGGTGAACACGGCCTCCTGCACGGCGATCTCGTCCGGGAAGCCGCGGTTGAGCCGGCCGCCGACCTCGCTGTACTCGCCTTCCATGTTCTCGCGCACGACGACGAAATCGACCTCGCCCGGCCGTGCGCCGCGCACCGGACTGTCGATGCCTTCGAAGACCCGGACGGGCCGGAGGTTGACGTACTGGCGGAAGCTGCGCCGGATCGGGATCAGCAGCCCCCACAGCGACTCGTGGTCGGGCACCCCCGGGTATCCCACCGCGCCCAGCAGGATCGCGTCCTTGTCGCGCAACTGGTCGATCCCGTCGGCGGGCATCATGGCGCCCTCCCGCAGGTACCGCTCGCACGACCAGTCGTACGACGTGTAGGACAGGCTGAAGCCGTGGCGGCGGCCGAGAACATCCAGCACCTGCTGTGCCGGGGGCAGTACCTCGGCGCCGATGCCGTCGCCGGGGATCAGGGCAATGCGGTGGTTCGTCGTCATGCGTCGATTGCAGCAAGGCGGTCCGCGGGGCGTCCAAGACGCAAAGCGGATCTCCCTTATAAGCGGTGCCTATGAGTTCTCGAGGAGCCCCGATCCTTGTCGACGTGGATTCCTACGCCGCGACGGACCCCGCCCCGGCCACCGGAAACCCCGGGCTCCGGAGCACGCGCCTGTGCGCGTCCACCGCGAACACCTCGCAGTTCTCGCGGGCCGCCGCCCACGCGACGCCCTGGGCGCCCAGGGCGAACGCCGCTGTCGCGACCGTGTCCGCCTCGGTCAGGGTCGGGGCCACGACGGTCATGCTGATCAGGCCCGTCGCCGGGCGGCCGGTGCGGGCGTCGAGGATGTGGTCGCCGCGTTCGTAGCGGGCGGAGGTCGCGACGGCCCGGTCCGTGAGGTCCAGGACCGTGCAGAGCCGGTCGGCGTGTTCGGGGTGGCGTACGCCGACGCGCCAGGGGCCGCCGCAGGCGAGCACGTCGCCGCCCGCGTTGAGGCAGAACCGCCGCGCCCCGGCCGCCGCCAGCAGCTCCGCTCCCTTCTGCACCGACCAGCCCTTCACCACGGCGCAGGGGTCGAGGCCGCGGCCGGGCAGCCGGACGTCGAAGGCGCCCCCGGTCGCGATCCGGTACTCCTCGCACAGGTCCAGGACCTCGCGGAGCGCCGGGCCGGGGGCCGCGACCTCGCCCCGGCCCAGCCGGGACACCTCGCTGTCCGGGCGGAACGGGCTGAACCGTGCGTCGACCTCGCGCAGCCAGGCGAAGAAGCCGTCCACCGGCGCCTCGGGGAAGCCCTCGTCGTCGATCCGTACCGACACCGGGAAGCCCATGACGTGCTCGACGCGCCGCATGCCGTCAGCCCCTCGCGTCGATCGCGGCCTGGAGCGACTCCCTGTAGCCGTCGCTGGTGATCGTGGCACCGGACACCGTGTCGATGTCGGCGCTCTGCGCCTGGAGCGTCTCCTCGATCAGCTTGGGCACGGCGGCCGTGGTCTGCGGATGGTTCGGTTGCCGGAGCATCCGCACCGAGGCGATCTCGTCGCCGTCGAACGTGACCTCGACCTGCACCGGGCCCTTCTCGGTGTCGATCGTCGACCCGGACACGACCGTCGTCGTGGTGCCGCCCGACGAGGAGACCGAGGGCGTCGACGCGGGCGCGGCGGCCTGCGAGGCGGACGACGACCCGGTGTCGGATGACGGCGCGTACCTCCAGACCGGGATCAGGCCGGCGACGCTCAGGACGAGGACGGGTATGGCTCGCTTCACGAATCTCTCCTCGTCATCCGGCCAGGCTGAAGCGCTCGAAGTGGGTCTGCGTCCGGGGCACGCCCAGCTCGCGCAGGCTGCCGAGCACCGCGTTCATCATCGGCGGCGGGCCGCACAGGTACACGTCCCGGCCGGTGATGTCCGGGACCAGACGCGCCAGCTCCTGCGGCGCCAGCCGGTCGGGCAGGGCCGGCCCGGTGACCAGGTGCAGCTCGGCCCCCTTGGCGAGCGCCAGCTCGCGCAGTTCGTCGTAGAGGACGGCGTCCTGGTCGGTGGCCACCCGGTAGATCACGACCGCGTGGCCGTGCAGTTCCTCCAGCAGGGCGCGGATCGGGGTGACACCGACGCCGCCGGCGATGAGCAGGGCGTCCGGGCGGGTGCGGTGCAGGGTGGTGAAGGCGCCGTAGGGGCCCTCGGCGAACACCCGCGTGCCGACCTTCAGGTGCCGTAGGGCCGCGCTGCCGTCGCCCGCCCGCTTCACGGTCAGCCGGAGCGTACGGCCGTCCGGCGCGGCGGACAGCGAGAACGGGTTGGCCTGCCACCAGCGGTCCTTCGTCAGGAACCGCCACAGGAAGAACTGTCCGGCGCGGGCGGGCAGCCGGTCCAGGTCGCGGCCGGTGATGTAGACCGAGACCACGTCGTCGTTCTCGGGGACGACGGCCGTGACCCGGAGCCGGTGGCGGAGGTTGCGCCACAGCGGGAGCAGCAGCCGGCCCGTGAACACCGCGGCGAGGGCCACGCCCCACACGGCGTACCAGTACGTCCGCGCCACGGACGACGAGGTGAACGACGTACCCGCCGCGACCTGGTGCGTGAACGCCAGCACCACCGCGACGTAGGTGTACAGGTGGATGAAGTGCCAGGTCTCGTACGCCAGCCGGCGCCGGGCGGAGCGGGCCGAGACCGCGCCGACCACGATGATGACGGCCAGGGCGGTGATCGCGCGCAGCACGCCCTCGACGGTCTCGGCGAGATCCACCAGCTGGTTCACCGGGTCCAGGGACGAGGACTGGGCGTAGCCGAAGACGATGAACACGGCGTGCGCCAGCAGCAGCCACAGCACCGAGAAGCCCGTCCAGCGGTGCCAGGACGTCAGCCGGTCCATGCCGATCCGCCGGTCGAACCACGGCAGCCGCGCCACCAGCAGCAGCTGGAACGCCATGAGCAGCGCCCCGTACAGCCCCGCCAGCCGCCCCAGCACGATCAGCGTGTTCGAGGCGAAACCGGCCTGGACGAAGAAGACGGTCACCACGACCGCGTTGGCCACCAGCACCGCGTACAGGCCGGTGCGGCCCACCACTCTGGGGCGCACCCCCGGGCGGGGCGCGGCGGGGCGTTCCTGGAGGGTCGTCACGATCGGCAGCTCCTTGATCGGATCCTGGGACACCGAGCTTGTCGCGGGGGAGCTGTCGGAATACTGTCGCCCAACTTTCAAGTACTTATCGATCCGGCGGCGAAAGCTCGGGCGGCTATGGCGGCACCGGACACGTGAAGCACTATGAGCGGGTGGAAAAAGTACGACTCCTCGTCGTCGACGACGACCCGCCCATCGCCGACCTCGTCGCGACCGTCGCCCGCTACGAGGGCTGGGAAGCGGTCACGGCGTACTCCGGCGAGGACGCGCTGCAGCGGGCCGCCGAGTTCCACCCGGACATCGTGGTGCTCGACCTGATGCTGCCCGGCGTCGACGGCTTCGGCGTCCTGGACCGGCTGCGCGCCTCCGGCACGATGGTGCCGGTGGTGTTCCTCACCGCCCGCGACGGCGTCGCCGACCGGGTCGCGGGCCTGACCCGGGGCGGCGACGACTACCTGGTCAAGCCGTTCGCCGTGGAGGAGCTGATGGCCCGGCTGCGCACCGTGCTGCGGCGCAGCGCCGGCCCCGCCTTCCAGCGGTCCGTGCTCCAGGTCGGCGATCTGACCATGGACGAGGACACCCGCGAGGTGCGGCGCGGCGAGAGGCTGCTGTCGCTGACCCCGACCGAGTACGAGGTGCTGCGCTACCTGATGCGCAAGTCGCCCACCGTGCTCACCAAGGCGCAGATCCTCGACCACGTGTGGGAGTACGGCTTCGGCGGCCGCTCCAACGTCGTCGAGCTGGTCATCAGCCGGCTGCGCCGCAAGCTCGACGAGACGGACGACGGCGGTGCGCCGCTGATCCACACCGTGCGCGGATTCGGGTACGTCCTGCGACAGGCCTCCGAGTGATCGCCCGGCTGCGGCGGGCCTACCGCGGGATGCGCCTGGGCACCCGGCTGGCCCTCGGCCTCGGCGCGCTGTCGCTGGTCGTCTTCGCCGTCGTCGGCACGGCCCTCACCACGTACATGCGCGACTACCTGTCGGCGCAGCTCGACACCCAGCTGGCGCAGGCCCAGATCGCCCAGTCCAAGAGCATCGCCGACTACGGCACGCTCTCCGGCAAGAAGTACTACAGCTGGTTCTACGCCGTGTACGACGTCTCGCACGGCACGCCCGAGCTCCGCAGGCCCGAGGACCCCGCCGACCTGCCGGAGGACGTCGACGACTTCACCGCCCTGGCCTCGGCGCAGACCACCGCGCACACGGAGCTGCTGCGCACCGAGCACCTCAGGGGCGCCGGCACCTACCGGCTGCGCGCCTGCGAGGTCGAGCCCGGGGTGGTCCTGGTGAGCGCCGCGCCCATGGAGGACATCGAGGACACCGTCGGGCAGCTCATCACCATCCAGGTCGTCACCTTCGCGCTGGCGCTGCTCGCGCTGGTGGTCTTCGGCCGCCGCATGCTGCGCCGCGGGCTGAAGCCGCTCAGCGACATGGCCTCGACCGCGCACGGCATCACCTCGCACGACCTGACCGAGTCGGCGGCCCGGCTGCCGCTGCGCGCCGACGGCCGGGACGGCGGCCCGGAGGTGGACGAGCTGCGCACCGCCTTCAACACGATGCTGGAGCACATCGACGACTCCCTCGCCGTGCGCGCGGAGGCCGAGCAGCGGCTGCGCCGGTTCGTCGCCGACGCCTCGCACGAACTGCGCACCCCGCTGATGTCGGTGCGCGGATACGCCGACCTCTTCCAGTACGCCGCCGCCAACGCCCCCGAGGAACGCGACCGGCACCTGGCCCGGCTGCGCGCCGAGGCCGCCCGCATGGGCATCCTCCTGGACGACCTGCTGCTGCTCGCCCGGCTGGACGCGGCGGAGGTGGAGGCGCCGCTGCGGTGCGAGGACGCCGACCTCGTGGAGCTGGTCCAGCAGGCCGCCGACGCCTTCCGGGCCAGCCGGCCGGACCACCCGCTGACGGTGACCGCCGGCCCGACGGCGCTCACGGTGCGCCTGGACCCGCAGCGCGTCCGGCAGGTCCTGGACAACCTCCTCGCCAACGCCGCCGTGCACACCCCGCCCGGAACCCCGGTGTCCGTGGAGGTCGTTGTCGCCTCCGGCACCGCCCTGGTCCGGATCGCCGACGCGGGCCCCGGCATCCCGCCCGAGGACCAGGAGCGTGTCTTCGACCGCTTCTACCGCGTCGACAAGGCCCGCAGCCGCGACCGCGGCGGCAGCGGCCTCGGCCTGGCGGTCGCCCACTCCCTGGTCCGGGCCCACGGCGGCCGCATCGAGCTGAACAGCGAACCGGGGGCGACGGTGTTCACCGTGCGGCTGCCACTGGCCGGGGCCGGGGTTCCGGCCGCCCCGGGGCCGGAAACGACCGCCGTCTAGACTCGACCGGCAACAACCCGTACGACCATGGCCAAAAGCTTCCGCCAACCCGAAGGGCCCGGCGTCTTGATACGGATCGATTCAGTCACCAAGCGCTACCCGGACGGCACGGTGGCGGTCGACCGGCTCTCACTGGAGATACCCGACCGCTCGATCACCGTCCTCGTCGGACCGTCGGGCTGCGGCAAGACGACCACCCTGCGGATGATCAACCGGATGGTCGAACCGAGTGAGGGAACGATCCTCCTCGACGGCGAGGACATCCAGCGGCAGCCCGTCACCACCCTGCGCCGGTCCATGGGTTACGTCATCCAGAACGCCGGCCTCTTCCAGCACCGCACGATCGTCGACAACATCGCGACCGTGCCCCGCATGCTCGGCTGGGGCAAGCAGAAGGCCCGGGCGCGGGCCGCGGAGCTGATGGAGCGGGTCGGGCTCGACGCCGCGCTCGCCAAGCGGTACCCGTACCAGCTGTCCGGCGGCCAGCAGCAGCGCGTCGGCGTGGCGCGGGCGCTGGCCGCCGACCCGCCGGTGCTGCTCATGGACGAGCCGTTCTCCGCGGTCGACCCGGTGGTGCGCAAGGGGCTCCAGGACGAACTGCTGCGCATCCAGGACGAGTTGGGCAAGACCATCGTCTTCGTCACTCATGACATCGACGAGGCGATCAAGCTCGGCACGATGGTCGCCGTGATGCGCACCGGCGGCCACCTCGCCCAGTACGCGCCCCCGGCCGAGCTGCTGTCCAGCCCCGCCGACGCCTTCGTCGAGGACTTCCTCGGCGGTGACCGCGGCATCCGGCGCCTGTCCTTCTTCCCGTCGGCCCGGCTGGAGTTGACGAGCGACCCGGTGATCCCGCTCGACGCCACCGCCGAGCAGATCGACGCCCCCGACGCCCCCTACCTCCTCGTGACCGACGCGGACGGCCGGCCCCTCGGCTGGGGCGAGCCGCGGGACCTGGTCGCGGGGGACATCCGGCCGGAACGACTGCTCTCCTACGGGCGGCCGTTCGTGCCCGGCACCGACTCGCTGCGGGTCGCCCTCGACTGCGCGGTGCTGTCGCCGACCGGCTGGGCCGTCGCCGTGGACACCGGCGGGCGGGTGACCGGCGTCGTCTCGCAAGCGACCATCGGCGAGGCGATCCGCAGCGCCCACGCGGCGGGGCGCGACGACGAGAAGGTCGCCGGATGAGCGACTTCCTGCACGACTTCTTCGACATGCCGAGCGACCTCCAGCACAGCTGGATCGGGCTGGTCGGACTGCACTTGAGAGAGGCCCTGCTGCCGGTCGCGGCCGGACTGCTCCTGGCGCTGCCGATCGCCCAGCTCTGCATCCGCTTCCGCTGGCTCTACCCGCCCGTCCTCGGCGTCACGACCGTGCTGTACGCCGTCCCGTCGCTGGCGTTCTTCGTCGTCCTCATCAACTACACCGGGCAGACCGAGCTCACCGTGATGATCCCGCTGGCGGTGTACAGCCTGGTGGTGCTCGTCCCGGCGATCGTCGACGGGGTGCGCTCGGTACCCCAGGAGACCCTGTCCGCGGCCACCGCCATGGGCTTCGGGCCGATACGGCGGTACTTCCAGGTGCAGTTGCCGATCGCGGTCCCGGCGATCATCGCCGGACTGCGGGTGGCGACCGTGTCGAGCATCTCCCTCGTCAGCGTCGGCATGCTGATCGGCAACCAGGGCGCGCTCGGCAACCTGCTCCACGACGCGCAGATCTACAACAGGCCCGAACTGACCTGGAACTCCGTGATCACCACGGCCCTCCTGGCGATCCTCGTCGACGCCCTGCTCGTCCTCGTGCGCGTGCTGCTGACGCCCTGGATGCCCAGTGGCACGGCCGGCCGCAAGCAGGCGCCCGCCCTGAAGGACGCAGCCCGGTGAACGTACTCAACTTCGTCAACGCCTTCTTCAGCGACAGCGCCCACTGGCAGGGTTACGACGGTATCCCCGTCCGCCTCGGGGAACACGTGCAGTACACCCTGGAGGCCCTCGCCCTCGCCGCCGCCATCGGACTGCCGGTCGGCCTGGTCACCGGCCACTACGGGCGCGGCGGGAACGCCCTGTCCCTGGTCGCCACCGCCGGGCGGGCCCTGCCCAGTTTCGGCCTGCTGGTGCTGATGACGACCCTGCTGGGGTTCGGGATGCTGCCCGTGATGATCCCGCTGGTCGTCCTCGCCGTCCCGCCGATCCTGGTCACCACCTACGAGGCGATGCGTTCCGTCGACCCCTCGCCGGTGGACGCCGCCCGCGGCATGGGCATGCACGAGTCCCGGATCCTCCTCCAGGTCGAACTGCCGGTCGCGCTGCCGCTGATCCTGAGCGGCCTGCGCTCGGCGGCCATCCAGATCGTGTCGACGGCGACCATCGCCGCCTACGTCAGCCTCGGCGGCCTCGGGCGGTACATCGTCGACGGCCTCTACCAGCGCAACTACGAGAAGGTGGTGGGCGGCGCGACCCTGGTGGCCGTCCTGGCACTGGTCACGCTCGCGCTGTTCTGGGCCGTGGCGCGGGTCGCGGTGTCGCCGGGCGTGCGCAGGGGATGAGAGGCCGGGTTGCCGTGGTTTGTCGCACATCGACGCCGATTGGTAACCAGGCTGCTCTTGACTGACCGAATCCCGGCTGGCTTGGATCAGTGAGTGATTACTACGGCGAAGAGCAGCACCCGGTCCATCACCAGGCACCCCCGCGCGGCCGCGGTCGCGCTCGCCGCGGCGGCGGCTCTTCTCGGAGGCTGTTCCTCCGGCGGCACTTCCGACGACCCGCTCAAGGGCGGCGGAGCGGAGAGCGGCACCGTCGTGGTCGGCTCCAACAACTTCGCCGAGAGCATCCTGCTCGCCGACATCTACGGCGAGGCCCTCAAGGCCAAGGGCATCAAGGTCACTTACAAGCCCAACATCGGCAGCCGTGAGACCACGTACGGTCTGATGAAGAACGGCGCCATCACGCTGCTGCCGGAGTACAACGGCTCCCTGCTGGCGTACCTCGACTCCAAGGCCAAGCCGAAGACGGTCGAGGAGACCACGACCGCGATCAACGGCAAGCTCGACCCCAAGCTGGAGCTGCTGAAGCCGTCGGCCGCGCAGAACAAGGACTCCGTGACCCTCAACGCGGAGACCGCGAAGAAGTACAAGCTCACCTCCGACTCCTCCATCGGGGAGCTCAAGGACGTCGCCAAGGACCTGGTGTTCGGGGGCTCCCCGGAGTTCCAGACCCGGCACCAGGGCCTGGTGGGCCTGAAGTCGGTGTACGGCCTGGAGTTCAAGTCCTTCAAGTCCCTCGACGCGGGCGGGCCGCTGACCCAGACGGCGCTGAGGAAGAACACCGTGCAGGCCGCGGACCTCTTCACCACCGACCCGACCATCGCGCGGGACAAGTTCGTCGTCCTGAAGGACCCGGAGAACCTCTTCGGCTTCCAGAACGTGCAGCCGCTGGTCCGCAAGGGCGAGCTGTCCAAGGAGGGAGCCGCGGCGCTCGACGCGGTCTCGGCCAAGCTCGACACGAAGGCACTCCTGGAACTGGACGCTCAGGTGCAGCTGGAGAAGAAGGACCCGCTGGACGTGGCCAAGGCGTGGCTGAAGTCGGCGGGCCTGGTCTGAGCCGGCTGATCGTCACGGTGCGATAACGGTCTGGCCCGATCCCGAGCGGATCGAACGCGGGCCGGGGGTGGGGCGTCACAGGGACGGAACCATCCCCGGTCACCGCGAACCCCTGGGAGCGTCATGCGTACCGACATGACCCGCGCCGCCCGTCTCCTCCTCGTCCTCGCCCTGTCCACCGCCGGAGCCGGTGCCGCCGCGGGGTGCGGCACGGCGGAAGCCGGCCGCACCGATCCCGCGCCGTCCCCGCGCTCGAAGGACCGCGCCCATCGGGTCGCACAAGCCTGGGACGGTTCCCGGGCGGCCGCGCAGTGGCGCGCGGGCTACCACCCCATCGCATCGGTCGTCCAACTGCCCGCGGGCGGCCTCCGCAACGACGCCGACCGGCGCGCGTACGCGACCGGCACCTTCGACCTGAAGGCGCCGCTCCCTTCCGCCCGGGGCAAGAGCGGCCGGGTGACGTGGCAGGAAGGGGGCTCGCTCACCAGGCCCCTCGTGCCGGCCGAGCGGGCCTACCGGACCCTGGACCGTAACAGTGGCCCCGGTCCCCGGCTGGCCGTCACCAAGGCCGAGTTGGGGGAGATGACCGTGCTCACCGGTCGCGGGCCGGCGACCGTCCCGGCCTGGCTGTTCACCCTGAAGGGCTATGCCGCTCCCCTGAAGACGGCCGCCGTGAACCCCTCGGAGCTGCCCGCGCCGCCCATCGCGCCGCTCGGGCCGGACGTCCCCACGGACGTGCTGGCGCCGCTCGGCGGCCTGACGGCGGTGGCGCGGGACGGCCGGTCCGTCACCGTGGTGGCGCACCACGGATCCTGCGACGACGGCCCCGTCGTGACGGCGCTTCAGACGCGCAGCAGCGTCGTACTGTCCGCCGCCGTGACCGGCACCGACGACGGCCCCTGCACGGGTGAGCTGCGTGGCGAGAAGGTGACGGTGAAGCTGGACCGGCCGGTGGGCGGCCGCGTCGTCCTGGACGCGTTCACGGGCCGCCCGGTGCCGTACACCGAGTGGCCCGGGCCCACACCCGGCCGGGGCTGAGACACCGCCGGCCGCGGGCTCGCACCGCCTGGCTCAGGCCTGCACCGCCGTCGCGATCAGCTGGTCGATCAGGGCGATCAGCACGTCCCGGCACGACTCCCTCTCCCGCGCGTCGCACAGCAGCACCCGCACGTGCTCCGGCACCGCGAGGGCGTCCCGGATGTCCTCGGGCGGATACGGGTGTTCGCCGTGGAAGCCGTTGACCCCGACGACGAACGGGATGCCCCGGCGTTCGAAGAAGTCGATCGCGGCGAAGCTGGACTCGGGTCTGCGGACGTCGACCAGGACCACGGCACCGAGCGCGCCGAGGGCCAGGTCGTTCCACATGAACCAGAACCGCTGCTGCCCCGGCGTGCCGAACAGGTACAGCACCAGGTCCCGGCTGATGGTGATGCGGCCGAAGTCCAGGGCCACGGTGGTGGCCCGCTTCTCCTCGATACCGTCCAGGTCGTCGACGCCCAGACCGGCCATGGTCAGGGGTTCCTCGGTGCGCAGCGGGGCGATCTCGCTGACCGACCCGACCATGGTGGTCTTGCCCACGCCGAAGCCGCCGGCGATGAGGATCTTGACCGTGTCGGGTGCCGAGGACGCGTCGGTGGCGACGTCAGAGCCGGCCAAGGCCGTCCCTCACTTTCTTCAGCAGGTCCAGGTCCGGAGCGGTACGGGAGACGAGGCGCGGCGGACGGACGGTGATCCGGCCCGCCTCCAGCAGGTCGCAGAGCAGGATGACGACCACGCTCACCGGCAGGTCGAGCCGGGCGGCCAGCTCCGCCACGGCCAGCGGCTCGGCGCACAACCGGAGGATCCGGGTGTGCTCGGGCTGGCACCGGGCCGCCGCGGTGGGCTGCGGATCGACCGCGGTCACCGTCGCGATGAGCGTGAAGTCGGCGCGGCTGGGCCGGGTCCGGCCACCGGTCAGCGCGAACGGCCGTACGAGCCGCCCCGCCGGGTCGCCTCCTCCCACCTCACACGCCGGGGTCGACGACGGGACCGGCCATGCCCCGCGGTGCCGCGCTGAGGTGCTCGCCGATCTTCTTCACCAGCATGTTCATCTGGTACGCCACCACACCGACGTCCGCGCCCGGCCCGGTGAGCACGACCAGGTGCGCGCCGGGACCCGCGGAGGTGAGGATCAGATAGCTGTTGGCCATCTCGATGAGCGCCTGGCGCACCGGACCGCCCCGGAAGTCCATGCTGACGCCCTTGCTGAGGCTCATCAGGCCGGACGCGGTCGCCGCGAGCCGCTCGGCGTCGTCGCGCAGGAATCCGGTGGACTTGCTGACCACCAGGCCGTCCTCGGACAGCACCACGGCCTGGTTCACGTCGGCGACCCGCTCCACGAGTCCGGTCAGCAGCTGGTCGAGCTGGGTGTGCGTGGCGGGGATGGGGCGTGTCATTGCGGTGTCCTTCGTCAGCGGTCGGCGGGCGGAGTCGAGGGGACGGGGCCGGCGGCGGCCTGCCGGGGTGGTGCGGCCGCTTCCTCGTCGTACGGCTGATCGGTGTCGTCGTCACGGGCCCGGAGCGTGCCGCGCTGGAAGCCGGCCAGGGACGAGGCGGCCGCCTCCGCGGTGAAGTCGTCGGGGGAGCCGTCGTCCTCGGCGGGCGCGGACTCCTCGCGCAGTTCCTCCACCAGGCTGGTCTGCGGCACCCGGCGGGGGAGCGGGGCGAGACCGTCCCCGCGGGGGATGACCTCGCGGGCGGCGGGCGCGGCGGGCGCTGTGGCCGTGGCGGCCGCGGTGGTGGTGGCGGACCGGGCCGATGTGAAGGGCCGGGGCTCGCGGGCGGCCCCGGTGGTGCCCGGTGCGTCCTCCGGCTCCTCGGCGGTGGCCGTGGCGCTGCCGGCGTTCTCGGCGTCCGCCGGGCTCCGCCCGTCCTCCGGGCCGCCATCGGCCCGCGGACCGTCGCCCGC
Organism: Streptomyces sp. NPDC016851; assembly: GCF_055562795.1. Lineage (NCBI taxonomy): Bacteria > Bacillati > Actinomycetota > Actinomycetes > Kitasatosporales > Streptomycetaceae > Streptomyces > Streptomyces sp. NPDC016851. Next base: position 117,774 of record NZ_JBVHEP010000029.1, read on the forward strand.
CCCCCTCGGGCGGACGAGGGCGGACAGGCCGTTCACGCCGGCCGTGTCCTTGCCGTCCCGGGCGCCCGGCGCACCGGCCTCCGGGGTCTCACGCACCACGATGTCGTGCGGTATCAGCACGATCGCCGTGGTCCCGCCGTACGGCGAGGCGCGCAGGGTGACGGTGATGCCGTGCCGGTGGGCCAGCTGGGCGATCACGAACATGCCGAGCCGCAGGTCGTCGGCGAGCGCCACCACGTCGAACTGCGGGGGCACCGCGAGCTGTTCGTTGAACGACGCGTAGTCCTCCTCCGACATGCCGAGGCCGCGGTCCTCGACCTCGACGGCCAGGCCCTTGGCGACCATCCCGGCCCGCACCGTGACGGGGCTCGGGGCGGGCGAGTACGCGGTCGCGTTGTCGATGAGCTCGGCCAGCAGGTGGATGACGTCGGCCACCGCGGGCGGCGCGACGGACACCTCCTCGTCGGTGTGCACCTCCACCCGCTGGTACTCGGCGACCTCGCCGACCGCGCTGCGCAGGATGTCGGCCAGCGCGACCGGCTCGGTCCAGCTGCGGCCGGGCCGTTCGCCGCTGACGATGACGAGGTTCTCCTCGTAGCGGCGCAACTGGCTGGCCGTGGAGTCCAGTTCGTACAGGCCTTTGAGGATGTCGGGGTCGGTGTGCTCGCGTTCCAGTGTGTCGAGCCTGCTGAGCTGGAGGTTGACCAGGTTCTGGCTTTGCCGGGCGATGCCCAGGATGACCTTCTGGAAGCCGCGCCGGGTGTCGGCGAGTTCGACCGCGGTGTGCACGGCCGTGCGCTGGGCGGTGTTGAACGCCTGCGCCACCTGGCCGAGTTCGTCGTGCCCGTAGTCCAGCGGGGTCGTCGCGGACTCCGGGTCGACCGTCTCGCCCCGGTCGAGGCGGGCCACCACGTCGGGCAGCCGTTCCTGCGCGAGGCTGACGGCGGCCCGGCGCAGTCCGCGCAGCCGCCGGGACAGCGAGCGGGTGATCCGCCAGGACATGCCGACGCACACCAGCAGCGCGAGCAGCCCGCCGGCGCTCAGGATCCCCGCCTTGATCAGCAGCGCGTCCGCCTTGTCGGCGCTGCGTTCGAGCAGGCCGGTCGTCTGCCGCTGGATCAGAGTCGCGTAGTGGGCGGACAGTTCGTCCATGGCGGCGTTCCACCGCTTCTGGGCGTCCGGCAGGGCGATCCGGTCCGAGGCGGCACCGGAGTTGCGGGCCGCCAGCACCTGGTCCTCGATGGACTGGAGCGTCTGCCACTCCGGGCTCGCCAGGATCCGCTCGGTCTGTGCCTTGGCGCTGCCGGTCAGCTGGGGCACGACCTGGTCCTGGACGAGCCAGCGCCGGGTGTTCACCAGCTCCGTGAACTGCGTCCAGGCCTTGTCGTCGAGGTGCCCGGACGGCCACGCCAGGGTCAGCTGCGCGTCCTCCCGGGACACCAGCTCCGCGGCGTGCTCCAGGGCGACCAGCGGACCGGCCTGCGAGGTGAGGTCGCCGTCGTCGACCTGGGAGAGCTCCTGGAAGGCGTGGATCTGGTCGTCGATGATCGAGGTGTACTGGTCCAGCGCCTGCTGCGCGGTGATGTCGGTCGGGTCGTCCACCTGGTCGCGGTAGTACTCCAGGCTGCCCACCGAGCCCAGCACCGAGTACAGCCGGTCCGACACGCGGGAGGGCGCCTCCTCGATCGCGTCCGCCTGCCCGACCAGCTTCCCGACCGCCGCGTCGGTCTCCTCGCGCTGTTTGTCGAGGGCGGCCCGGGAGCCGTGCGGCGAGGCCAGCCAGGCCGCCGACAGGCTGCGTTCCCGCTGGAGGGCGAGGGTCGTGTCGGTGCCCATGGCACCGGTCGACCGGCTCAGCTCCGTCTGGTCGCGCAGCCGTAGCCCCTCCGAGAACATCTGGATGGTCGTCACGCCCCACATGGCGGCGAGGGTGACGCTGGGAACCAGGGCCACAAGCACCAGGGAGAGGCGTATGGAACCGAGACGGCGCCGGGCACCTGTCCGTCGAGACATCGTCGTCCTAGGGCGATCAGCGGGGAGGGAGGAACGGGAAGGCGGAACGGGCGGGGTGGGGGAGGGGAGCGGGGGACGGGCGCGAGGGGTTTCGCGTGCCGGTTACGGCACATGGGATGCGCAGGATGTTATCCGTACAAGTGACCGCAGGGCCCGGACCTGACCGAATCTTTGGCGACACCGTCACAGGAAGGGTCCGGTCACCGGGTCCCGGCGGCGGCGAAACGTGCCACCGCGGACACGTTGGACCTCGTCACGAACGCGGGGCCGGTGAGCACCGGGGCCGTCCCGCCGCCGCTGATGTTGCCGTTGGTCCGGTACAGCCACAGGGCGTCCACCGCGAGGTAGCCCTGCAGGTAGGGCTGCTGGTCGACCGCGAACTGCACCTCGCCGCTCTGGACCGCCTCGACCAGGTCCTTGTTGAGGTCGAAGGTGGCGACCTTGGCTCTGCTGCCGGCCTGCTTGACGGCGTCGACCGCGCTGAGCCCGTACTGGGCGCCCAGGGTGACGACCTCGTCGATGCTGGAGTCCTGCCGCAGCCGGGACGCGATCGTGGCGGTCACCGCGTTCATGTCGGCGCCGTCCACGTACACGTTGTCGGTCTCGCCGCCGAACGTCTTGCGCACGCCGGCGCAGCGGGCCTCCAGCGCGACGTTGCCCCGCTCGTGCACGACGCACAGGGCGTGCCTGGCCTTGACCTCGTCCAGCTTGTCGCCGACGGCCCGGCCGGCGACGGACTCGTCCTGGCCGAAGTACTCCAGCAGGCCCGCCGGGCGCCAGGCGTCGATGCCGGAGTTGAGCCCGACGACGGGGATGCCGGCCGCCTTGGCCTGGGCGATCGGGCCCCGCATCGCCGCCGGCTTGGCGAGCGTCACGGCGATGCCGTCGACCTTGTCGCGGACCGCGTCGCGCACCAGCGCGGCCTGCGCGGCCGCGTCGGCGTCGCTGGCGTACGTCAGGTCGATGCCGTCCTTGGCCGCCGCCGTCTCGGCGCCCCGGCGCACCAGGTCCCAGAAGGCGTCGCCCTTGCCGCCGTGGGTGACCAGGGCGACCTTCATCCCGCCGCCCGGCCCGCCCACCGGGTCGGCGTCCGGCCCGTCGTCACTCGCGCCGAGGACGGAACAGCCGGCCACCAGCAGACACACGGCGGACACCAGGGCCGCGACACGGGTGAGTCTCGCGGAGGTGTGCGGCGGGGGAGGAGTCTTCATGAGGGGCGGACCTCGCTGTGCGGCCGAGCAAGAGCAGGATGAGAGCCGGGCGGACCGCACTTGAGCACGGGCCGGATGACTCTCGTTGGCCCGGAGCCAACCGTGTGTGACCACTGGGCGTCAAGTGAGCGGCCACATGCCGTGAGTTAGCGCTGCCGCATCGTGATGATCTGTCCGACGGGTCGAACGTGGGAGGTCATCCCCATGATTTTCATACCGTCCGTGCGGTTCGGGGCCCGGCGTCCCGCACGGAAAAGGCCTCCCGGAGCGGCCGCCGGGGGGCCGCCGGGGGCCGCCTAGACTGGTGCGGCCCGCAGGACGACTCAGGCGACGGAAGGGACGGCGACGGTGGCGGCAGCCGGCAGTGGCTTCGAGGACCCGCCCGCCGACGTACTCGACCGGGCGGCCGCGGCCTTCGGGCTGCTGGCCTCGCCCGCCCGGCTGCACATCGTCTGGGCGCTGGCCCAGGGCGAGAGCGACGTGACCGGGCTCGCCGAGCGGGTCGGCGGCGCGCTGCCAGCGGTCAGCCAGCACCTCACCAAGCTGAAGCTGGCCGGACTCGTCGGCTCCCGCCGCGAGGGCCGCCGGCAGGTGTACTACGTCGACGACCCCGACATCGTCGACGTCGTACGGCTCCTGGTGGGCCGGCTCACGGACCGGGCGGCGCCGCCGCGCCGCCGCCTCCATGGCCTCTGAGACCGCCGACGGCACCACCCTTGAGGTGCTGCGGCGGCTGGAGTCGGGCCCCCGGGGACTGACCGAGGCCGAGGCCGCGGCCAGGCTGCTCACCCACGGCGAGAACACCCTGCCGGACCGGCGCACGCCGTCCTGGCCCCGCCGGTGCGTGCACGCCCTGCGCGACCCCTTCACCGCCGTCCTGCTCTGCCTCGGTCTGGTGTCCGCCGCCGTCGCCTCCTGGGGCACCGCCGTGGTCATCCTCGCCCTGGTCGCGGTCAGCTGCGGGCTGCGCGCGAGCGGGGAGCACCGGGCCGACCGCTCCATGGCCGCCCTGCGCGAACTGGTCGCCGGCACGGCCACGGTGCTGCGGCGCGACACCGACCGGGAGCCGCCCCGGCCCCGCGAGGTGCCGGTCCCGGACCTCGTCCCCGGCGACGTCCTGCGCCTCGGCCCCGGCGACCTCGTCCCGGCGGACGTACGACTGCTGCGCGCACGCGGACTCACGGTGCACCAGGCCGCCCTCACCGGGGAGTCGGCGCCGGTGGCCAAGAGGGCGGTGGAGGGACCGGCCGGATCCGGTGCGGTCGACGAGACCCCGCTGTGTTTCCAGGGCAGCACCGTCGCCACGGGCAGTGGTACGGCCGTCGTGGTCGCGACCGGGGACGGCACCCGGTTCGCCGCCGCACACCGGCAGCCGGCCGTCCCCCGGGAGGGCGGGGCCTTCGACCGGTCGGTGCACGGCATCTCCTGGGTGCTGATCCGCTTCATGCTGCTGACGCCGCCCCTCGTCCTGATGGCCAACGCCGCGCTGCGCGGACGCGGCCTGGAGACCCTGCCCTTCGCCGTCGCGGTCGCCGTCGGACTGACGCCCGAGATGCTGCCGGTGATCGTCACCACCTGCCTGGCCCGGGGTGCCGCCCTGCTCGCCCGCACCCACGGCGTCATCGTCAAACGGCTGCCGGCGCTGCACGACCTGGGCGCGGTCGACGTGCTGTGCGTCGACAAGACCGGCACCCTCACCCAGGACCGGCCCGTCGTCGCACGGGCCCTCGTCCCGGCCGGCCGGGACGACCCGGAGGTGCTGCGCTGGGCCGCCGTCGGTGCCTGGTGGACCCTCCAGCTCGCCGAACTGCCCGCGCCCGACGCCCTCGACGAGGCCCTGCTGGAGGCGGCCGGGCCGGTGGGCGAGGAGTACGACGGGGTGGACGCGGTGCCGTTCGACCCGGTACGGCGCTGCTCGACGTCGGTGGTGCGCGGCACCCTCGGGCGCCACACCGTCGTCGTCACGGGGGCCGCCGAGGCGGTGGTGGAGCGCTGTACGGCTCAGCCGGGGGAGCGCGAACGGCTGCTGGCGCTCGCCGCCCGGGAGGCGGACGCCGGGCTGCGGGTCCTGGCCGTCGCGACGGCCGACCGCCCCGCCGGTGCGCCCGGCCCGCCCGGCACGCGGGGCCTGACCTTCCGGGGCCTCGTGACCTTCCGGGACGCCCTCGCCCCGACCGCCGCCGACGCCCTGCGCGCTCTGGCCGACCGGGGCGTCACCGTGAAGGTCCTCACCGGCGACCATCCGGCCACCGCCGCCCGGGCCTGTCGCGAACTCGGCCTGGATCCCGGGGAGATACGGACCGCCGCACAGCTGGAAGGTCCCGAGGCCGCCGGGGAGGCGACCGTCGTGGCCCGCTGCACCCCGCAGGACAAGGCCCGGGTCGTCGCCGCCCTGCGCGCCGCCGGGCACACCGTCGGCTTCCTCGGCGACGGCGTGAACGACGTGGCCGCGCTGCGTGCCGCCGACGTCGGCCTCGCGCCCCGCTCCGCCGTCGGCGTGGCACGGGAGAGCGCCGACGTCGTCCTCGCCGAGAAGGACCTCACGGCGATCGGCCACGCGATCACCGCCGGGCGGCACGCGAGCGGCAACATCGCCTCGTACCTGCGCGTCACGCTCTCCTCCAACCTGGGCAACGTCGTCGCGATGCTCGCCGCGGGCCTGCTCCTGCCCTTCCTGCCGATGCTCCCGGCCCAGGTGCTCGCCCAGAACCTGTGCTTCGACGCGGCCCAGCTCGCCTTCGCCCACGACCGTCCCGGCGCGGCGGCCCTGCGCGGTCCGGCCGTGCTGCGGCCGCGCTCCTTCCTCCGGTTCGTCACCGGCTTCGGCCTGCTCAACGCGGTCGCCGACCTCGCCACCTTCGCCGTCCTCGCGTTCGCGCTCGACGGCCCCGACGCCGTCGACGACGAAGCCGTGTTCCGCTCCGCCTGGTTCACCGAGAACCTGCTCACCCAGGCCCTGGTGATGCTGCTCCTGCGCACCGGCCGGGGCGACGAGCACAGCCGTGCCCCCGGCCCGGTCCCTCTCGCGGCGGCCGGCCTCGCCGTCGTCGGCCTGCTGCTGCCGCCGAGCCCCCTCGGCGCGGCCCTCGGCATGACGGCCCTGCCCGCCGCGTACTACCTCCTGCCGGCCGTCGTCCTCGGTCTGTACGCTCTGGCCCTGACGGCGGCCAGGGCCCGGCAGGGGCGGCGTCAGCCGTAGGTGAGGTTCGAGCAGGGGTTGTCGTCCGCGGACCGGGCCCCGGCCGCGACCTCCGACGGCACGGCGGACGGAGCCGGGGACGCGGACGCGGTCGCCACCGGGCCGTCCGCGTACGACTGTCCCAGCACGACACTGATCCCGCTGCCGGTCACGGGCTGGAGCCGCGCGCCGGGGAAGGCCGCCGCGACGGTCCGGGCGCGGTCCTCCAGGCCGGGGCCGTACTCGACCAGTGTCGTGGTGTGGTCCTGGGCGGACGCCGTGGCCGTGCCCGTGACGGTGAAGCCGTCCGAGGTGAGAGCGGCGGCGGCGCGGGCGGCCAGGCCGGGGACGGAGGTGCCGTTGTAGACGGCGACCTCGATGCCCGCACCGGAGACCGGTGCGGGGGAGGCGGACGCCGCGGAACCCGCTGTCCCGGTCCTCTTCCCGCCGGCGCTCTTGCCGTCGATCGTGCGGTCGGCCCGGAGCGCGGCCCACAGGGCGTCGGCGTCCGGCTGCACGATCGCGACCCGTGAACCCTCGTAGCGCCACGGCAAGGTCACGAACTTCGTGTCGTGCAGGTCGATGTCCTTCAGGGACAACGCGAAGGACATCAGCTTGTCCGCGGAGCCGAGGCCGGGGTCGACCGTCAGCGACTTCGTCGCGGCCTCGGCCAGCGGCAGCAGCCGCGTCGGAGTGAAGCCCTCGCTCTTCACCTCCTTCAGCAGGCTCGCCACGAACGCCTGCTGGCGCTTGATCCGGCCGATGTCGGAACCGTCGCCGATGCCGTGCCGGATGCGGACGTAGTCCAGCGCCTTCCGGCCCGCGACGGTCTGCTCGCCCTTGTGGAACAGCAGCTCGCCCGGGGCGGTGAGGTGGGGGTCGAGGTCGTTCTCGTAGACGTCCTGCGGCAGGCACACCTTGACGCCACCCACCACGTCCGTCAGCCGGGCGAAGCCCTTGAAGTCGACGACGACCGTGTGGTCCACGCGCAGGCCGGTGAGCTGTTCGACGGTGTTCTGCGTGCAGGCGGGGTTGCCCTTGGCCGTCTGGCCGACCGAGTACGCCGCGTTGAACATCGTGTCCGGCTGTGCCTTCGTCCAGCCTCCGCCGGGCAGCTTGCACGGCGGGATGGTCACCAGGGTGTCGCGGGGGATGGAGACGGCGACGGCGTGCCGGTGGTCGGCGTAGACGTGCAGCAGGAACGCGGTGTCGGAGCGGCCCACGTCGTCCTTGTCGCCGCCGCCCAGCGCCTCGTTGCCGCCGGTGCGGGTGTCGGAGCCGATGACCAGGACGTTCTCCCCCTGTGACGAACCGGCCTCGGGGCGGTTGTCGGAGAGGCCGCCCGAGTCGAAGGTGCTGATGTCGCCGTCCAGCTTCAGGTACAGCCAGCCGGCTCCGCCCGCGGCGAGCACGAGCAGGGCCAGGCAGACGACGAGCCCGATCCGTATGCCACGGCCACGGCCACCACCACGACCATGGTCACGGCCGCGCCGGCGACCGCGCCGCCGCCTGTCGTCCCGCGCGGCGGCCCTGTGCCGCGGCGGCTGAGTCCTCCGGTTGCTGGTGACCGTCATCGGCGTCCGCTTGCCTCTCACCCGGGGGTTGTACAGTTGCGCAATGTAGCAACTGTCGATGAGAGGGAGGGCAGGACGTGCTGCGCAACGGACTGGAGCCCTGGCATCTGCTGATCGTGGCGATCGTCGTGATCGTCCTGTTCGGCTCGAAGAAACTGCCCGACACGGCGCGTTCGCTCGGCCGCTCGATGCGGATCCTCAAGAGCGAGGCGAAGGCGCTGAAGGAGGAGAGCGCGGCGGGGCCCGGGCCCCCCCCAACGCCAACCCGCCCCCCCCCCCCGCCGCCAGCCCCCGCAACAGCCCCCACCACAAGACCCCGCGGTGGAGATAGAAACAAC